>NZ_WMEA01000001.1:347500-680000 GCF_021735925.1 Loktanella sp. M215
GATCCCGCGCTGCCGCTGCGGCACTGCAGAATCCATGTGACTTTTGGCCTGATCGCCCCATTTTCCTATCTCAACACAATCCAGATAAAACGAGGGATCCATGACCACTTTCACCGTGAACGGCGAGGAGCGCACCGTTGATGTGCCCGGCGACACCCCCCTGCTGTGGGTGCTGCGTGACGAGCTGAAGCTGACCGGCACCAAGTTCGGCTGCGGCGTCGCCCAATGCGGCGCCTGCACCGTGATGCTCGATGGCACGACACGCCGGTCCTGCGTGACGCCCGTCTCCACACTCGAAGGCGCCGACATCCGGACAATCGAAGGCCTCGATTCGCCCGAAGCGCAGGCCGTGCAGGCCGCCTGGACCGCCATCGACGTGCCGCAATGCGGCTGGTGCCAGTCCGGTCAGGTCGTCAGCGCCGCAGCCCTTCTTTACGAAATCCCGAATCCGACGGACGAACAGATCGACCAGGCCATGGCCGGCAACATCTGCCGCTGTGCATCCTACGTGCGCATCCGTCAGGCGATCAAAGACGCCGCCAAGACGCTGGAGGGTTAAGACATGACCATCACACAGAACCGCCGCAACTTCCTCGCCTCCTCCCTCGGCCTCGTGATCGCGGTGTCGCTGCCGATGCGCGGTCGCGCGCAATCCGGTGCCGCCCTCGCGTTCCAGCCCGACGGCACGGACGCGACCTTCGCCCCCAACGCCTTCATCCGCGTGGCAGAGGATGACACCGTCACCGTCATCATCAAGCACATCGAATTCGGTCAGGGCCCGATGACCGGCCTCTCGACCCTCGTGGCCGAAGAGATGGACGCCGACTGGGGCCAGATGCGCGCCGAATCCGCCCCCGCCGACGACGAGAAGTACAAGAACCTGCTGTTCGGCCTGCAGGCCACCGGCGGGTCCACCGCCATGGCGAACTCCTACACCCAGATGCGCAAGGCCGGTGCCGCCGCGCGTGCCATGTTGGTGCAGGCCGCCGCCGAGGAGTGGGGCGTCGACGCCTCGACCATCACGATCGCCAACGGCGTGCTCACCTCCGGCGACAAGACCTCGACCTTCGGCCCGCTGGCCGCCAAGGCCGCGAAACTGACCCCGCCGGAAGATCCCGCCGTCAAGGATCCCAAGGACTTCGTCCTGATCGGCAAGGACCGTCCCAAGCTCGACAGCTACGCCAAGTCCACCGGTCAGGCCGTCTTTACGATGGATATGGACCTGCCCGACATGGAATATGTCGTGATCCGTCACGCGCCCATGCTGGGCGGCACCGTCGCCAGCTTTGACGACACCGAGGCCATGAAGGTCCCCGGCGTCACGGCCGTCCGCCAGATCCCGCAGGGCATCGCGGTCTATGCGACCTCGACCTATGCCGCCCTCTCGGGCCGCAGCGCCCTGACCGTCGACTGGGACGACAGCAACGCCGAAACCCGGTCCTCTGCCCAGATGATGGACGACTTCGTCAATCTGGCCGCCAGCGGCGAGTTGCTGGTCGCCGAAGAGGCAGGCGACATCGACGCCACCCTGACCGACGCCGCCCAGGTGATCGAGACAGAGTTCCGCTTCCCCTTCCTCGCCCACGCGCCGATGGAACCGCTGGACGCCGTCATTCAGGTCAAGGACGGATCGGCTGAAACCTGGGGCGGCTACCAGTTCCCCGGCTTCGACAAGCAGGCGGTGGCGACCAACCTCGGCATCGACGCGGCCAACGTGAAACTGAACGTCATGCTGGCGGGCGGATCGTTTGGCCGTCGCGCCCAGCCCACCGCCCAGATCGGGAACGAGATCGGTGCCATCGCCAAGGCCGCAGGCCGTGACGGCGCGTGGAAATTGATCTGGACCCGCGAAGACGATCTGGCCGGCGGTTTCTACCGCCCGATGACCGTGCACAAGATGCGCGGTGCGCTGGATGCCGAAGGCAACATCCTCGGCTGGCACAACGTCGTGGTGAACCAGTCCATCATGGCCGGTGGCCCAATGGAGCAGATGATGGAGGACGGCAAGGACCCGACCTCCTACGAAGGGTCGACCAAGATGCCCTATGACCTCGCGAACCTGCGGGTGAACTGGGTCCGCGCCGAAAGTCCGGTGCCGGTCCTGTGGTGGCGGTCCGTGGGCCACACCCACACCGGCTACGCGACAGAGGTCTTCCTCGATCAACTCCTCGAAGCGGGCGGCAAGGATCCTGTGCAAGGGCGCCTCGATCTGCTGAAATCCGACATGACCCGTGACCGGGCCGTGCTGGAAAAGGTCGCCGCAATGGCCGGCTGGGACGGCCAGAAGGTGAAGGGTAACAAGGGCTACGGCGTGGCCCTGCACGAATCCTTCAACACCTATGTCGCCCAGATCGCAGAGGTCGAGGATCGCGACGGCTTCCCGCATGTCACCAAGGTCTGGTGCGCCGTCGATTGCGGCGTCGCCGTGAACCCCAACGTGATCCGCGCCCAGATGGAAGGCGGCATCGGCTTCGGCCTCGGCTCCGTCCTCTTCAACGCGCTGACGCTGGGCGAAGGCGGCAACGTGGTCGAGCAGAACTTCGACGACTACCGCATGATCCGCATCAACGAGATGCCGGCCGTCGAGGTCGAGATCATCGAGAGCAGCATGGACCCCACCGGCGTCGGCGAACCCGGCCTGCCCCCCGTCGGCCCGGCCGTCGCCAACGCATGGCGCGCCCTGACCGGCACCAATGTCACCACCCTTCCCTTCAAGACCCCGGCCGGAGCGTAATCCATGAAGACCCTGACAAAACTGACCGCGGCCGCCCTTCTCTGGGCGGTCCCGGCCCACGCCGAAACCGTGAACGGCCTGCGCACCGTGGATGAATTCGGCGCCATCGCCGACGACTCCGAACGCTCTGCTGCGCTCTTCAACGAGATGTTCGTCGTGATCGAAAGCCCGCGCTGCCTGAACTGTCACCCGGTGGGTGACGTGCCGGCACAGGGCGACCTGATGACGCCGCACCAGCCCCCCGTCGTGCGCGGCGCAGGTGGCATGGGCGCGCCCGGCATGCGCTGTTCCACCTGCCACGGCGCGGAAAACGTGTCGTTCACCACCGGGCAAGGCTCCATCCCCGGCCACAACCCCTGGCAACTCGCCCCGATCGAGATGGGCTGGATCGGCAAATCCGCCGCCGAGATCTGTGCCCAGTTGAAAGACCCGGAGCGTAACGGCAACCGCACCCTCGCTGACCTGCACGAACACAACGCGACGGACGGTCTGGTCGGCTGGGGCTGGGAACCCGGCGAAGGCCGCACACCCGCCCCCGGCACGCAGGCGATCTTCGGAGAGTTGACGCAGGCCTGGATCGACACCGGCGCCGTCTGCCCGACGATGTAACCAAAAAGGCCCCCGGCGCGATCCAGCGCCGGGGGCCTTTCTTCAGCGGACGCCCTGCTGACGTCCGCGCATTATTTCATGTCTGCGGTCCCCGCGGACCGGATCACGACACCTGACGCCGGTTCAGCGTTGATAGGTCATGGCGCTGTTGCTGATCGTTCCGTTCTCGACCAGCCGAAAGCCTGCGGCCGGGGTATTGTCCCGTCCGGTATAATCGAACACCACGCTCGCCAGTGCAATCAGCGTGACCGTGATCATCATGATGCTGGATTTCATCCGGTACCACGGAAGATCGGACTCGGGGGTATCGTTCGCTATGCTCATGCTCATGTCCTGCTCGGCCGGGCGCGCGTTGATCGCGCACTCCATTGACGACAGGCATATCAGAAACCCGCGAAAAAGACACCCGCCGGACGTGGCGATCAGGCGATCTCACGCCGACGTGTTGCCGTGATCGCGCAGACACTACATCTTGTGGAACGTGGCACCCGGTGACAGGTCCGGCACCGCCCGCACCAGCCCGGCCCCCACCAATTCCACCAGTTGTGCAAAGACGTTACGCGCCGCGATCGGCCACAGCGCCGGTGCGACGTCCGTATAGATCACCTCTGTCAGCGCCGCGACATCCCGCGGCACATCCAGCGCCGCCAGCACCTGCGCCCGCCGCTCCATCCGGTGCGCGATCAGCCAGTCGATTCGCACCGCAGGCTCCGTCACCGGCGCGCCATGCCCCGGATACAGGACCTGCGCGCCCTCGGCCCTGACCTTCGCGCAGGACGCCAGAAAGTCGCTGATGTCCCCGTCGGGCGGCGACACCAGCGACGTCGCCCACCCCATCACCAGATCGCCGCTGAACACCGCATCCTGCCAGCGCAGGCAGATATGGTTGCCCATGTGCCCCGGCGTATGCAGCACCCGCAGCGCCCCCGCCGGTGTCGCGATCAGCTCGCCGTCCGTTACCACCCGGTGCGGCGCAAAACCCGCGTCGACCCCCTCGCCCCCGCCGTCATAGCCCCCCGCCACCAGTGCGCGCATCACATCGCTGCGCCCCGTCTCCGAACCGCCAAAGGCCCAGACCTCCGCCCCGGTCTGCTGCGCCAGCCGGGCGGCCAGCGGCGAATGATCCAGATGGCTGTGCGTCACGACGATATGGCTCACCGCCTCGCCCGCCAGCGCGCGCATCAGCGCGGCCCCATGCGCCGGATCGTCGGGACCGGGGTCGATCACCGTCACCCGCCCCTGCCCCAGCAGATAGGTATTCGTGCCGCGATAGGTCATCGCAGAGGGATTCGGCGCCAGCACCCGCCGCACCCCCGGCGCAATCGCCTCTGCCACACCCGCCGCCGGGTCGAACACGTCATCCATCGCTTTGCCAATCCCGAACCCTGTCGCTACGATCATGCACATGTTCTTCCAATGGCTCAAACGCTACATGCCGCGCGGCCTCTACACCCGTGCGCTGCTCATCCTGATCCTCCCGGTGCTGAGCGTGCAGCTGCTGGTCTCGGTGCTGTTCATCCAGCGCCATTTCGAAGGCGTGACCCGCCAGATGTCCGACGCCGTCACCATCGACCTGCGCTACCTGCGCGACGTGGCCGACGCCGCCCCCGACCGGTTGACCGCGATCCGCGACGTCAACGCCGTCGCCGCCCCGCTGGAACTCGACGTCGACTGGCCCACGACGATCCCGCAGATCGGTGACGACCGCCGCTGGACCGATTTCACCGGCGACACCGTCGCCGCCCGCCTGCGCGACGGCGTGCCGGAAATCGGCGCGATCTCGATGGCGGACCGCCGCTTCGTGACCGTCTGGATCGGCAGCCGTCAGGGGCCGCTCTCGGTCGAAATCGCGCGCCGCCGCCTGTCCGCGTCCAACCCGCACCAGCTGCTGGTCGTCATGGTGATCCTCGGCGCCGTGCTGACCACGATCTCCTACATCTTCCTGCGCAACCAGCTGCGCCCCATCACCCGCATGGCCCGCGCCGCCGCCGACTATGGCAAGGGCCGCATCACGCCCTACAGCCCCGGTGGCGCGACCGAGGTGCGCGCCGCCGGCATGGCCTTCCTCGACATGCGCAACCGGCTGGAACGTCAGATCCAGCAGCGCACCATGATGCTCTCGGGCGTCAGCCACGACCTGCGCACGCCGCTCACGCGCCTACGCCTCGGCCTGTCCCTGCTCGATGACGAGGAAGCCGCCCCCCTGACCCGCGACGTGGACGAGATGCAGCGCCTGCTGGACAGTTTCCTCGACTTCGTCCGCTCGGATGCGGGCGACGCACTGGAGCGTATCGATCCCGCGGCCATCCTGTCCGATCTGGTTGCGGATTATACCCGCATCGGCCTGCCCGTGACCCTCACGGTCAGCACCGCGGACCCGGCGACCCTGCCGCTGCGGCCCGCCGCGATCCGCCGGGCGCTGGACAACCTAGTGGGCAACGCCCTGCGCTACGGCACGCAGGCCCGCGTCGCCGTCCATGTCACCGACCGCGCCGTCCGCTACGTGGTCGAGGATGACGGCCCCGGCATCCCCGCCGACCAACGCGACGAAGCTGTCCGCCCCTTCACCCGCCTCGACCCCGCGCGCAATCAGGACCGCGGGTCTGGCGTCGGTCTGGGCCTTGCCATCGTGGCCGACATCGCGCGCAGCCACGGCGGCGTCCTGCGTCTGGGCGACAGCGACGATATGGGCGGGTTGAAGGCCGAACTGGTCCTCGCGCGATAGCCAGACCTGTCGCCGGGATAGGCCAGGTTTTTTTGGCGCCGGACACAAATCCTTTGCACGGAAACCTGAAAAACCGTCGCAGGCACACCCTTCGGGACGCAATAATCGCCCGTCGGCCATGCTTCCGCTCTCTATGGCGCACAAACATGACGCTTCGGTGATAGGACATTGTCTGAAACGCGACAGACAACGATGATTCAAACTTAAATGTCGAAAAACACCGTTTCCTGCGGGCCCTGAATATGCACATCGAACCGGTAGCTGCCGTCGTCCTGACGCGCGGCGATCAATGTCTGCACACGGCTCTGATGCTCCAGCCGCGTCAGGATCGGGTCTTCGGCATTGGCCGCCGCCTCGTCGCTGAAATAGATCCGCGTCTGCAATCCGATGTTGATCCCCCGCGCCACGATCCAGACGCTGACATGCGGCGCCTGCAGGCGCCCGTCTGGCCAGCGTACGCGACCGGGCTTCACCGTCTCGAACCGGAAGGCGCCGGTGTCCATGTCGCCGGGACTGCGCCCGAACCCGGTAAAGTTGGGGTCCGCCTCTGCGTCATGCCCCGCGAACCGGCCCTGCGCGTCCGCCTGCCAGATTTCCACCAGCGCGTCCTTCAACGCCATGCCCATGCCGTCGTGGACCGCGCCGGTAATAACGATCTCTTCGCCCTGCACGGGTCCGGTCTTCATCCGCGCGCCCAGATCCTCTGGGTAAACCCCACCGATGCCGCAGAAATTCGGCGTGCAGCCAATATGGACATACGGCCCGGCGGTCTGGCTCGGGCTTTCCTTCAATACGTTCAACGGTTGCACCATGGTCAAAGTCCCTCCGGCCGCGTCTCGAACGCCGTCTGACGGCGCCCGCGCAGGATGATGTCAAACTTGTAGGCCAGCGCATCCATCGGCACCGTCCGCGCCTTGTCCAGCGGGGCGATCAGCGCCTTCACCGCATCGGGGTTCTGGATCGTGCCCACGATGGGACACAGCGGGATCAGCGGATCGCCTTCGAAATACATCTGGGTGATCAGACGCTGGGCGAAGCTGTGGCCGAACACCGAAAAGTGGATATGCGCGGGCCGCCAGTCGTTCATGCCATTGGGCCAGGGATAGGCCCCCGGCATGATCGTGCGGAATTCATAAAAGCCCTCGGCGTCGGTAATCACCCGCCCGCACCCACCGAAATTTGGGTCCAGCGCCGCGACATAGCCTTCTTTCTTGTGGCGATAGCGTCCGCCCGCATTGGCTTGCCAGACCTCGACCAGCGCGCCGCCGACACCGCGCCCGAATTCGTCCTGCACCCGGCCATGCACGACGATCCGTGGGCCGATGGCGCTTTCTCCGGTAAAGTTGTGGATCAGGTCCGCGTCGTGCGCACCAAGGATGCCGTGGCCAAAGGTCGGCCCGGTGATCTCGCTCGCCGTCGTGGGAAAGGACAGCAGTGCCGCCTGCGGCGACCGCTTCACACTGGTCTTGTAGGCCGGATGATACGGGGCCGGATGCCAGTCCCTGTCCCGCGCGACGAAGCCGCCCCTGCCCGTCACATGTTCCGTCATCGCGACCTCCTCGCATATCAGCCTGCGCTATCGGGCCAAAAAATGCAGCGCGTGCCGGACTATTGCAAGGCCGAACCCGTCCAAGGTCGCCCAGACCTCCGCACGCCATGGCAAGGCATTCCTAACCCTTTGTCCGAAATAACGATTCTTTTACATAATATGTCTCGCATGCGAAACATTTGGAATTTGTAATGTAATCCTCCCTGTGACCGCCGCGTTGCGCTTCGGCGCAATTTCCTGCGGCACAGTAGCTTTCCACACATTTCCGTATTGAAATCCGCCACGCTTCCGCGTTTGACATTCGGCAACGTTGAAAAAAGGCCTTTTGCATGTCGATCGACTATCTTGTGACCCATTCCGGCGGCTTCCACGCCGACGAGCTGATGTCGAGCGTCATCCTGACCCGCCTGTACCCCACAGCCCAGATCATCCGCAGCCGCGACGCCGCATGGATCACGCCGGGCACTGACCGCATCGTCTATGACGTGGGCGGCGGCTTCGACGCCGACCGGCACCTCTTCGACCACCACCAGCGCGACGCCCCGCTGCGCGACGACGGCCAGCCGTTCAGCTCTTTCGGGCTGATCTGGCGTCACTTCGGGCGCGCGTATCTGACAGCCCTCGCCATCCCCGCCGCGGATATCGAAACGATCCACGCCAAGTTCGACGCGGGCTTCGTGCTGCCCATCGACCTGCTCGACAACGGCGCCATCGCGCCATCCGTCGCAGGGCCGCTGTCCGGCATGACCCTGCCGGCCCTGCTGGAAACCCTCAAACCCGTTTTCGACCAGGGCGGACCAGAGGCCGAGATGCGCGGCTTTCACGCGGCCCTCGCCATCGCCCGCGCCTTCGTCGAGGCCCGCATCGCCCGTAGTGCGGCCGGCCTGCGCGCCGACGGCATGGTGATGGACGCGATCACAGCGGCGGGCGACGGCCGGATCCTCGAACTGCCGATGGGCATGCCGTTCCGCCCCGCCGTCATGCGCGCCGGTGCCGACCAGCTCCTCTTCGTGATCACGCCGCGCGGCGAGGACGACTGGACCCTCGGCGGCATCCAGACCCACGCGGACGGCTTCGATCTGCGCGCCGACCTGCCCGCCGCCTGGGCCGGGCTGACCGGTGCCCCGCTGGAGCAGGCCAGCGGCATTCCCGGCGCCAAGTTCTGCCACAACGGCCGCTTCATCGCCGCCGCCTCCTCCTACACCGCGATCCGCGCCATGGCCGAGGCCGCCGTCCGCGAGGCCGAGGCAGCCGGCCTGTAGCCCTGCGAAAACCGCTTGCGCACCTGCCACGAAAACCCTAGGTGACACATCCATAGGCCTTGGCCCGGCGGCGAGTTGGCGGAGAGGTTACGCAGCGGATTGCAAATCCGTGTAGACCGGTTCGATTCCGGTACTCGCCTCCATTTAATTTCTAGCACTTAGTCGGCTCATCTACTGGCACCGGTAGGGTCGTTTACCTTCACGTTTACAGTTTCACCCTTACCTCGCCGTTTCTCCCGCGGCAGCAACTTGAGAACTTCGGCGCTTTCAGCAGGCGCAACTGCTGCAGAATGTTCAATAAGCGATGCAGCATGTCGCAGTGACCAACCCATATTGTTCGCGATCTGGTTGAGGCTAAGTCCCGCGCGAAATAGCCGTGTTGCCGCAGTTCCACGGCTATGGCCACCAATCGCCGGCATCGATCGCCACATACGATGCCCAGCAGGATCGCAAGGCCGGGCAGATCCAGCGCGCCCGTCGCCCGCGTGAGCGCGAGGACGTGTCCGCTGCGGTCGACTACTTTTCGCATGAGATGCTGTCGAACATCGCTCCCGCAAAAGTCCCCTGATCGGCTGAAAAAATCACGCCCCGCGGTCGTAAACTCGCGGGGCGCTGGTGCTGCAATATGGATTTTTTCTGCTAATGTAGTCCCAATTTGGGACTTGCTCTCGCGCATGTCAATTCCTATCGTTGGTGACCAGACGGGTTTGACAAACTTGCCGTCGCGTAGAAAGGTTTTCATGACACGGTTCGCGTCAATCGCTCATCTCAAAGAACTGCTCCTCGGGATGGAGCGGGATCTTGGGATCGATGATTTAGGGTCGATTCAAAAGAACATTGTCTATGCCGCTACAATCTTGTCCGAGACCAATGGCACAACCGTGGAGACGGACGAAATCCGCAAGCACGCATTGCTTGCTGGCGTGCCACGCAGTAGCTTTTTCCGCGCCATGAAGGACGTCGTGGATGCCGGGTATCTTGTCCATAGCAACGAGAAAAAGCGATCAACCTACTCATTATCAAAGAAGTTGACGTAACCATTTCAGAATCCGGTAAAAATCTAGGCAGCCTCCTTATCGCGTTCGCTGTTGTATCTGTTGCGTATCTCGCGGCTTTCAGCCTCTCGATAGAGGTGCTTTTACCGTGGCAACAGCAATACACCCCTCAGATCGCGGCCTACGCAAGCCTCCTGTTCCTCCCGCACGGTGTTCGGGTCCTTTCCGCTTGGCTGCTGGGGTGGAAGGCGATCCCTCTCCTGCTTCCGGCCGCGGCATTCACCCACTGGCTCAACTTCGGCTGGGCCGGGTTCACACCGCTTGGGGTCACCGGAATGATGTCAGGCGTCGTCTGTGCCGTTATGACATTTTGGGCACTGGCAAACGCCGGCATGGATTTTCGCATCACCTCGGGCAACCGTGCAAACTGGCGAGACATCCTGATTGCCGGTCTGATCGCTTCCGTCATCAACACCAGCGGCATGTTGCTGGCCTTTCACCATGCCGCTTTGACGTCCGTTGGATATTTCATTGGCGATGTTTCCGGGCTGTTTGCCTGTATGCTAATCCTGATGCTTGCCTTCAAGGTATTGCGCAGAACTGAAACCGTAAGCGATTAAGTCCCACGGAAATCAGTCGCCCATGCGTCGCGGGATCTGTGTCAAAGACCTCGTCGACTCGGCGTCGCAGTTCACGGGTCGCCTGATCCATCTTCGGGTTGCCCATGAGGTCATGCATCGCCATTGAATCGCACGTGTCGATCGCCGGTTCCTGCGAATTCTGCCCGCAAACCGAAGCCCCTACGCATTCAGCCACCTTCTTTAGAAGCGCGTTGCCACGGAAGGGTTTCGTGACGAAGCCATTCAGGCTGGATTTGCCGAACATCGCAATCTGGTGCGGCAGCACGTTGACCGTCATGGCGATGATCGGCACAAGTGCTGCAGGATGATCCCGTGTCGGATCAAGGCCGTTGCGATCAGGCCGTCCATCACCGGGATCTGAATGTCCATCACAACGACATCGTAGCCGCCGGCCTGCACCATCTGCACGGCTTGCGGCGCTGTTGCGTGACATCGGCCTGACAGGCCAGACCTGCTGCGAGCATGGCGATACCCAGAAGCACCAAAAGCCCGAAGGCAAGCCCCGTCGACGCTTTATGGCGCGGCTGCAATTGATCGAGATAGGCGTCGATCCGCACCGCCTGCGGGACGACCTGCTGAACGAAGTGGTCTTCGATACCCAAGACGACGCCCGCCGCAAGCTGGCGATATCACGCCAGCATCGTCAGGCCGCATTTATCGCTGGTCAATCACACACAGCGATAAGCTCGCCGGGCACTAGCGCAAGTTGAGGGCTCCGCGCCCGGCGCGCTTGCGCAAAACCAGTCCGAAGACGACCGATCTCGAACCGGCAGACCCTCGTTATGAGCGAGGGACAGTCAGGGGGCCTGGTCAGCTTGTATTCGACGCTTGTTTTGTCGCGTCGCATGATCGGTCGATCAATCTGCGTGGTCACGCTTCGGGTCATGCAGGTAGAAGACATTCGAGAGGTCGGGGCGCATCCCGGGGCCATCTTTGGGATCAGCCTTTGCCGCGCCCTGTGTTGGATCGATCAACACCGGCGAAATCTTTTCGATCGCAGAAATCAGCTGGCGCGAGACCTCGGGCAGTTCGTGAGCCTCTGAATATTCGATCATCTGCGCCAGGACATTGACGATCCAGCGATGGGACACGACCGGGCCACCGCTGTTCGAATTGAACTGTGCCGCAGAAGACCGTGAGGTTTCGCGCGTCGGGTCCTTCATCTCCAGGTTTCCTCGACCACATGCGGTGCGAAAACATCGTGCCGGATGCCCGAAAATGCGCGGATGCTTGCAATTCGCTGTTCTGAACAATCCATCAAGGCTGCGAGCGCTGTGACTTTACCCATCGCATGCGGCGATCCCAGATAATCGTAGGGCGCGTTGCCGGACCGTTTCATGACGCGGTTCATGACGGGATCGATGACGGCCACCGCATCGGTAATGCCCGCGGACAGACCGAATTCGAAGGCCCCGATCATCACTTCGCTTGTGACGTAGGAAATCGAGTTGCGCGCGATGCCCCGCCCCGGAAGAGAGGTGTCGACGCAGAAGCGCGTGGCTTCCCAGACAAGGGCGCTGCGGATCGGAGGTTCACCGTCCAGCAGGCAGCTGAAGACATCGGACAGCATGTGAGGACCGGTTGTCTGCAACAGCCGCATGCAGCCGACGACACGTCCGTCGTCGTCGACGCTGACGACATGAGCCGGATCCATATCGTCGAATGCATCCCGCTCTCTGCCGTTTATCACCTGCACGTCCCAACCCAGACGGTCGCTAAAGACTCGCGCCCGCAACTGATGCATCTTGTCGAGAAGATCCGGATATTCGTGCGCGTTCAACGAATCGATGATAACGATCATGTCTGTGACCCCAAAGTGACTACAAAATCATTCATGCTATTTTGTGCAGGCACTTGAAAATAGGGGGAATCCCTTAGCCGCCTTACTGGGGGTAGATCAGACCCATGCCGATGGCCCGGCCGACTGCCTGAATGGTTGTGAAGGCCCCCAGTTTTTCGCGCGCCGATCTTAAGTGAATCTCGACCGTGCGATGAGAGATCGACAGGATATCACCGATTTCCTGCTGCAACTTGCCGGCCGCGACCCATTGCAGAACCTCTTTTTCTCTGGACGACAGGACCGAATAGCCGAGGATACCGGTTAAACCGCAGCTGCGCATGATCGAGTCGTGCAGATGCACCGCAGCGATTTGCAGATCGCCCATGATCTGCCGCTTCAGCGTGTTCCATTCGGTCTGACCACAGGACCGCGTCACGGACAGAAGCCCCCGGTCGCCGTAGGGTCCACGGATCGGGACGGTCAGACCGCGGGACGTGATGCCGAAATCCTCTGCTGCAAAGAAGACGGCGCGAAACTTCTGGTCCCGTTCGAATCGCTCCCAGTCGACTGGCGCAATACTCAGGCCCGCCTTTTGCAGCGTCGGATCGATGCGATGCAAATTCCGGGTCATGTAGTGTAATTTCCAAGACTCCGGATAATTCGCATACCCTTGCACCGCGCCGGTGACGGGATTCACCGATGCATAGGATGCGTAATCGAGGCCGAGTTCCGCACACATCTGGTCGAGGTAGCCGACATAGTTCTCGGTCGTGGCCGGCAGGGTGCCAAGATCGACGATGTTCATGATCTTATCCCATCTGACCAGAGCAAACGTTCATCACCCCCCATTGTCACAAAATGCGGAATCGCGGCCTGAGGACTATAGCACCGAATGCTGCACAAATGATGCGCCACGTGCAGCGACAACCGCCTAGAGCAGGCCACGGCTCGCGGCGATCAACGCGGCCTCCCGGCTTGTCTTGACGTTGAGGCGATCCGCCCCGCCCCGTAGCCGCGCCTTGACAGCACCGACCGAGATATTCAATTCATGAGCGATCTGCTTTTGCAGAAAACCCTGTGCATAAAGGCGCAACGCTTCCAGCTGTGCCTTCGTCATCTGGCGCGGCT
The DNA here is from genome assembly GCF_021735925.1 of Loktanella sp. M215. Lineage (NCBI taxonomy): Bacteria > Pseudomonadati > Pseudomonadota > Alphaproteobacteria > Rhodobacterales > Roseobacteraceae > Loktanella > Loktanella sp. M215. Next base: position 360,924 of record NZ_WMEA01000001.1, read on the forward strand.
CATCCGCATGCAGTTCGCTGATGATGCGTCTGATCTCGGCCATCTCGGCGTCGGACGGCTCTCGCTCTTTGCGGGCGAAGACGCCGAGACTGCCCTTTGGCTGCGTCGATGTGCCACGAATGGAAACGACACTGCCATATCTGTAGCCGTATGCCTTGTAATCCAGCAAGACATCCGACGTGTAAGGGCATTCGACATCGCTCCAGCGGACGATGCCTTCGCTCTTTTGACACCACCGCAACAGGGGATCGGAAAGCGCATGCCCTGACAGCGTATAATGGTCGACCCAGTCTGGCGCGAACATGTTCAGCTCTGCCTCGGGCGCGTAGAACCCGACCCGGAGTGCGACATAACACCCAGCCGGTGCGAGTTCGGCAAATCGGCTGCGAAACCTCTCGAAATTCATATTCTACGACAGTTCCATTTAGGCTCGTTTGTGCGTATGTTCGTGACCTGGATGATTGGCGCAGCGCAGGGTCATTGACTCGAAATTATGACGGTTTAATCATGACCAAGGTGGACACAATAAGGCAGCTCTTGCAACGCATGAGTGCGATCACGGACTGGAAATACGCCTTGGGGCTGCACATCCGGTTCGCGAACCCGACCTTGCTCTACCAGACATATCCTCAAGAATGGATTGATCTATACGCGTCCGAGGGGATGTTTTTTAGCGATCCTGTGGTCCGATGGGCGATTGACCATACGGGCATCTGCGACTGGTCCGATCTGGCGCCGCAGGATGCAAATAACGTGCTGGGCCAAGCCGCCGATTACGGGCTGAAATTCGGAAAAGTGGTCTCGATCGGCCAACAAACCAAGTCTTTCGGGTTTTTTGCGCATGGCGAGCGGCCGATCACGACAGACGAAATCGCCGCGGCCGAAGCAGTGTTCGTGGAGTTGCACGACGCAACCCAGGGCACCGACCAGATGTCTGAAACGGAATTGCTGGACCTGCGGGACCTGAACCTGACGCTGGGCGCGCACCGGTCCGATCACTGACCCGCGACAAAGCCGAAATTTGTCACATCCGAGATTTTTGATTCATCGCGATGGTGTGACCGGCAAGCCGTTGGCCCACCTTGCGACCCATAACGGCATCATGGGAACCACCGCAAAAGACCACAGGCCGGGACTGATGCCCTGCGTGCGGTGAGGCGATGTCTTCGCCTTAGCGCGCGCAGGGAATCAAGCAGGTATGCGTGTCGTCATCACAGTCCCGAAGGTTTCCCGTTGCCCGGATCAAGCGACATGCATCCGAGCGGCGGCCGCCTGACCGGCTGTCACCGCAGCGACACCCGGCCCGTTTCAACCATGTTGACACGGCTAATCCGCCGTCGTCACGCCACTTCGCTGAGGACGCGGGCCAGATCGAACAGCCGCCGCCTTTGGTTTTCCGGAATCGCGTAGTAGGATCGCAGCAATGCCAGCGCTTCCTTGTCGCTCAGGATGTCTCCGGGCAGGACGCCGGACTGCGTTTCCTGCTTGTCATCGGAATCGAGGCCTTGGAAGAAAAACGGGACGTCCACGTTCAATGCGTTCGCAATGTCCCATAACCGCGAGGCGCTCACGCGGTTCATGCCGGTTTCATATTTCTGAATTTGCTGAAACTTGATCCCGACAACCTCTGCAAGCTGCTGCTGCGTCGTGCCGGTCATCCATCTTCTATGGCGGATACGTTGTCCGACGTGAATGTCTACACTATGTTTCATCTTAACTATCCATATTTTCTTCAAAATCAGATCACGTCACGCCCTGCTGCTGCGATGCCTGACCCGCAGCCGCGACAGACGCGCTTTGGTTCAGTTTACACGTGGATGCCGCTGGCTGGGTCAAGTCTTTGAGGATGCTGTCGCGACCGTAAAGTTGGCTAAAAAGTCAACTTTACCGTGTGACGCCGTTCCACGGGTCAACGGCAGCGCGGCATAGCTGAAGCGCGGCGCCGACGTCGTCCCGATCTGCGGATCTGAAGGTCGCATTTTCTCAGCCCGATGGTTGAGGAGAACCTGATGAAAATGACGCGTTTAGCCCAAGATCCTTGCGATACGGCACCAAGCCGAGGGCGGTGTGCCGGTGCCCGTCAGGGACGACAGCTGCGATGGACCGCAACAGCCGCACGCGAGATATGCCGGGAAGGCCGAAGGCTGACCCCTCTCGGACCCCGATCAGTTCAGTGTCAGCCCGCCCACCGCCGCGCGGATCGTGCTGCGCGTGTCGTCGCTGTCGCCAGAGATCGCCAGTCCGATCAGCGCACCCGGCGTGCCGCCGAACGCGCGGGCGTAGTCGGCGGTAAGGTCCACCCGTTCCGCATGCGACCCGGTGCCGGCCTGCCGCAGCGGGATCGTGACGCCGGTCCCGGGCGTGCCATAGGGCGAGGGCAACACGGACCCCACCGCGTTGTTGCCGCCGTAGGCATATTGCAGCACCCGCACGTCGGACCGCCCCAGCAACGCCTTGATGTCGGCGCTGGCAAGCCCCGCCGCCGCGTCCTGCGGGACGAAGACGAAATAGACCGCGAGGTTGCGGTCGTCGCCGCCCTTCTTGCTCAGGTCCGTCGGCGGCACGCCTTCCGTCACATCCCAGGTCCAGGACGCCTGTGTCGCGCCCCAGTCGCCCTGCGGCACCCGGCCCCAGGCGATGCTGACCGTGCCATTGGAACTCATCTGCAACGTCTGGCCAAAGCTGTAGTCGTTCGACCCGAAAAGCTTCAGGCGCTGCTCTTTCCAGTCCGCAAAGCTGACGGGACCGGCGGCGGCGGTCGTGGCGGCAAGGATCAGGGCGGCGGTCAGGGTGCGTTTCATGGTGCTCTCCTCGGGCGTTGCCCAAACTTTAGCCCAAAACTGCGCCATTTCACCGCATGACATGCGCTTTCACGCCATTGTCAGGGCCTGACACGCGCCGGCCCGGCTAACGTGGGATCATGAGATATTTGATCCCCGCCCTCGCCCTCTGGGCCACCGCCGCGAGCGCCCAGCAAGAAACCTCGCTTGAACTGGTGCTGCTGGCCGACGCCAGCGGGTCCATCGATGCCGGAGAGCTGGCGTTCCAGCGCCAGGGCTACGCCGACGCGCTGCTGTCGGACACGGTGCAAAGCGCCATCGCCAATACCCTGCACGGCCACATCGCCGTCACCTACGTCGAATGGGCGACCAATCAGGTGCAGGTCGTGGACTGGATGCTGATCGACGGGCGCCCGGCGGCGCAGGCCTTTGCCGACGCGCTGACCACGGCCCCGCGCGCCGCATACGGGCGAAACGCGATCGGGGCCGCCCTGCTGGAAGGCCAGCGGCTGATCGAGGTGAACGATTTCGACGGATTCCGCCATGTGATCGACTTTTCCGGCGACAGCATGGGCAATTCATCAGGTCCCGCGATCCTGCCGTCACGCGACACGGTGCTGGCGCAGGGCACGGTGATCAACGCCCTGCCGATCCTGCGCCCCGACAGCCCGCGCCGGGCGGGCTATGACCTTGAACAGCTTTATGCCGACAATATCATCGGCGGCCCCGGCGCCTTTATGGTGACGGCCGAGGGGCGCGACAGTTTCGCACAAGCCGTCCAGCGCAAGCTATTTCTGGAGATTGCAGGCGAGGTGCCGCCCTTAAGGCTGGCGCTGGATCAGCCGTAGGTAATTCGACAGGGCCAGCAGTTCGGCGGGGACCGGCACAGGGTTGCCGTCGTCTTCGGTCATGACCACCGGCCCCAGATCGCCGTCGCCGAAATGCGGCATCGGGTCTGCGCCACCGTGCTTGCCCCGATTGAAGCCGTCGATCTGGCTCATGACCTTGGCCTCGGGAAAGGTGCCGCCGTTCCGCGCGCTGATCGTGGTCAGGTCAGCGGGCGCCTTCGGCAGGCCAGCGGCCATCGGCCCGGCGCCGCGCCCGTCGCGGCCGTGACAGCCGGAACACTGCGCCATAAACGCCGCCTCTCCGTCGATCTGCTTTTGTTCGGGGGCGCAGGCGGCCAGCGCCAGACCAAGCCCGAGGATGATATAACGCATGGTTTGCCCGCCCGCTTGTGCGCGCCGGTTCTCCGGCGCATGTTGCGCTTACGATGGGCGCACGGGTGCGTCTTGGCAAGTGAGGTTGGCGATGACGTTGCAGGTGTGGATCATGTTGGCCACGGGGTTCGGCATCCCCGTGCTGGCCGCGATGAACGGCGCGCTGGGGCGCTACATCGGGTCGCCCGCGGTCGCGGCCTGCGTTCTGTTTGCCGTGGCCTTTACCATCGCGCTGGTCGCGGCGCTGGTCACGAACCCCGGTGCCGTGGCGAAACTGCCAGACGCGCCAAAGCAGTGGTTTCTGGCCGGGTCCTTCGTCGCCTTCTACGTGCTGGCGATTACCTGGATCGGGCCGGACATGGGGATCGGGCGGGCGGTGTTCTACGTCCTGCTGGGGCAGTTGATCGCCGCCGCGGTCATCGACCACTTCGGCCTGTTCAATGCCCGCGTCGCCGCCCTGACATGGACGCGCGCGGCGGGCATCGGTCTGATGTGCGCTGGCATCTACGTGACTCAGCGGGTCTAGGCCGCCCCCGCCACCAGCCGCCCGTCGACCAGACGCACGGCGCGGTCCATCCGTGACGCCAGTTCAAGGTTGTGGGTCGCGATCACGGCGGCAAGGCCGGTGCTGCGCACGAGGCCCATCAGCGCATCGAATACCCGGTCCGAGGTCGCGGGGTCGAGGTTGCCCGTCGGCTCGTCCGCCAGCAGCAGCACCGGGTCATTCGCCAGCGCGCGGCAAAAGGCGACGCGCTGCTGTTCGCCGCCCGACAGCTCTGCCGGGCGGTGGCTGGCGCGGTGGGCGACGCCGACGGTGTCCAGCAGTTGCATCGCGCGGGCCTTGGCATCGCGGTCCGGCACGCCGTTCGCCATCTGCGGCAGGGTGATGTTTTCCAGCGCCGAAAACTCCGGCAGCAGGTGGTGGAACTGATAGATGAAGCCCACGTCATTGCGCCGGATCGCCGTGCGCCTGCGGTCGTTGAGGTTGGTCATGTCCTCGCCCCGGATCGCGACGGTGCCGGTGTCTGGCGTGTCCAGCAGACCCGCGATGTGCAGCAGCGTGGATTTGCCGGCGCCGGAGGGGGCGACAAGGGCCACGACCTCGCCCGGTTGCACGGTCAGATCGACGCCTTGCAACACGCGCACCTCGTTCGGCTTGCCGGGATTGTAGCCCTTGCGCAGGTCAGTCAGGGTCAGGATGGGATCACTCATAGCGCAGCGCCTCGACCGGGTTCATGCGGGCCGCGCGGCGGGCCGGAAAGATGGTGACGATCCACGACAGCCCCAGCGACAGCACCACGGATGACAGGACGTCGCCCAAGTTCAGTTGTGCTGGCAGCGCGTAGATGCCGCGGATTTCGGGGTCCCAGACCCCGCCGCCCGCGACGTAGTTCACGAAAGAGAAGATCGGGTCGATATAGAGCGCGAAGAGGCAGCCAAGGATCAGGCCCAGCAGCGTGCCCACGGTCCCGATTCCCGCCCCGCAGATGAAGAAGATGCGCAGGATCGACCCTTCGGTCAGGCCCATCGTGCGCAGGATGCCGATGTCGCGGCCCTTGTTTTTCACCAGCATGATCAGGCCAGAGATGATGTTCATCGAGGCGATCAGCACGAGGATCGACAGCAGGACGAACATCACGTTGTCCTCTACCGTCAGCGCCCGCAGGAAGGCACCGGCGCTGTCGCGCCACGACCACAGGTAGGCATAATCGCCAGCGGCCGCGAGGATGCCGGGCATCACATCCTCGACCCGGTCGGGATCGGCCACCATGACCTCGATCTCGTCGGCGACACCTTCGCGGTTGAAGAAGGTCTGCGCCTCGGCCAGCGGCATGTAGACCCGCGTCTTGTCGATGTCGTAGCGCCCGGCGGTAAAGATGTATTCCACCGTATAGACGCTGACGCGAGGGCTGGTGCCCATCGCCGTGCGCACCCCGTTGGGCGAAATCAGCTTGATCCGGTCGCCGACGGTGACGCCCAGTTCACGCGCGACACCCGACCCGATGGCGATCCCTTGCGCGAAATCGTCAAGGCTGCCCAGCGCCTCCTCCGGGTTGGCGATGCGCGGGACGGCGCGCAGGTCGGCCTCGGTGATGCCGAAAACCTCGACGCCTGCGTTTTCCGTGCCGCGGTTCGCCATGACCTGCTGGCGCACTAGCGGCGCCGCACGGGTGACGCCCGGCACCTTGGAAATGCGGTCGGTCAGGGCGGCGTAGTCAGAGATGATGCGCGTGAACTGGTCGGTGCCTTCGATCGGCGTCTGTTCATAGACCGTGACGTGGGCGTTGGCGCCCAGGATCGTATCCACGAATTCGGCCCGGAACCCGGACCGGATCGCCAGCGTCGCGATCAGGGCGAAGACGGCCAGCGTGATGCCGATCAGGCTGATCCACGTCATCGTGGACACGCCGCCTTCCGCCCGCTTGGCGCGGATGTAACGCCAGGCGATCAGCCATTCGAAGCGGGAAAAGGGCGGCGTATGGGGCATTGCGGTGTCCGGTCGCTGGGTCGCGCGGACCTTGATCGCAAATCGGGGTCAGCGTCAATGCAAGCGGGTGTGACTGCGGCGGCGTGACCCTCAGGCCAGCGCCGCCTCTTTTGGCCCCAACACCCAGTGACCGTCATCAGAGGTCCGTCCGTCGCAGGTCACCACGACCCGCCCGTTTTCGCGCTTGACCTCGATCAGGTGGCTGTGACCGGCGTGGACCATCCGCGCGCTGAACCCGTCCCAGCCGTCCGGCAAGGCCGGATCGACCGCGACCCGGTCGCCACCGACCAGCGTGATGCCAAGGATCCCCTCGACCGCCGCGCGGTAGAGCCAGCTGGCCGATCCGGTGTACCACGTCCAGCCACCCCGCCCGGTGCGCGGACCGGCCCCGTAGACGTCGGCGGCCACGACGTAAGGCTCCACCCGGTAGCGCGCGACCGCGTCCGGTGTGTGGGTGTGACTGATCGGGTTGATGAGGTCGAACATCGCCAGCGCCTCTGTCCCGCGGCCTGACCGGCCCAGCGCATGCACGACCCATGTGGCCGCGTGGGTATATTGCCCGCCATTTTCGCGTACGCCGGGTGGATAACCCTTGATATAGCCGGGCTCGCGGTCGGTCTCCTCGAACGGCGGGGTGAACAGGCGCAGCAGGCCGTCGTCGCGGTCAGCAAGGCTTTCCATCACCGAATCCAGCGCCTGACGCGCCCGGTCGGGATCGCCCGCACCGGAAATCGCAGCCCAGGATTGCGCGATGGAGTCGATCCGACATTCCGCACTGTCCCGAGAGCCGAGCGGCGTGCCGTCGTCGTAATAGGCCCGCCTGTACCACGCGCCGTCCCAGCCCGCACCTTCCAAGGCGGCCAGCAGGCTGGCGCGATGGTCGCGCAAGGCGGTCACGCGGGCGCTGTCGCCCCGCGCCTCTGCCAGCGGCAGGAAGGCGTCGAGGGTCGCCATCAGGAACCAGCCCAGCCAGACGCTTTCGCCCTGACCGCCCTCGCCCACGCGGTTCATCCCGTCGTTCCAGTCGCCGCCCAGCATCAAGGGCAGGCCGTGCGGCCCGGTGCGCTTGATCGCCAACTCCAGCGCCAGCGCGCAATGCTCGTAAAGCGGCGCCTGATGCGCGGACCGCTCTGGCGTGTAGAAGGCATCGTGCGCGCCGTCTTCGAGTGTTGCCCCTTCGACGAAGTGCAGCGCCTCGTCCAGCACGCTTCGGTCGCCCGTCATCGTGACATAGCGCGCGGTGATATGCGCCAGCCAGACCACGTCGTCGGAGATCGTCGTCCGCACCCCCGCCCCGCTACGCGGCAGCCACCAGTGCTGCACGTCGCCTTCGGCAAACTGACGGCTGGCGGCGTTCAGAATCTGGTCCCGCGCCAGCCCCGGGTTTTGCAGGATCAACGCAGAGGTATCCTGCAACTGATCCCTGAATCCGTAGGCACCGGAGGCCTGATAGAAGGCGCTCCGCGCCCGGATGCGGCAGGTCAGCGACTGATAGGGCAGCCATGTGTTGACCATCAGGTTCATCTGCGGGTCCGGCGTGTCGATCTGCAGATGGCCGAGGAAATCGGACCATTCCGCCTGCGCCGCATCCAGCGCCTGCGACACCGCATCTGCGGCCCGCGCGCGGTCCAGCACATCGCCGATTTCGGTCTCTTCCGCGTCGGCGAGGATGAAGGTGACCTGTCGCGCCGCGTTCTGCGGTACGGTGACGGCGACACGTGCCGCGAGGCAGGGATCACCGCCGGTGTCACCCGCTTGCGGCCAGGCGAGCAGTGCTGCAGGCCGCGCCGGATTGCCATTGCGCCCCAGATAGGCACCGCGGGACACTGTCGTCGCCTGCAGCGGCAGGCTGGCGGCCAATGCCGTGACGCGGCCGGTGATGCCGGTGCCGTAGGCATTACGCCCGACGACCGCGTTCAGCGCCGCATCGCGCCCCGCGCGGATCACCTGCGCCGTGCGGCCCCGGTTGTTGCCCAGCACCAGATCGACACAGGCGATCACGTTCAGCCGCAAGGGCTGCGCCCCCCGGTGGCGCAGGGTCAGCGCGGTCAGGCGGGCGGGTGCGCCCGGCACGAGGGTCATGACCGCCTCGGCCTCGATCCAGTCGGTCCAGACCCGGAAGGTGGATTTGCCCAGCCCGTGCCGCGCCTCGTGGATCGCGTGGGGATCGTCCGACAGCGCCGCGAAGGGCGAGATCACCCGCCCCGTCGCGGGGTCGTGGATCAGGATCGCCTCGCCGGGGCGGTTGCTGACGGGATCGTTGCTCCACGGTGTGATCTGGTAGTCGCGGGAGTTGACGGACCATGTGAAGGCCGCCCCGCCGGCCGAGACGTGGAACCCGAAATCCTCGTGCGCGATGACGTTGATCCACGGATGCGGCGTGCGTTCGCCGTGGCGCATCCGCACGACATATTCCAGCCCGTCAGCCGAGAATCCCCCAGTGCCGTTCCACATCCGCAGATCCTCTTGCGGAAAGTCGGGCGTGCGCCGGTGCAGCGGAGGCAGCTTTGCCGGCAGTGCGATGGCGGGCGGCAGGACGCTTTCGCCCGGCACCAGCAGCCGCGCGAACTGCTCGCTCAGCTTGCCGTTGCGGGTGTGCAGCACGATGCGGGCGGTGGCCATCAGCGTCTGATATGTCTGGTCAGAGATCTGGTCACGCCTGACCGGGAACACCGTCCGCCGCGCGGGGTCGAGGTGCCCGGCACGCGCCGCCATGTCGCACATGTTCTGGATCGCCGATTGCAGGTCCTGCGTGTAGGACGAGCGACGCTCGTTCAGGATCACCAGATCGGCCTGCAGCCCGTGCATCCGCAGATAATCCGCCAGCCGGATCGCCTTGCGCACGATTTCAAGGTCCGCCTCGTCATCGGTGCGCAGCAGCATGATCGGGTGATCGCCGGACAGCCCCATGGGCCAGAGCGTATCTTGCGGGCCGACCGCATCGCGCAGCCCCGCGTCCTGAATCGCCAGCCGCGCGTCGGGCCACAGCAGCCCTGCGGCGGCTTGCCGGAACAGCGCGGCCTCGGCCAAGGAAATCGCCGCGTGGCGCAGTTGCACCTGACTCATGCTCCATGACATCCGGTCCTCGTGGGCAAAGATGTCGTCCTGCCGGTGGTGCAGGATCGCGTGGTCCAGTTCCTCTGCCGTTTCGGCCACCAGCGTCCAGTAGGTCAGCATCACGGCCTTGCCGGGCGGGATCGTGACCTGCCGGCGGATCGCAAAGATCGGGTCGAGCGTGAAGCCGTCCGCCCCGCCCAGCCGTGCGCCTGCATCAAAAGCCGCCGCGTTGCCCAGATCGCGGCCCCGTCCGATGAAGGCGCGGCGGTCGGTTTCCGCCTGCGCGGGCCTGCGGTCGGCGGCCCCCGCCAGCAGATGCGCCATGTGCACCACCCGGTCGCCGGCGGCGCGCGGGTTGCGGAAGGCGGTGATGGTGCGGCCGTCGTCGCGGATCGCGGTCTTGACGAACATCTTGGAAAACGCCGGGTGCGCGATATCGGCGTCGGCGCGGTCCAGCACGATCTCGCCGTAGCTTGTGACCTCGATGGTGCGGCTGCGGGTCGTGGTGTTGCGCAGGGACAGGCGGCGGCCCTCGCCCATGGCTTCGGTGGCGACAATGACCTCCATCAGGCTGTCGATGCCGTGGGCGGATTTGGCGAATTCCGCCTTGTGATCGGAAAAGACGGCCCGTGCCGTCTCGCCATGGGCGGCGCGCGGCGTCGTGGTCGCCGACCACCAGTCGTTCGAGGCCAGATCACGCAGGAACAGGAAACTGCCGCCGGTATCCACGGTCGGATCGGGCCGCCAGCGGGTGATCGCAATGTCGTTCAGCCACAGCGGGCCGGCACCGGTGCCCGACACCAGCGACGACAGCCGCCCGTTGGACAGCAGCGCCACCATGGGCGTGTCGGTCGCGGGGCTGTCCGACATGGTGACGGTCGAGGCATCGCCATCCATATCGGGCAGGCGCGGCTCCAACTCTCCCCCCCGGGTGACGGGGATGATTTCGCGGGGGGCCTTTTCCTGCAGCAGCAGTTCGGCGGCCTTGATGACCGGGTCGGCGTGGAACCGGTCGCGGTGGATGCCGTCGAGGATGACGTTCGCGATCGCGACGATCGACATGCCGTGGTGATGCGCCATGACGTTGCGCACGACGACGCAGGTCTGCCCTTCGGGCATCCGGGTCGCGGTAAAGTCGATGGCGTCGAAATAGCCGTAGGGCCCGAACGCCCCCAGCCGGTCCAGCCGGGCAAGGTTCTGCACCGCCGCGGCCGGGTTGATCTGGGCGGCCATCAGCGTGGCATAGGGGGCCACGACGTGATCGCTGCTTTGCATCCGCTTGAGCGCGAGGTGCGGCACGCCGAAGGCATAATACTGATAGTTCATGTCCCGGTCGCGGGCGGAGAACGCGCTTTCCGACACGCCCCACGGCAGGTTCAGGCTGCGCCCGTATTGCATCTGCGCGCGCACGGCCTGCGTGTTTGCCCCGTTCAGGATGCCGCCCATGCGTTCGTGCATCACCAGCGGCGGCATCAGGTATTCGAACATCGACCCCGACCACGACAGCAAGGCGCTGTGGGTGCCGATGCTGGTGACGGGACGGCCCAGCCGCAGCCAGTGCGCGGTGGGAACGTCGCCCTTGGCGATGGCAAAAAGGCTCGCCAGACGCGCCTCTGACGCGAGCAGGTCATAGCAGCTGTCGTCCAGTTCGCGGCTGTCGGGCCGATAGCCGATCGACAGGAGGCGCTTTTCGGGGTTCAGCAGCATGGCAAAGTCCATCTCGAACGCCAGCTTGCGCACACGTTCGGCCAAGGCGCCGACGGTGCGGATCAGATCGCTGCGCGACAGCCCGCCCTCGCCGGTGTCGCCCACGATCTGGTCGCAGTTCGCGCGCAGGGCCTGCGCCCACCACAGGACCTCTGCGGTTTCCGCACGGTCGGATTCGCCGTGGAAATCCGCAGCCAGCCGGGCGATGTCGGCGGCGATCAGCGTCAGGTTCAGCGCCCGCAAGGTCGCCAGTTGCGGTTCCGCCATATAGGCCGCGTGACTGCGGCCGAACCCTTCGATCAACTGATCCAGCCTGCGGCGCATGGGGCGCAGGGTGCGGCGGTCGTCGGGCACATGGGCCAGCCGTTCCACCAGCACCGCCAGCGTATCGCCGATGCCGCACAGATTGCCCTGCGCATGCACGCTGGGGTTATCCGCCCAGGCCCGCAGCGCGGAGGAGAGTGCGATCAGATGTCCCGCAAGATTGCCGCTGTCGACCGCAGAGATATAGCGCGGGTGCAGCACCGACAGATCGCGCGTGTCGTACCAGTTGAACAGGTGGCCCTTGAAACGCTCCATCCGTTCCAGCGTGGTGACGGTCCGTTCGATCCGGCCCAGCGCGTCGGTCTGCCCGATCCAGCCCAGATCGCGGGCCGACAGCACGGACAGAAGATACAGGCCGATATTGGTCGGAGAGGTCCGCTCCGCCACCTTGGGCGCGGGATCGTCCTGATAATTGTCGGGCGGCAGGTGATGCGTGGCCTCGGTCACGAAGGTTTCGAAATAGCGCCATGTCGTGCGCGCAACGCGGCGCAGGGTGGCGGCCTCCTGTGGCGAGACGACCAAACGGTCCTCCGTCTCCATCGAGCGAGAGACGGCATGCGCCACGCCGGGGGCCGCGATCCAGCAGAAGCATATCAAGGCTGCGGGCGCCCAGGCGGCGGGGTTCAGCAGCAGGGTCAGGACAAAGGCCACGACACCGATGATCGGCGATGCCGCCATCCGCTGCCACCACGCGCGCCGGCTGCGGTTGGCCCCCGCCTGGACCTGCTGCGCCGTGCGCCATTCCAGCATGTGCCGCCGGGTGACACCCAGCCGCCAAATGGTCCGCGCGATTGCATCGACCGCGTTGCTGGCCTGATGCGCCATGAAGATCAGGCGCAGGCCGATCTCGCTGCCCCGGGCGCCCAGATCCTGCGCGATCCGCGTCAGGTGGCGCCCCACCGCGACGCCCGGTTGCGACGGCACCAGCCCCAGCGGCACCGTCATCAGCGGCATGAAGAACAGCGTGACGATCAGCGTCAGCATCCACAGCCAGACGCTCGCGGCGGGCAGCACCAGCCAGCCCAGCACGACCGACAGCACCCATGCGGGCGGCACCAGCGACCGGCGCAGGTTATCCACCATCTTCAGCCGCCCCAGCCCGCCGATGCCGTTGCGGGGATCGAGGATGAACGGCAGCAGCTGCCAGTCGCCCCGGATCCAGCGGTGCTGCCGCGACACGTCCACGTCGTAGCGGACGGGATAATCCTCGACCACCTGCACGTCGGTCGCCAGCGCCGCGCGGGCAAGGTTGCCTTCGATCAAATCATGGCTCAGCACCGTGTTTTCGGGGAACCGGCCCGACATGGCGGCGTCGAAGGCGCGGACGTCATAGATGCCCTTGCCGGTGAACGACCCCTGATCCAGCAGATCCTGATAAAGGTCGGACACGGTAAAGACGTAAGGGTCCATGCCCCGCCCGGCCGAGAACACCTTCTGAAAGACCGATGCGTCCTCTCCTGTCGTCAGCGACGGGGTGACGCGGGGCTGCATCAGGGCGTGACCGGCGGTGACGATGCCGCTGTCGGGGTCGGTGACCGGCATGTTGACCGGGTGCATCATCTTGCCGACGAGGGCGGCAATCGTGCCGCGCGGCAGGCGCGTGTCACTGTCCAGCGTCACGACATAGCGGATACCCAGCGGCGGGCGCGGGCTGATGTCCATGAACGTCGTCTCGCCGGTGCCCAGCAGCAGGGCGTTCAGTTCCGCGAGCTTGCCGCGCTTGCGTTCCCACCCCATCCAGATGCGGTCCACATCGTTCCAGATCCGGTTGCGGTGCACCAGGTAGAACCGCCGCCCGACGTGGGCGTAACGCGCGGCCAGCGCGTCGATCTCGGCCAGCGCGTGGTCGAGGATGCGGCGATCCTCGGACGATTCCTCTTGTGCCGAATCGGGCCAGTCGGTGACCAGCGCGAAATCCACGGCGCCGTCGGGGTTCGCCAGATAATGCAGTTCCAGCAGCCGCACCGCGTCGTCGACGCTGTCCAGATCGCCGATCAGGGTGGGGACGGCGACCAGCGTGCGGGCGTCATCGGGGATGCCAGCGTCATAATCATAGGCGGGCAACCGGGTGACCGGCACGAGCCGCGCGCCCACAAGGTTCACGATGCCCATCGCGGCCTCTGACACGGTCAGCAGCGACAGGACAAAGAACAGCGCCTCGATGATCCACGGCAGAGTGTCCGGTAGCAGCGCCGTGACGCCCCATGCGATGGCGATGGTCAGCACCAGCGCGGGCACGAAGATGCCAAGCCAGTCCGCCCGCCGCACCTGCGCCAGCCCCCGTTCGCGCCACGTCGCGCGGTAACCGCAGGCGGCGTGGAAGGCGGCCGCATCGCGTCCGACCAGCAGATGACCCACCAGCCGGTCCTGCGCCATCGCGATGGCCCGCAGCGCCACGTCGCTTTCGCTCAGGTCCGACCGGTGCGCGATCCGTTCGATGGTATCGCGGTAATCGTTGCGCGTGGCCCGGTCGAGGCGGGGAAAATCCTCGGTCTCGCGCAGAATCTCGTCCACGCGGCTGACATCCTCGAACCATGTGGTCCAGTTCGTCTCGTCCAGCCGCCGCATGCTGCGGATCACGTTGCCGATGGCCACGTTGGCCGCCGACTGGCGCGCGTGTTCGTGCTGCAGCACCTGCGCGCTGTCGGTCCCCTGCGCGTCCAGCGTCATTTCCAGCCGGGCCAGCGCATCGTCCGCTGCCTGACTGCCATCGCGCAGCCGGTAGAGAAGCTGCGCCGCAAACGCCTCTGAAATCGGGCGGTCGGGACCAAAGGGCCAGTCGGCGCCGTCCCCCGGCGTCAGCCGGTCGGCCAGCGTGTTCGCGGCCACCCGGTCCGCGCGCGCCGCATTCACCCGGTCGGAAATCCGGCGCAGGTTTTCCAGCAGCACGAAGCGCAGCATCGCGGGAATCGCCCAGATCTCGCCGATGGTGAGAACCCGGTGTTCCTGGTAGCCGCGCGCCATGGCGGTCAGCGTCTCGGTGTGAAAATCCGAATTGCCCAGCGCCACATACCGCCAGGCAAAGGCCAGCACGGCCGGGACATCACCCTGCCCGTCCAGCGTGACCTGCGGCAGCTTGTGGTAATAGCGCGGAACAAGGTCGCGCTTGAGGTGGCGAAAGCTTTCCTCGACCACGTAATGATTGTCGATCAGCCATTCGGCGGCGGGGGTGACCAACTCTCCGGTCCGGGTCGCGGCGAGGATGTCGGAGTAGTTTGCAAGCAGCGCCGCCTTGTTGGCGCCCAGCCGCGCCGGGTAGGCGAAGGGCGCGAACCCCACCAGATGCACGGGGCTTTCCTGCGCGAGTGCGGTCCCGGGTCCGGCGTAACCCGCCTCTGCCCCCGACTCACGCCTGATGATCCCCAGCGCAGCCGGGTGACCTTCTCCGTCGCGTACAACGCGCATAACACTATCCGATAAGAGGACCGCAACTGGCGGTCGCAGTATTCAAACGCCGCGGCAGACCCGCCTGTTCCGACCCCATGCTGCAACTGCGAACCTTTTCGGGCGCCGGGGGGCGGTCACGGCAGAAAACTGCCGCCCGGACTGCGGGACGCACTGGCACCGCGCGGCCTGTCGCGTCATACGCGTGTCATACGCTTGCGCAACGCTCCCCTCATGGAGGCTTCAACATGAAAATCGCAATTCTTGGCGGCGACGGCTTCGTCGGCTGGCCCACCACCCTTCATCTGTCCGATCAGGGCCACGAGGTGCATGTCGTCGACAACCTCTCGCGCCGCTGGATCGACGCGGAATTGGGGGTGCAGTCCCTGACGCCGATGGATTCCATTCAGGAACGCTGCCGCATCTGGCGCGACCTGACGGGCCGCAAGATCAATTTCCACCTGCTGGATCTGGCACAGGAATACGAACGGCTGAAAGCGTGGCTGGGCGATCACAAGCCCGACGTCGTGATCCACTTTGCCGAGCAACGCGCCGCCCCCTATTCGATGAAGACCGACCGTCACAAGGTCTATACCGTCAACAACAACATCAACGCGACGCACAACCTGCTGGCCGCGCTTGTGGAAACCGGCATCGACGCGCATGTGATCCACCTCGGCACCATGGGCGTCTACGGGTATTCGAGCGTCGGTGCGCCGATCCCCGAAGGCTACCTCGATGTGCAGATCGACACGCCGACCGGCCCGAAGGAGCAGGAGATCCTTTATCCCACCAAGCCCGGTTCGGTCTATCACATGACCAAGAGCATGGATCAGATCCTGTTCCAGTTCTACGCGCAGAACGACGGCCTGCGGATCACCGACCTGCATCAGGGCATCGTCTGGGGCACCCATACGACGCAGACCCGGATGCACGACCAGCTGATCAACCGGTTCGATTACGACGGCGACTATGGCACCGTGCTGAACCGCTTCCTGATCCAGGCCGCCATCGGCTATCCGCTGACCGTGCATGGCACCGGCGGGCAGACGCGGGCGTTCATCCACATTCAGGATTCGGTCCGCTGCATCGAGCTTGCGATGGGTGACGCGCCCAAGGTCGGCGACCGCGTGCGCATCTTCAACCAGATGACCGAAACCCACCGGGTCCGCGATTTAGCAAAACTGATCGCCGACCAGACCGGGGCGCAGGTGATGAACCTGCCCAACCCCCGCAAGGAAGCCGCCGAGAACGACCTGATCGTGGAAAACGCGCAGTTCCTCGCCCTTGGCCTGAACCCCACGACGCTGGCCGAAGGCCTGCTGACCGAGGTGGTCGAGGTCGCGCGCAAGTATGCCCACCGCATCGACCGCAGCCGCGTGCCCGCCGTGTCCGCCTGGACCCGCGATCTGGCCGACAAGGTCGAACGCGATCCCGAAGGCAAGAAGCTGCGCGCCGTCTGATGGGCTACGCCTACGTCACCCTCGTCACCAACGCGGATTTCGCGTTGGGGGCGCGGGCGCTGGTCCGGTCTTTGTCCCTGACGGGCACGGAGGCCGACCTCGTCGTGATGCACACGGGCGGCGTGGCGGCAGAGGCACTGGCGCCCCTGACCGCCCTCGGCGCGGTGTTGGTGCCGGTCGATCTGCTGGACACCTCTGACGCCTTCAACGCTGCCCACGACCGCGCCACGCTGCACGGGCGCGTGCCCTTCACCAAGGGTAACAAGCCCGCCTTCCACACGCCGCTCGACAACTTCGCCAAGCTGCGGCTGTGGCAACTGCCCTATGACCGAGTCGTGTTCCTTGACGCCGATACGCTGGTCTTGCGCAACTGCGACAAGCTGTTCGACTATCCCGAATTCTGCGCTGCGCCCAACGTCTACGAGGGCCTTGCCGATTTCCGCCGCATGAACTCCGGCGTGTTCACCGCCCGGCCCGATCCGGCGACCTTTGCCGCGATGATGACGGTGCTGGATGCGCCCGGTGCCTTCTGGCCCCGCACGGATCAGAGCTTTTTGCAGGCGTTCTATCCCGACTGGCACGGGCTGCCGGTTTTTTACAACATGCTGCAATACGTCTGGTTCGCGATGCCCGCCCTGTGGCACTGGCCCGATATCCACGTCCTTCATTACCAATATGAAAAACCGTGGCAGACCGACCATCCCAAGGCCGCGGACCTCGCGCCCCTGATCGCCCTTTGGCAGGCCTACGCCGGTGACGGGCCGGTGCCAGACGTGGCCACCCTGCCCGGCCCCGCATGAAGGTCGCGCTGACCGGGGCAACGGGGCGCGTGGGTCATGCCATCGCGGCACATCTGGTGGCGCAGGGTCATCAGGTCACGACACTGGGCCGCAGCGCCTTGCCGGGCATGGCGCATGTGACGTGGGACCTGTCGCAGCCGCCGCCGGACCTGACCGGTCAGGACGCACTGGTCCATGCGGCCTTCGCCCACGTCGCGGGCAAGTATCGCGGTGGAGAGGGTGACGATCCCGCGACCTTTCGCGCCCTGAATCTGGACGGCACCCTACGGCTTTTCCAGCAGGCCCGCGACGTGGACGTGGGCCGCATCCTCTTCCTGTCCTCCCGCGCGGTCTTTGACGGTTATCCCGCAGGGACGGCTTTGCCCGATGGCCTGCCCGCCCGCGCCGACAGCCTCTATGGCCAGCTCAAGGCGGAGGCGGAGGCGTGGCTCGCGGCACAGACCGGCCTCGCCACCGCCAGCCTGCGCGCCACCGGCGTCTACGGCCCCGGCGCCCCCGGCCAGCCGCACAAGTGGGCGGACCTCTTCGCGGGCTACGCCAAAGGCCGGACCCCGCCCCCGCGCGTCGGGTCGGAGGTGCATGCAGGCGACCTTGCCGCCGCCGTCGACCTCTTGCTGTCAGCCCCCGCTGCGGCACTGGCGCCCGCGACCTTCAATGTCTCTGACATCCTGCTGGATCAACACGATCTGCTGGCGGCCTACGCAGACCTGACCGGCATCACGCACCCCCTGCCCCCACGCGCCGACCCGTCACAGGTCAGCGTCATGGCCTGCGACCGGCTGCGCGCTTTGGGCTGGCAACCGCGCGGCTTGGCGGGTCTGAGACCCGCGATCGCCGACCTGATCGCCTAGACCAGTTCGCTGTCCCGGACCGGCCCCGGATGCAGGCAAGCCACCTGATGATCGCCACCCTCGGGCTGCGGCACGACCTCGGCGCAATCGGCCTGCGCCCGCGCGCAGCGGGTGCGGAAGACGCAGCCTGACGGCGGCGCCATCGGCGAGGGCATGTCGCCGTCCAGCGCGATGATCCGCTTGGCCCGCTCGATCACCGGATCGGGGACCGGCACCGCCGACAGAAGCGCCTGCGTATAGGGGTGCTGCGGGTTGGCGTAAAGCTCGCGGCGCGCCGCCTTCTCCATCACGCGGCCCAGATAGAGGACCATCACGTCGTGAGAGATGTTCTTCACCACGCTCAGATCGTGGGCGATGAAGATCATCGCCAGCCCCAGATCGCGCTGCAATTCCTTCAGCAGATCGACGACCTGCGCCTGAATCGACACATCCAGCGCCGACACCGGCTCGTCGCAGATCAGAAGCTTCGGTTCCACGATCAGCGCGCGGGCGATCCCGATGCGCTGGCACTGCCCGCCGGAGAACTCGTGCGGATAGCGGTTGATCATCTGCGGCAGCAACCCGACACGCTCCATCATCGCGGCAACGCGGGTGCGGCGTTCATTGGCCGAGAGGGTGCCCCGGTGGGTGCGCAGAGGCTCCGCGATAATCTGGCCCACGGTCATGCGCGGGTTCAGCGACGCGAGCGGGTCCTGAAACACCATTTGGATTTCGGCGCGGTGCGGCTTCATCTGGCGCGGCGAGAGCGACAGAAGATCCGTCTCTCCGCGCCACATCACCTGACCCTTGGCGGGCACCATCTGGATCAGACCGCGGGCCATCGTGGATTTACCGCAACCGGATTCGCCGACGACGCCAAGGGTCTGCCCCGCCTCCAGATCGAAACTGACGCCGTTCACCGCGCGCAATGCGCGGGGCGCGGTCCAGGGCATGTCGCCGGGGCGGGTGATGGGGAAGGTGACGCTCAGGTCACGGACGCGCAGCAACGGGCTCATGCGGCGACCTCCGCCACCGGGCGGTGACAGGCGCGGGCGCGGGCGCCGTCGAACGGCACCAGGGGGGGCATCACGCGGCAGTCGTCGCCGGCAAAGTCGCAGCGCGGGCGGAACGGGCAGCCTTCGGGCGGGGCGGCCATGTTGGGCGGGTTGCCGGGGATCGCGGTCATGATCGCATTCTCGTCATCGACGCGCGGCACGGCACCCAGCAGACCGCGGGTATAGGGATGGGTCGGCGTGGCGAACAGGGGATCGGTCGGCGCCTGTTCCATCACGCGGCCGCCATACATGACCAGCACGCGTTCGCAGAAGCCTGCGACGACGCCAAGGTCGTGGGTGATCAGGATCGTCGCCATGCCGAATTCACGCTGCAAGTCGTTCAGCAGGTCCATGATCTGCGCCTGCACGGTCACGTCCAGCGCCGTCGTCGGCTCGTCCGCGATCAGCAGGTCGGGACGGCAGAGCAGCGACATCGCGATCATCACGCGCTGGCGCATCCCGCCCGAAAATTCGTGGGGATGAAGGCGGATACGTTCCGCCGCCGCCGGGATCTTGACCGCGTCCAGCATCCGCACACATTCGGTCACGGCGTCCCGCTTGGACATGCCCTGATGCAGGGTCAGCACCTCTGCCATCTGGTCGGAGATGCGCATGTAGGGGTTCAGGGACGTCATCGGGTCCTGAAAGATCATCGCGATGCGCCGCGCGCGCAGCTGGTTCAGCTGCTTTTGCGTGGCGCCCAGCAATTCCTGCCCGTCGAATTTGACCGACCCAGAGGTGCGGCCGTTCGACGCCAGCAGGCCCATGATGGAAAACGCGGTCTGGGACTTGCCCGATCCGCTTTCGCCGACGATGCCCAGCGTCTGCCCCTTGTCGATGGACAGGGACAGGTCGTTCACCGCATGGACGGGACCGTCCTGCCCGTCGAAAGTGACCGACAGGTTGTTGATACTCAGCAGGGGCATTCAGCGATCCTTGGGGTCGAGGGCGTCGCGCAGGCCGTCGCCCACGAAGAAGAAGCCGAACAGCGTCAGCACGAAGAACAGCAGCGGAAAGCCCAGCTGCCACGTCGTGCCATAGGCGATGGTGCCCGCCCCTTCGGAAATCAGCGCACCCAGCGATGTCATCGGTTCCTGCACGCCAAGGCCGAGGAACGAGATGAAGCTTTCCGTCAGGATCATCAGCGGCACCAGCAGCGTCGCATAGACCACGATCACGCCCAGCAGGTTCGGCACGATATGGCGCAGGATGATGACGGGGGCAGAGACTCCGGTGGCGCGCGCCGCCTCGACATATTCGCGGCCTTTCAGGGACAGGGTCTGGCCGCGCACGATGCGCGACATGTCCATCCATGAAATCAGCCCGACGCCGACGAAGAGGATGGTGATCGACCGGCCATACATGACCAGCAACAGGATCAGCACGAACATGTAGGGGACGGCCATCAGGATATCGACCAGCCGCATCATGAAGCCATCGACGCGGCCCCCGACGTAGCCTGCCGTGGCCCCGTAAAGCGTGCCGACGATGATCGCGATCAGCGCGCCCACGACGCCGACGGCAAGGGAGATCTGCGTCCCCTGCACGGTCCGCGCAAAGAGGTCGCGGCCCAGATCGTCGGTGCCGAAGTAATGCCCCGACGCGATGGAGGGCGCGCCCAGTTCGGCCACCTGCCCCATGACGTTGTAATCCAGCTCCTCGTTCGACCATTGCGACAGCAGGCCGCCGAACAGCGCGAAGAGGGCCACGCAAACCAGCAGGATCAGCCCGAACATCGCGGCCTTGTTGCGGAAAAACCGGCGACGGGCGTCGGCCCAGGGCGAGCGGCCCTTGGTCACATGGGCCGTCGCGGGATTATTCTCGGTTGTGGCGACCATGTCAGTACCTGATCTTGGGGTCGATGTACCCGTAGAGGATGTCGACCACGAGGTTGAAGGCGATCGTCAGCGCGCCGACGAGGATCGTGACCCCCATCATCACCGCGTAATCGCGGTTCAACGCGCTGTCCACGAAGGCCTTGCCGATGCCGCCGGTGGAAAAATAGATATCCACGACGACAGACCCGGTGATCATCGCCACAAAAGCCGGGCCGAGGTAGGAGATCACCGGCAGCATCGCGGGCTTCAGCGCGTGGCGCAGGATCACGCGGCGTTCCGGCAGACCCTTGGCGCGGGCGGTGCGGATGTGGTTCGACGTCAGCACCTCCAGCATGCTCGACCGGGTGATCCGCGCGATGGACGCCATGAAGGACGTCGACAGCGCGATCACCGGCATGATCCAGTATTCCGGCCCCTGCCAGCCGCCGCCGGGCAACCAGCCCAGCCAAAGGGTGAAGACCAGCACGAGGATCGGCGCCATGACGAAGTTCGGCAGCACCTGCGCGCCGATCGACACGCCGACGGCGGCATAATCCACGGCAGAGTTGTGGCGGATCGCTGCGACGACGCCGAGGCTGACCCCGGCGATGACGGCCACGGCGAACGACAGCAGGCCATAGGTCAGCGTGATGGGAAAGCCCTGCGCGATGATCTGGTTCACCGTGCGGTCCTTGTAAACGAAGCTTGGCCCGAAATCGAAGGCCGAGACGATGTTCCAGACGTAGGTCACGATCTGCCGCCACAGCGGCTGGTCCAGCCCGTATTTCGCGTTCAGGTTCGCCAGCACTTCGGGCGGCAACTGCCGTTCGGCGGTAAAGGGACCGCCGGGGGCGGAGTGCATCAGCACGAAGGACACCACGATCAGGACAAGCAGCGTCGGGATCGCGATGGCGATGCGTTTCAATGTGTAAGACAGCAAATCCGGGACTTTCGGAAGGGGTCGGGGTCAGACGGGCCACCTACTGCGATGGTGGCCCGTCCGCAATGTCACTCTTCGGCGGCGACGCGGTACAGATCCTTGCCATACCAGGTATTCTGCACGTTGTTCTGCGGCAGACCCTTGATGACGGGGTTGATCATGTCGACCTTGGCGTAGTGATAGATCGGGATGATCGGCATCTCGTCGGCCAGCAGCGCCTCGGCCTCTTTATACAGCGGCTGCGGATCAGCGGCGGTTTTCGAGTCCGCCATGATCTTGTCGTACTGGTCGTTGAACCACTGGCCGTTGTTGTGACCCGAGTAGGAGGTCATCAGGTCGAGGTAGGTCGACGCCTCGTTGTAGTCGCCGCACCAAGCATAGCGCGCCATGTCGAAGTCCTGGTTCTGCATCCGGTCCGTGTGGATCTTCCACTCGTAGTTGTCGAGTTCCGCGTTCACGCCGATCGCCTTCAGCATCTGCGACGCGGCAATCGCGATCTTCTTGTGACTGTCGTCTGTGTTGTATTGCAGACGCAGGGTCAGGGGGTTGTCGGGACCGTAACCGGCCTCTTGCATCAACTCCTTGGCCTTCGCGATCCGCTCGGCCTGATCCATGTCGTCGGCATAGGCGATATGCGGACGCTCGAAATCGGCGATGGCCCAATGGGTCCAGTTATAGGCCGCTTTCTGGCCGCCCTGCAGGATGCGGTCCACGATCACGTCGCGGTCGATGGCAAAGGACATCG
This sequence comes from Loktanella sp. M215, assembly GCF_021735925.1. Classification (NCBI taxonomy): domain Bacteria; kingdom Pseudomonadati; phylum Pseudomonadota; class Alphaproteobacteria; order Rhodobacterales; family Roseobacteraceae; genus Loktanella; species Loktanella sp. M215. The sequence goes on from NZ_WMEA01000001.1 coordinate 383,534, forward strand.
CCTGACGCACGCGCTTGTCCTTCAGCGCCTCCGGACCCTTCTCGCCCACGTTCAGCATGTAGATGTAGGAACAGTTGTAGGGGGTGGAGATCGCCTGATCGGGATATTCTTCCTTCAGACGCGGATACTGGCCTGCGGGGATCTGCACCCGGTCCAGTTCGCCCGCGAGGTAGCGGGTCAGCGCCTGATTGTTGTCGTTGATGGTCAGCGCGGTCAGCGTCTCCATCACCGTGTTCTCGGCGTCCCAGTAGGTGTCGTTCTTGGTCATCACGACCCGCTCGCCCAGCTGATGCTCTGTCAAGTTGTAGGCGCCGTTGCCGACCAGATTGCCGGGTTGGGTCCAGTTGTCGCCGAATTCCTCGACCACGGACTGCAGGATCGGGAAGGTCGAGCCATGGACCAGCATCTGCGGAAAATAAGGCAGTGGCGTGATGATCTTGACCTCGAGCGTGTGGTCGTCGATGGCCTTCACGCCCAGCTGGTCGGTGGGCATGTCGCCGGCGATGACCGCGGCGGCATTTTCGACCTGCATCAGTTCCATGTACCACGCGTATTCCGACGCGGTCGCGGGATCGGCCAGACGGCGCCAGCTGTAGACGAAGTCCTGCGCCGTGACCGGTTCACCGTTCGACCACTTCGCGGTGTCGCGCAGGTTGAAGGTATAGGTCAGGCCGTCGTCGGACAGGGTATGGTCCAGCGCCACGCCCGGTGTCAGGTTGCCGTCGCCGTCCTCGTTGTACAGCCCTTCGAACAAGTTGCGCAGGATGTCAGAGCCTTCGACATCGGTGTTGATCTGCGGGTCCATCGACTTGATCGCGTCCAGCAGCCAGAAGGTATAGGTCTGCTCGTCCGCCAGCGTGACGCCGTCCGGCACGGAGGCCGCATGGGCCGAGGCGGCGAGGCCTACGGCAATGGCCGTCGAGGCGAGGAATGTTCTCATTTTCATAAGGGTTCTCCGGGCATGGTTTGATTTTGGGCGGTTCGCAGCGAACCGGATGCGGCAATCAACCCATGGTGGACACAAGATGCAATGGTTGACTTGACGGCAATGCCACGATGCGCGGGACCCCGCGCCTGACGCAATAGGCCCGCGCCACCAAACGGTCACGCATCCTGTCCGCACTAAAGACAGGCGGTCCAGCATAGGTGCGACCCGACAGCGCCTCAGGCGCTGTGCCGCTGCGTCATTCGATCCACTTCGCCCATTGCGACGGTGATCCGGCAAAGGCGTTGATATCGACGGGCCGCGCGAACCCCGGCACGACGCCGGTGCCGGTGTATTGCCAGAACGACCAGCCTTCGCCGGGATAGCGTTCCGACGGGTGGGCGGCGACGGACCGCAGCCAGAACTGGGTGCGCGGCAGTTGTCCCAGCCCGGTCTGGTGATAGAAATCCGGCGTCGTATAGACCAGCGGTCGCTTGCCGTAGTGGCGTTCCAGCATGTCGAGGAACAGGGTCGCCTCGGCCCGCACCTCTGCCCCGGACGGGCGTCTGGTGCAGCTGCGCGACTGGTGGTTCCATTCCAGATCCAGCACCGGCGGCAGCGCCGACGGGTCGCGCGGCACGTTGCGGATGAACCATTCCGCCTGCTCGCGCGCGGACCGGCAGAAATAATAGAAGTGATAGGCCCCCTGCCGCACCCCGGCCGCCGCAGCGCCGGTGCGGTAGGTGTGGAACATCGGATCGGCCAGATCGCCGCCCTCTGTCGCCTTGATGTAGGCGAACGAAATGCCGGAGGCCCGCGCGGCGCGCCAGTCGACGTTACCCTGGTACCGCGACACGTCGACACCGTGGATCGGATAGAACGACGGCTGGCGTCCGACATTGTCATGCGGCTTGACGTCCGCAAATGACGGATAGGACACCGGCGCCGCGCGGCTGACCTGCGCCGTCCGGCCACCGCACCCCGCCAACAGGACCGCACAGAGCATCAGGGTGGTAAATGACCGCATCACGGCTCCTGCAAACAAGGCGAATTCAACACGGACACAACCGCACGCGCCCCGGTCCAAGTCAACCACGCGATGACCCCGCCGGGCCCGCGCACGGCAGAAAACTGCGCTTTGCCAAAAGAAGCGGACGTTCTGGGGGGCCCGCCGCGTTATCCTGCCGCAGATCACCGATGCAAAGGCTCTCGCCATGTGCCGAACGCCGCGCTGCGCACCTTCACCGGGGCGGGCATATCAGGGGGCGCGACAAGCGATTGCCGGCTTTATCTGCCAAAGAAGACCGGCCAGACTTATCGCGGCATCCAGACCTGCACCGATACCTCCAGCGGCACGCCGTCCACATGGCCCGCGACGGTGACGCTCGACGGGCTGCTGGCCTTGAGCGCAGGCGCAGCGCAGGTGCGGCGCAGTCGTTCCGGTTCTGCCTTGGCGACTAAAGCCCCAGCCGCGCCTCCAGCGCCTTGAAGGTCAGACGCTGTTCGGTGCTCCAGTCGCGGCGGGACGTGCGGAACAGCGTCGCCTGGCTCGCGTGGATCATCCCGTCGCTGAGGATCTTCAGGCCGTTCGCCCGCAGGGTCTCCCCGGTCGAGGTGATGTCGGCAATCGCCTCTGCCGTCTCGTTCTTGACGGTGCCTTCGGTGGCGCCCTGACTGTCGATCAGCGCGTAATCCGCGACCCCCGCCTGTTTCAGGAAATCGCGCACCAGCCGGTGGTATTTCGTGGCGATCCGCAACCGGTGACCGTGCCGCGCCCGGAATGCCGACGCCGCCGCATCAAGATCGTCAAGCGTATCCACATCGACCCAGGCCTGCGGCACGGCAATGATCAGGTCCGCCCCGCCAAAGCCCAGCAGCGCCACCTCGCGCACCGTGTTTTCCCAGTTCACCAGCTTTTCGCGCACGAGGTCGGACCCGGTCACACCCATCTGGATGCGCCCCGCCGCTAGTTCGCGCGGGATCTCGCCCGCACTCAGCAGCACCAGTTCGACGCCGTCGATCCCGTCGACGGCACCCGCATATTCCCGCTCGCTGCCGGACTTGCGCAGGGTCACGCCGCGGTTGCCGAACCACTGGAATGTCTTTTCCATCAGCCGCCCCTTGGACGGCACACCCAGTTTCAGCATCAGACCATCCCCCGCACGGCCAGCACCAGATCGGGCCGGATGACACCACCGACCGCAGGCACGGCGTTTCCGTCACCCAGACGTGCCGTCAGCGCGTCATAGCGTCCGCCCGTCGCCACCGGCGGCAGGTTCGGATCGGCGGCGTAGAACCCGAAGACGAAGCCGTCGTAATATTCCAGCGACGTGCGGCCATAGCTGCCCTCGAACTCCAGCGCGCTGACGTCGACGCCATAATCCTCCAGCGCATCCAGCCGCGCGTTCAGCCGCATCACGGCGGGACCGATGGCGGGCATGTCCACGGCGATATCGCGCAGCTGACTCAGCACGTGATCCGAGGTTTCGCGCAGGCCCAGCAGCGTATCGAGCAAGGCCAGCTCCTCGCTGCTGATCGGCGGGGTCGCAGCGTCGGCGCGCAGGGTCGCGATGCGGTCCGCAACCTCGGTCCGGCTGCGTTTGCCGATGTCCGGCCCGGCGGTGGCAAAGGGATCGGCGGCCGCCAGCAGCGCCGCGCGCGTCGGCGGCACAGGCGAGCGTCCGCCAAAGCGGTCCAGCAGCGTGCGGAACCGCCGCGGCCGCCAGATGTGCCGCGCCAGCGCCGCCTTGCGCGCATCTGATGTGCGCAGCCCGGCGACGGCGGCCATCAGGATGCCGATATCCCCCGTGGCCGCCCGCAGCGGCAGATCGCCCAGCGCGTCACGGATCGCGGCAAAGACCTCTGCATCGGCCAGCGCGGGATTGGTGCCGTCAAAGACCTCGTAGCCGACCTGCACGAATTCGCTCAGGCGGTCAGGGGCATTGTCCTGCTTGCGGAACACCTTGCCCGCATAGGTATAACGGGCGGGTTCGGCGTGGCTTTCCATGTGCATCTGCACCACGGGCACGGTGAAGTCGGGCCGCAGCACCATCTCGCCGCGCACCGGATCGCTGGTCAGATAGGACCGGCCACGAATATCCTCGCCGTAAAGGTCCAGCAGCGTGTCCGCCGGTTGCAGCACGTCGGTCTGCACGATCACCGCGTCGCGCGCGGCAAAGAGGTCGCGCAAACGGTCCGCCTCGGCCAGTTGAGCGGCGAGGGTCACGCCTGATCCGCCAGCATCTTTTGCACCTCGACCACAAGGTCGGCCAGCGGCACTTCCTTCTGGCTCGGGCGGTCTTTCCATTCCTCCAGCGTGGCGTTTTCAGCCAGCTGCTTGCCAAGGATCAGGTCCTTGATCTGCACGACACCCCGGTCGAATTCATCGCCCCCCGCGATCACGGCGACTGGGGAGTTGCGTTTATCCGCATATTTCAACTGGTTGCCGAAGTTCTTCGGATTGCCCAGATAGACCTCTGCCCGGATGCCCGCGTTGCGCAGATCGGCAACCATCGTCTGATAATCCGCCATCCGCGCCTTCTCCATGACGGTCACGACGACGGGGCCTGCGTCGGTCGTATCCAGCCGCCCCGTCGCATGCAGCGCCGCCAGCAAGCGGTCGACGCCGATGGACACACCCGTCGCCGGCACCGCCTGCCCGGTGAACCGCTTGACCAGATCGTCATACCGCCCGCCACCCGCGACAGAGCCGAAGTTGCGCACGTTGCCCTTTTCGTCGGTGACCTCGAAGGTCAGCTCCGCCTCGAACACCGGCCCGGTGTAATAGCCGAGGCCGCGCACGACGGAAGGGTCGATGACGATGCGGTCGGGGCCGTAACCTTGGGCGGCCAGCAGATCGGCGATGGTTTGAAGCTCTTCCACACCCTCGGCGCCTGTGTCCGATCCCGTCACAAGCGTCGCCAACCGACCCAGAGTCTCTGCGTTGTCGCCGGCCAAGGCTGCGACGAAATCAAGCACGACCTGCGCCTGTGCGTCGCCCAGCCCTGCCCCCTTCGTCACATCCCCGCTTTCGTCGCGGCGCCCCTCGCCCAGAAGCGCGCGGACACCGTCCACGCCCAGCCGGTCCAGCTTGTCGATGGCGCGCAACACGATGCCGCGCTCGGCTTCCTTGTCGTCGCCTGACAGGCCCGCCACCTCCAGCACGCCGTTCAGGACTTTGCGGTTGTTCACGCGGATCACGTAGTCGCCGCGCTTGATCCCCACGGCCTCCAGCGTATCCGAAAGCATCGCGCAGATCTCGGCGTCCGCGGCGACAGACGGCGCGCCCACCGTATCGGCGTCGCATTGATAAAACTGGCGAAACCGCCCCGGACCGGGCTTTTCGTTGCGCCAGACCGGCCCCATCGCATAGCGGCGATAGGGGCTTGGCAGATCGTTGCGATACTGCGCCGCGACCCGCGCCAGCGGTGCTGTCAGGTCGTAGCGCAGTGCCAGCCAGTCGGCGTCCTCTTCCCAGGCAAAGACCCCCTCGTTCGGCCGGTCCACGTCGGGCAGGAACTTGCCAAGCGCCTCGACCGTCTCGACCCCGCTCGTCTCCAAGGGATCGAAGCCATAGCGATGATAGACCGCGGCGATCTTGCGCAGCATCTCGGTGCGCTGCGTGACCTCGGCACCGAAATAATCGCGAAAGCCCTTGGGCGTCTCGGCCTTGGGGCGCGGGGTCTTCTTGTCCTTGGCCATGATGGTCCTCTGGCTGCGGGGGATCTTGTGGCGCGACATAACCTGCGCCCGCCTGCGGGGCAAGGACGCGGCGCTTTGCATCGCAAAACCTCAATGTTTCGCATGCGAAACATATTATGTAAAATAGATCAGCGAAATGAACGGGTTATTCACATGCGCCACCGATCCTGCCGCAACGGGCAGTGGCGCCCCCTGCCGCGGTGCGCTAGACCTTTGCCCATGACCGATATCATGCGCCTCGAAGAACAGATCGCCCACCTGACCCGCCTGGTCGAAGACCTGAGCGATGTCGTCGCCCGTCAGGACCGCGCCATCGACACGGCGACCCGCCGGATCGAGATGCTGATGCAGCGCGAGGCCACCCGCGAGGCTGACGCCGGCGGCACGGTCCCGCTTGGCGACCAGCGCCCGCCGCACTGGTAGCCCCTTCTTCTGGTCAAAAATACTTCGGGGGAGGCGCAGCCGGGGGCAGAGCCCCCAGCCACGCCCGTCATCAGCGCACCATCGCCGCAACGGCCTGCGGCAGGGGCATGTCACCGTCGGTCAGCTCCAGCGCCTCCTGCCGGATGCCGGGCGCATCGACCAGTTCGGCCAGCACGCCCGCCACGTGCCCGCGCGCCACGTCGCCATAGGCAATCGCACGGCCCAGCGTGACATGTCCGTCGCCATCATCGTCCTTCAGCGTGCCCGGGCGCAGCAGCACCCAGTCCAGATCGCTTGCGGCGATCGCCACGTCGGCGCGCTTTTTCTGGGTCATATAGTGCTCGAACCCCGCGCCCAGATCCTGCGTCCGCCCCGCCTCGGGAAAGACCGAGACGACCAGCAGGCGGCGGATGCCGTTGGCGCGGGCGGCGGCGAGCATCTTGATCGGGCCGTCGCCGTCGATAACGGTCGCCCGGTCCTGCCCGGACCCGGCGGCACCGGCTGAAAAGACCACGACATCGGCACCTTTCAGCGCCGCGGTCATTGCGGCCTCGTCCATCTGCATCAGGTCACCGGCGACGGGGGTCACACCCTTCGCGCGCAGGTCGTCCGCCTGTTCGGGCTTGCGGTGCAACCCGCTGACGGTATGGCCGCGGTCCTGCAGCAACGGGATCAGGCGCTGACCGACGCCGCCGGTCGCGCCGATGATAAAGACGTGGGCCATGGGATGTTTCTTGATCTGGTTTGACCCGGCACAATGGCTTTGCTGCGGGATTGTTCCGCCTCAGCGTTCGTCGCCCGCTTCGGCCACGACGCCTTCGTGCAGCAGGTATTCGACCCAGGTGTCGCTGTCGGAAAACGACGGATAGGCGGTGACGAAGACCGTCCGGCGGCTGAGTGCGTCAAGCTTCGCACCGCAGGGTTGGCCGGACGGGGCGCCGCAATAGGCGGCCTTGATGACCTCGTAGGTCTTGTCCGTATCGGAATAGGGGCGCTTGTTCGTCGGCTGGTAGCGGACGCCTTCGTGGGTCGCCGCGTCACCCATCAGCACGAGGGCGGCGGTGAACTGACGCAGGCAACCGTCGGTGAAGCCGTCGATGTAATGCGCCCGCTGGGCCGTGCTGCTGGGGTTGGTGTCATAGACCGTATAGCCCGCCGCGGTCACCACGGGTTTGCCGAGGCTCGCGGCGCTGACGCCGCAGGTCGTGTCGATCCGGCCAAAGGGCAATCCGGCCCCGGGCGCCACCTGCCCCGCGTCCACGTCACTGTTGACGACGGGCGCGCCACCGCCGGTGCCGGCGCAGCCCGCGACGACAAGGCAAAGGATCAGACTGGTAAAACTGCGATGCATGGACAGACCCCGTTGGTGTCCGCCTGAATTAGCATCACCGCCGGTCAAAGCGAGTCCCTTTGACGGCACTAGGCGTCTTCCACCTCTATCACGCCACCCAGCGACCGCAGCGCGCCGCGGATCTGCGGATTGACCGGGAAGTCCTGCCCGAGGTCGAGTTCGACCTCGCCCGGCAGGTCCGGGTCCATCAGGCAGAAATAGATCGGCCCGCGCGCGCCCTTGACCTTGTCCCGGGTCGCGGCCTCGAGGATCGAGGCGACCGAGGGGATCGCGTCGGCGCAATCGAGGAAGACCCGCAGCCCGTTGGTGGTCGCGTCGACGACGGCGGTATCGATCGGACTGACAGAGCGGCCCAGCAGTTTCAGCTGGTCGGATTCCATCGTCGCCTCGACCTGGATCACGACCTGAGAGCCGGTTTCAAGATGCTCCCGGGCGACTTCCAGCGTGTCCGAAAACATGGTGACTTCGTATTGGCCGGTGGGGTCCGACAGCTGCACGAAGGCAAAGCGGTTGCCGCGCGCCGACTTGCGTTCCTGACGGCCCGACACGGTGCCGGCCATCTTGACGATGCAGGCGGCGCGTTCGGCCTTCACCAGCACCTCGTCCAGCGTCAGCACATTCTTGCGCTTCAAGGCGCCCATGTAGTCGTCGAGCGGGTGACCGGAGAGGTAGAAGCCGATGGCCTTGAACTCCTCGGCCAGACGCTCTGCCGGCAGCCAGTCGTCGCCGCCCGCGAGGCGCGGTTCGGGCAGGTCATCGCCGGCCTCGCCAAACAGGCTGACCTGATTGGACGACTTCTGGTCATGGATCGCGGCGGAATAGCCAACGAGCGCATCAAGGGAGGACATGACACGCCGTCGATTGGGGTCGAGGATATCAAATGCGCCCGCACGGGCCAGCATTTCCATCGGGCGCTTGCCGACGCGTTTCAGGTCGACCCGGCGGGCCACGTCGAAGAGGTTGACGAAGGGTTTGCCTGCGCGCCCTTCGACGACCAGCTTCATCGCCTCGACACCGACGTTCTTGAGCGCGCCCAGCGCATAGACCAGCTTGCCGTCCTTCACGTCGAAGGTCGCCATGGAGCGGTTCACGCAGGGCGGAATGTAGCCAAGGCCAAGACCCTTTTTCACTTCCTGAAAATAGACGCCCAGCTTGTCGGTCAGGTGGATATCGCAGTTCATCACGCCGGCCATGAATTCGACCGGGTGGTTCGCCTTCATCCAGGCGGTCTGATAGCTGACGACGGCGTAGGCCGCGGCGTGGGACTTGTTGAAGCCGTAGTTGGCGAATTTTTCCAGAAGGTCGAAGACCTCGCTCGCCTTCTTTTTATCCACGCCATTGGCCATCGCGCCCTTTTCGAACTTGGGGCGTTCCTTGGCCATCTCCTCGGCGATCTTCTTGCCCATGGCGCGGCGCAACAGGTCGGCGCCGCCAAGCGAGTACCCCGCCATGACCTGCGCGATCTGCATCACCTGTTCCTGATAGACGATGATGCCCTGGGTTTCCGCCAGCAGGTGGTCGATGGACGGGTGGACGGATTCGATCTCTCGCAACCCGTTCTTGACCTCGCAATAGACAGGGATGTTTTCCATCGGACCGGGACGGTAGAGGGCAACCAGCGCCACGATATCCTCGATACAGGTCGGCTTCATGCGCTTGAGCGCGTCCATCATGCCGCTGGATTCCACCTGAAAGACGGCGACGGTCTTGGCGGAGGCATAGAGCTTGTAGCTGGCCTCGTCGTCCAGCGGGATCGCCCCGATTTCATACTCAAAGCCTGCGGGCGGCTGGTAGAGTTCTGTGCCATCGGCAGCGTGGTTCAGGGGCCGCCCGGTCTTGCGCACCAGTTCGACGGCGTTCTGGATGACGGTCAGGGTCTTGAGGCCCAGAAAGTCGAATTTCACCAGACCGGCCTGTTCGACCCATTTCATGTTGAACTGGGTCGCGGGCATGTCGGACCGCGGGTCCTGATACAGCGGCACAAGCTCGTCTAGGGGCCGGTCGCCGATCACGACACCGGCGGCGTGGGTGGACGCGTTGCGCAGCAGCCCTTCGACCTGTTGCGCGTATTTCAGAAGGCGGTCGACGACTTCCTCGTTCTTCGCCTCTTCGCGCAGCCGCGGCTCGTCCGCCAGCGCCTTCTCGATCGAAACCGGTTTGACGCCTTCGACAGGGATCATCTTGGACAACCGGTCGACCTGACCGTAGGGCATCTGCAGCACGCGTCCCACGTCACGGACGGCGGCCTTGGACAGCAGGGCGCCGAAGGTGATGATCTGGCCGACCTTGTCGCGGCCATACTTCTCCTGCACGTAGCGGATCACTTCTTCGCGTCGGTCCATGCAGAAGTCGATGTCGAAGTCGGGCATGGAGACCCGTTCGGGATTGAGGAAACGTTCGAAAAGCAGAGAATAACGCAGCGGATCGAGGTCGGTGATCAAAAGAGCATAGGCGACCAGTGAACCGGCACCCGAACCACGACCCGGCCCCACGGGGATGCCGTTGTCCTTGGCCCATTTGATGAAATCGGCCACGATCAGGAAATAGCCGGGGAATCCCATGCCTTCGATGATGCCGAGTTCGAATTCCAGCCGCGCCTCATACTCCTCCACACTCACCGCGTGGGGGATAATCGACAGGCGGAATTTCAGCCCCTCCTGCGCCTGACGGCGCAACTCGGCCACCTCGTCGTCGGCGAATTTCGGCAGGATCGGCGCACGCTTGTAGACCTTGAAGGCGCAGCGCTTCGCGATCTCGATGGTGTTTTCCAGCGCTTCGGGCAGGTCAGCGAACAGGGTCGCCATCTCACGCTCGGACTTGAAGTAGTGCTGCGGCGTCAGACGCCTGCGCGGTTCGGACTGGTCGACATAGGACCCTTCGGAAATGCACAACAGCGCGTCATGCGCCTCGTACAGACCGGTCTTGGGGAAATAGACGTCGTTCGTGGCGACGATGGGCAGACCCTTGGCATAGGCCATCTCGATATGGCCCTGTTCGGACAGGGCCTCTGCCTCTGGCAGGCCGCCGCCGTCGGGGTGACGCTGCAGTTCGACATAAAGGCGGTCGCCAAAGAGGCTGTGCAGCGTGTCCAGCACCTGTTCGGCACGGGGCCGCTGGCCTTGCCGCAGCAGGCGCCCGACGGGGCCGTCGGGGCCACCGGTCAGACAGATTAGGCCGGTGTTGTGATGGCTCAGATCGTCGAAGTCGATCTGCGCCGCCTGCCCGCCATTGTCGAGGTAGGCGGCAGAGTTCAGCTTCATCAGGTTCAGATACCCCGCCTCGGTCTGCGCCAGCAGCACGATGGGGGCGGGATCGGGCGCGCGCTTGCCCGGTTCCGGCGTCACGTAGGCCAGCGACATCTGGCAGCCGATGATCGGCTGGATCCCCGCCTTGGAGGCATATTCGCTGAATTCGAGGGCGGCGAACATGTTGTTCGTGTCGGTCACGGCGACGGCGGGCATGCCTGCCGCCTCGGCCATGCCGGACAGCTTCTTGACAGGCACGGCGCCTTCCAGAAGGGAGTATTCCGTATGGACGCGCAGGTGGATGAATCGGGGGGATTGGGTCATGCGCCACCATAGGACGCGGGTCAGGCGGGGGAAAGCCGCTAACGCTTAGTCATAAAGCTAAGTTTATTGACACACCGCCGCGCCGGGTGCAGGATCGCTGCCATGACCATGCACCTCAATCAATTTTTCGCCGCCCTGTCGGACCCGACGCGCCGGGCTATCGTGGAACACCTGACGGCCGGGCCTGCGTCCGTCAGCGACCTCGCGGCCCCGCATCCGATGGCCCTGCCGACCTTCATGAAGCATCTGAAAGTGCTGGAACGGGCGGGCCTCGTGCAGACGATCAAGAAGGGCCGCGTCCGGACCTGCCATCTGGACGCGACACCGCTGGTGACGGCACAGGGCTGGATCGCGTGGCAGCGCAGCCTGTGGGAAACCCGGCTGGATCACTTGGACCAGCTGGCGCTCGCGCTGGACGCCGAAAAGGAAAGCGCCGATGACCGATGATCTGACCCTGAGCTTCACCCGCACGCTGGCCGCCTCGCCCGCCGCCGTCTGGCGCTGCTGGACCGAGCCGGAGCTGATCCGCCAGTGGTTTGCCCCCCGCCCGGTCGCAACCACCGCGGTCGAGATCAACCTGACCCCCGGCGGCACCTTCCGCACGGTGATGGAGGTGCCGGATCACGGCACGATGGCAGGCGACGCAGGCTGTATCCTCGTGGCGGACACCGACCGGCGGCTGGTCTGGACCAACGCGCTGGGACCGGGGTTCCGGCCCAACGCGATGGGCGACGGCCCCATGGATTTCGCCTTCACCGCCGAGATCCTGATTGCCGCCGCCCCCGGTGGCTGCACCTATACCGCGACTGTCATGCATGCGACGCCGCAGGCCGCCCATACCCACAAGGACATGGGCTTCTTCGACGGATGGGGCGCCGCCACCACGCAGCTGGAAGAGGTCGCGCGCGGCCTGTAATCGCGCGCCCCTTCTTCTGGTCAAAAATACTTCGGGGGAGGCCGCAGGCCGGGGGCAGCGCCCCCACTGCCCCCTCCATCCACGGGCATCCTGCGTCATTCGCGGGCTGGCCGCATGGGCAGCAGACCCCATGCCGCACCAGACCCGCTGATGACGCCGGGCGCGCAGCCCGTGGCCCACACTTTTCGCCAGTGCGTGCATGTCTCCTGATTGTCCTGTCGGCACCGAAAGGCACAAGCGCCCTCACCCTATGCTGAAAACGCGCAGGTTCCGCGCGCCTCGGACCGCAAAGACGCCTTGGCGGGCGGCAGCTGCGGTGCGGTGCAGTCTGGCCCCGACAGGATGACGTGACAGGCCACGGCGGCAGGCCCTGCGCCACAGGAACTGCCACGCGGGCGCCTGCGCCCTTGCCAAACGGGCCGCAAGCCGCTTTGGTGATCGAAACGGGGGCCGATCTCTACGCCGCATCGATGTCGCGCCGTCACCCGACTGATATTGGTAAGGCGGCAGGTTTTCACATGGATATCACGTTTCTTCTGAACGGAGAGACTGTCACGGCCCGCACGGCCCCCACGGTCACGTTGCTGGACTGGCTGCGGACGGACCGGGGCCTGTGCGGCACCAAGGAAGGTTGCAACGAAGGCGACTGCGGGGCCTGCACCGTGATGGTGACGGACGACCGCGGCGCGCAGAGCCTGAACGCCTGCATCCTGTTCATGGGGCAGTTGGCAGGCAAGGCGGTACGCACGGTCGAGGGGATCGCGGGGCCGGAGGGTCTGCATCCGGTGCAGCAGGCGATGGTCGATCACCACGGATCGCAATGTGGCTTCTGCACGCCGGGGTTCGTGGTCAGCATGGCCACGGCGCATCTGAACGGCCGGGTGGATCACGATGACCAGCTGGCGGGCAACCTGTGCCGCTGCACCGGCTATGCCCCCATCGTGCGCGCGGCACAGGCCGCGGCGGAGGCGCCGGTGCCGAAGCACATGCGCGACGTGGCGCCCGGCGGCGGCACGCCGCTGGCACCGCGTGACGCGGATGCGCTGGCGGCGTGGTATCTGGATCATCCGGACGGCACGCTGATCGCCGGGGCGACGGATGTGGGCCTGTGGGTCACCAAGCAGTTCCGCGATCTGGGCGATGTGGCCTTTCTGCATGCCTGCGCGGACCTGCAAGAGGTTTCGGTGACGGAGGATACCATGCATTTCGGCGCGGGCGTCACGATGACGCGGGTGCTGGAGGCGGTGGCAGGGGAGTACCCCTCCTATGCGGCGATGATCCGGCGCTATGGCTCTGTGCAGGTGCGCAACGCGGCGACGATCGGCGGCAATATCGCGAACGGCTCGCCCATCGGTGACAACCCGCCGGCGCTGATCGCACTGGGGGCCGTGCTGCATCTGCGGCGGGGTGATGTGGTGCGCGATCTGGCGCTGGAGGATTTCTTTCTCGCCTACGGCAAACAGGACCGGCAGCCCGGCGAGTTCGTGACGGGTGTGACGATCCCGCGGGGGCGTGCGGCGCACCGGGTCTATAAACTGAGCAAGCGGTTCGATCAGGATATCAGCGCGGTCTGCGGCGGGTTCGACGTGACAGTGACGGGTGGCGTGGTGCAGGCAGCGCGGATCGCCTTTGGCGGTATGGCGGGTGTGCCCAAGCGTGCGGGCGCGGTCGAGGCGGCGCTGGTGGGTCAGCCTTGGACCGATGAAACGGTGATGGCGGCCCTGCCCGCCTTTGCGCAGGATTTCGAACCGCTTGGCGACATGCGGGCGAGTGCGGCCTACCGGCTGGCGGCGGCGCAGAACATGCTGCGGCGGTATCATGCGGACCTGTCGGGCGGCGATGTCGATGTGCGGAGGGTCAGCGCATGAGCGTCGCCACCCCCCTGCCCCACGATTCCGCCCACCTGCATGTGACCGGTGCTGCGCGCTATATCGACGATCTGCCGGTGCCTGCGGGCACCCTGCATCTGGCCTTTGGCCTGTCCCAGGTCGCGCGGGGTGCGATCACGGCGATGGACCTGACGGCGGTGCGACGCGCACCCGGCGTCGTTGCGGTCCTGACCGCCGCCGATCTGCCCTTTGCCAACGATGTCTCGCCCAGTAACCACGACGAGCCGTTGCTGGCGACAGGCCGGATGCATTACGCGGGCCAGCCGCTGTTTGCCGTCGTGGCGGAGAGCCATCTGGCAGCGCGCCATGCGGCGCGGCTGGGGCAGATCGAGATCGCCGCCGAGACGCCGATTTTGACGGTGGAGGAGGCTTTGGCCGCCGACAGCCGGTTCGAGGATGGGCCGCGGGTCTGGACGAAGGGCGATGTGACCGCGGCCCTGAGCCGCGCGCCGCACCGGGTGCAGGGCCGGATCGAGATGGGCGGTCAGGAGCATTTCTATCTGGAGGGTCAGGCGGCCCTCGCGCTGCCGCAGGAAGGCGGCGACATGACCGTCCATTCCAGCACCCAGCACCCGACGGAAATCCAGCACAAGGTGGCCGAGGCGCTGGGTGTGCCGATGCACGCCGTCCGGGTCGAGGTCCGGCGGATGGGCGGCGGCTTTGGTGGCAAGGAATCGCAGGGCAACGCCTTGGCGGTCGCCTGTGCGGTGGCGGCGCGGTTGACGGGTAAGCCCTGCAAGATGCGCTATGACCGCGACGACGACATGATCGTGACCGGCAAGCGGCATGATTTCCGCGTCGATTACGACGCGGGGTTCGACGACAGGGGCCGTCTGACGGGCGTGGATTTCACCCATTTCACCCGCTGCGGCTGGGCCATGGACCTGTCCCTGCCGGTGGCCGACCGGGCCATGCTGCACGCAGACAACGCCTATCTGCTGGACGCCTGCCGGATCACGTCCCACCGGTTGAAGACGAACACCCAAAGCGCCACGGCGTTTCGCGGGTTCGGCGGGCCGCAGGGGGTGCTGGGGATCGAGCGGGTGATGGATCACGTGGCCCATGTGCTGGGGCTGGATCCGGTGGTGGTGCGGCAGGTGAATTACTATGCGCCGATGGGCGTGGTCGGAGGGGGGCTGTCTGCCCCCCGGCGCGATGCGCCGCCCCCCGAGAGTATTTCGGAAAAAGCGAGGATGGAGGATGTGGCCTCGCGCGGGGCGCAGGTGACCGCGGATGACCGGGTGGCGGTGCCAAAAGCGGCGCAGAATGCGACGCCCTACGGGATGGAGGTGACGGATTTCATTCTGGACGGGATGACGGAGGCGCTGCTGGCGACGAGCGATTACGCGGCGCGGCGGGGGGCGATTGCGGATTGGAACGCGCAGAACCCCTTGTTGAAGCGGGGGATCGGGTTTTCCCCGGTGAAGTTCGGGATTTCGTTTACGCTGACGCACCTCAATCAGGCGGGCGCTTTGGTGCATGTGTATCAGGACGGTTCGGTGCATCTGAACCACGGCGGGACGGAGATGGGGCAAGGGTTGTTCCAGAAAGTAGCACAAGTGGCGGCATCGCGGTTCGGGATCGATGTGGGCGCGGTGAAGATCACGGCGACGGATACGGGGAAGGTGCCGAATACCAGCGCCACGGCGGCGTCGTCGGGCGCAGACCTGAACGGGATGGCGGTGGCGATTGCCTGTGACACGATCCGTGACCGGATCGCAGTCTGTCTGGCGGAATTGCATCAGGTGGCGCCGGATACGGTGCGGTTCCGCGACGGTCAGGTGCAGGTGGCGGGGGAGAAGGTCAGCTTTGCCGCCGCCGTGATGACGGCCTATCAGAACCGCGTGTCGCTGAGTGCGACCGGGTTCTACAAGACGCCGGACCTGGCCTGGGACCGGGTGAAGGGTCAGGGGCGGCCGTTCTTTTATTTCGCGCAAGGCTGTGCGGTGACCGAGGTCGTGGTGGACACGCTGACCGGCGAGAACCGGATCCTGCGTTGCGACATCCTGCACGATGCGGGGGCGTCGCTGAACCCCGCCCTTGATCTGGGGCAGATCGAGGGCGGCTATGTGCAGGGGGCGGGCTGGCTGACGACGGAGGAGCTGGTCTGGGATGATGCGGGGCGTTTGCGGACCCATGCGCCCAGCACCTACAAGATTCCCGCCTGTGCGGACCGGCCGGACGTGTTCAACGTGGCGCTGTGGGATCAGCCGAACCCGGCTGCGACGATCTACCGGTCCAAGGCGGTGGGCGAGCCGCCGTTCATGCACGGGATTTCCGCCTTTCTGGCGCTGGGGGACGCGGTGGCGGCCTGTGGGCCCGCGTGGCCCGATCTGCAGGCGCCCGCGACGCCGGAGGCGGTGCTGGCCGCGATCGGTCGGGCGCGGGCGTGACCGGCATCCGCATCACGGTGACCCGCACGGCAGGGTCGGTGCCGCGCGGGGCGGGCACGCAGATGATGGTCTGGGCGGACCGGACGGACGGCACCATCGGCGGTGGCGCGCTGGAGTGGCAGGCGATGCAGCACGCGCGAACCATGCTGGCAGAGGGGCACAGGGAAGATGTATTGACCTTGCCGCTGGGACCGGCGCTGGGACAATGCTGCGGTGGGTCGGTGACGCTGGATTTTGCCGTGGCCGAGGGGCTGGAGGCCCTGCCCGGTGCGCCGCTTTGGATCTATGGCGCGGGGCATGTGGGGCGGGCCTTGGTCGGCGTGATGGCGCCGCTGCCAGCGTGGGAGATCACCTGGGTCGATACGGCGGCAGAGCGGTTTCCCGCGGCGGCGGCGGTGACGACGTTGGTGGCCGCCGATCCGGCGCGGGCGGTGGCGCATGCGCCGGACGCGGCGCATCACCTGATCCTGACCTACAGCCATGCGATCGATCTGGCGATCTGCCATGCGGTGCTGTCGCGTGATTTTGCCAGTGCCGGGCTGATCGGGTCGGCAACGAAATGGGCGCGGTTCCGGGGGCGGCTGGCCGCCTTGGGTCACGCGCCCACCCATATCGCGCGCATCGCGTGTCCCATCGGTGACCCCGCGCTTGGAAAACATCCGCAGGCCATTGCCATCGGCGTGGCCATGGCGATGCTGGGCCGCGGCGCGTCCTGCGCCGTTGAGGATGCCGGATGAGAGAAACCCTGCTGGCACTGGACGGTCTGACCAAGGCCTATCCCGGTGTGATTGCGAACCGCGATGTGTCGTTCCGCATCGGACGGGGCGAAATCCATGCACTGCTCGGCGAGAACGGAGCAGGCAAGTCGACGCTGGTCAAGACGATCTATGGTCTGGTGAAGCCCGATGCGGGGACGATGACGCTGAACGGTGCGGGTTTTGCGCCTGCCGATCCGGGGGCCGCGCGGCGTGCAGGCGTCGCGATGGTGTTCCAGCACTTTTCCCTGTTCGATGCGATGACCGTGGCCGAGAACATCGTGCTGGGGATGGACAATCCACCCTCGCCCCGCGCGATTGCAGGCGAAGTGCGGCGGGTGAGCCAGCTTTACGGTCTGCCGCTGGATCCGGAGCGGATCGTGGGCGATCTGTCGGCGGGCGAGCGGCAGCGGGTCGAGATCGTGCGCTGTCTGCTGCAGGACCCGAAGTTGTTGATCATGGACGAGCCGACCAGCGTGCTGACGCCGCAGGAGGTTGAGATTCTCTTCACCACCCTGCGCAAGCTGTCGGCCGAGGGGACGGCGATCCTTTATATCTCGCACAAGCTGGGCGAGATCGCGGCGCTGTGCGACACGGCAACGGTGCTGCGGCAGGGTCAGGTCGTGGCAACCTGCGATCCGCGCCAGACCGCCCCGCGCGAGATGGCGGAGCTGATGGTCGGCACGGTGCTGCAGTCGCCCGTGCGTGCGACCCGGCCGGAGGGGCCGGTGCTGCTGACGCTGCGTGGGCTGGCGGCCCCTGCCCCGCACCGGTTCGGCACGGCGCTGAAGGGGATCGACCTGACCCTGCGCGGCGGCGAAGTGCTGGGGATCGGCGGCGTGGCCGGTAACGGGCAGGACGAGTTGGTCGCGGCGCTGTCGGGCGAGATGCCGGTGGCAGGCGGCATGGTGCGGCTGGCGGAGGCGGAGATCGGCGACTGGGGTGTCAATGCGCGCCGCAGCGCGGGGCTGCTCTGCGGACCGGAGGAGCGGCTGGGCCATGCGGCGGCCCCGGACATGACCTTGACGGAAAATGCGCTGATGACCGGCGTGGGGCGGATGGATCTGGCACGGCACGGATTTCTGCGCTGGCCCGCGGCGCGCGCCTTTGCCCAGAAGATCATCGCGGATTTCGATGTGCGGACACCGGGGCCGGAGAACACGGCGCGGTCGCTGTCGGGCGGCAACCTGCAGAAATTCGTCATCGGGCGCGAGATCCTGCAGGCACCCCGCGTGCTGGTGGTGAACCAGCCGACCTGGGGTGTGGATGCCGCTGCCGCCGCCGCGATCCGGCAGGCGTTGCTGACGCTGGCGGACGCGGGCGTGGCAGTGATCGTGATTTCTCAGGATCTGGACGAGTTGATGGAGGTCTCGGACAGGTTCTGTGCACTGACGGACGGCCGGCTGTCGGCGTCGCGGCCCGCGCGCGGGCTGACGGTGGACGAGATCGGGATGATGCTGGGTGGCGCGCATGATCTGGAGGTCGCGCATGTGTGAGCCTGTGGGACGCCTGCCGCGGGCGAGTATTTGGAAAAAAGCGAGGAGGGGTGCGGTTGTTCGAGCGGTGGCACTCCCTGATGGCTCTGGAGCCTCGAAGCTGCATTTGGCTTCTCTCAATAATCGGGGCGGGCGTCTATCCGGCCACATGAAACAGGGGACGCAGGCATGATCGTGCTGGACAAGAGGCCGCAGCCGAGCCGCCTGTGGAGTTATGCGGCACCGGTGCTGGCGGTCGTGCTGACCATGCTGGTCGGCGGTGTGCTGTTCGCGGCGCTGGGCAAGAACCCGGTGGAGGTGATCCGGACGATCTTCCTCGACCCGCTGTTTTCGGAGTTTGCGTGGTTCTATCGCCCGCAACTGCTGATCAAGGGGGCGCCGCTGGTGCTGATCGCCGTGGGGCTCAGCTTCGGGTTTCGCGCGGGGATCTGGAACATCGGGGCCGAGGGGCAATACATCATCGGGGCGCTGTGCGGTGCGGCGGTGGGGCTGGCATTGTACCCCGCCGAGACGCGGTGGATCTTTCCGCTGATGATCGTGGCTGGGGCCTTCGGCGGCTGGATCTGGGCGATGATCCCGGGTGTGCTGAAGGTGAAGTTCGGGACGAACGAGATCCTCGTGTCGCTGATGCTGGTTTATGTGGCCGAAAGCCTGCTGGCGGCGATGGCGCTGGGGCCGTTGAAGAACCCGGAAGGCATGGGATTTCCGGGCAGCCGTAACCTCGCGCAATATCCCAGTGCCGCCAATCTGGAGCTGATTGCGGGCACGGGTTTGCACTGGGGGGTCGTGGCCGCGCTGATCGCGGTGATCTTTGCCTATGTCGTGCTGGCGCGGCATATCTTCGGGTTTCAGGTGCGGCTTGCGGGACAGGCACCGCGGGCCGCGCGCTTTGCGGGGGTCAATCCCGCGCGGATGATCCTGATCTGCATGGGGTTGTCGGGCGCGCTGGCGGGCATGGCCGGACTATTCGAGGTGGCGGGACCCGCGGGGCAGGTCACCATCGATTTCAACGTGGGCTACGGCTTTACCGCGATCATCGTGGCGTTTCTGGGCCGCCTGCATCCGGTCGGCATTTTGCTGGCGGGGGGGCTGATGGCGCTGACCTATATCGGTGGCGGCATCGCGCAGAGCAATCTGGGCCTGCCCGCCGCTGCAATTTCGTTGTTGCAGGGGATGCTGTTGTTCTTCCTTCTCGCGGTCGATGTGCTGACCCATTACCGTGTGCGGTTCGCCGCGAGACAGGTGGCGTGATGGACCTGAGTGCAATTAACCCGATCCTGCTGCTGGCCTCGCTGATGGTGGCCGCCACGCCGATCCTGCTCGCCGCGATCGGAGAGCTGGTGGTCGAGCGGGCGGGGGTTTTGAACCTTGGCGTCGAGGGGATGATGATCACCGGGGCCGTCTGCGGGTTCATCGTCGCCACGGCGACGGGGTCGCCGTGGCTGGGATTTCTGGGCGCGGCACTGGGCGGGGCGCTGCTCTCGCTGCTGTTCGGGGTGCTGACGCAGTTCCTTTTGTCCAACCAGGTGGCGACGGGCCTTGCGCTGACGCTGTTCGGGCTGGGGCTGTCGGCGCTGATGGGGCAAAGCTATCTTGGTATCCGGGCGCCGGCGTTTCCGGATATTCACGTGCCGCTGCTGGGCGATATTCCGGTCATCGGGCCGATCGTGTTCCAGCACGATCCAATGGTCTATGTGGGCCTTGGGATCGTGGCCGGAGTCTGGTGGTTCCTGAACCGGACCCGCGCTGGCCTGGTCCTGCGCGCGGTAGGCGAGAATCACGATGCCGCCCATGCGCTGGGCTATCACGTGCGACGCACGCGGATGCTGGCGATCATGTTCGGCGGGGCCTGTGCGGGGCTGGGCGGGGCGTATCTGAGCCTTGTGCGCGTGCCGCAGTGGACCGAAGGGATGACAGCGGGCGCAGGTTGGATCGCGCTGGCCATCGTCGTCTTTGCCAGCTGGAAACCGGGGCGGCTGGTGCTGGGTGCCTATCTATTCGGCGGCGTCACAGTGCTGCAGCTTAATCTGCAGGCGGCGGGGGTGGCGGTGCCGGTCGAGTATCTTTCGATGTCGCCCTACCTTGCCACCATCGCGGTTCTGGTGATCATGTCCGCCGGACGGGCACCCGGGTCACTGGGCCGTATCTTTCACGCCGCACGGTAACGCGGCACTACAGGGGAAACGATCAATGAAAAGAAGAACTTTGCTGGCCAGCGGTGCGGCTGCCGCGGCGCTGGGCCTGACCGGCCTGCCCGTACTGGCGCAGGACACCAAGACCAAGGTCGGCTTCATCTTCGTCGGCCCGGTGGGCGACGGCGGCTGGACCTATCAGCACAACGAGGGCCGCCTCGCGATCGAGCAGGAATTCGGCGACAGCGTCGAGACGATGTTCGTGGAATCCGTCCCCGAAGGCCCCGATGCCGTGCGCGTCATGACCGACATGGCGCTGAAGGGTGCCAACCTGATCTTCACGACCTCTTTCGGCTACATGGACCAGACGGTCGAGGTGGCGTCCAAGTTCCCGAATGTGAAGTTCGAGCATGCGACGGGCTTCAAGGACGCGCCGAACCTCGCGACCTACTCGGCCCGCTTCTACGAAGGCCGAGCCGTGCAGGGGCATATCGCGGGTCACATGACCACGTCGAACATCATCGGCTATATCGGGTCCTTCCCGATCCCCGAGGTCATCCGCGGCATCAACTCCTCTTACCTTGCGGCCAAGGCCGTGAACCCGGACGTACAGTTCAAGATCGTCTGGGCCTACACCTGGTTCGATCCCGCGAAAGAGGCCGAGGCCGCCAACGTGCTGATCGAACAGGGTGCCGACGTGATCCTGCAGCACACGGATTCGACAGCACCGCAGGCAGCGGCACAGGCCAAAGGTAACGTCATCACCTTCGGGCAGGCGTCCGACATGGCCGAATATGCGCCCTCTCCCCGGGTGTCGTCGATCATCGACAACTGGGCGCCCTACTACATCGACCGCACCCGCGCCGTGATGGACGGCACGTGGGAGACGCATCAGGTCTGGGAAGGCATCGGCGACGGCATGGTCAAGATCGGCGAGATCTCTGACGCCGTGCCCGCCGAGGTCAAGGCCAGTGCCGAAGCGCTGCGCGATTCCATCGCGGCCGGCGAAACGCATCCCTTTACCGGGCCGGTGAACAAGCAGGACGGGTCCGTCTGGCTGGCCGAGGGCGAAAAGGCCGACGACGGCACGCTGCTGGGCATGAACTTTTACGTCGAGGGGATCGAGGGCGACATTCCGTCCTGATCTGTTTTGCAGTGTCACGGAAGGCCCGCCAACGATGGCGGGCCTTTTGTCGTTCAGAGAGCGTCGTCAACCGGTTGTTAGCGCTTTGCGGGCAAGGTGATGCGGCACACCTCTCTGGCGGGACGGACATGAACCTTTACCACTGCTCGGTCGATCTGAAGGAAAACACCAAGGCCATCGCCTTTGCCGTCGCGGTCGAGGCGTGGATGACGCACCTGAAGACCAGCGGCGTGATCGGGTCCTGGCGGATGTGCCGCAGAAAACTGGGCTTTGGTGCGCCGCGGGCGCGGGATTTCCTGCTGGAAATCGAGGTCGCGGATCTGTCGCAACTGGATCAGGCGTTTCGCTTTACCGCGGCAAAGGACGACGTGACCGAACGTCTTTACACGACCGTTCACCAGATGGTGGGAGAGGTCGATGTCGCGCTTTACCGGCCCTTCCCCGATCCGGAACGCGCTGAACGGATGGCGCTGATCTGACAGCTGCGGTGCGGTTACCGGCGCCCGGTCGACATCGCAAGGGGCGCATGCACCGCCTTTTTACGTGACGGCGCATGGCCCCCCTTTCGCCCCAACGGGCGGCATGCAAAGCTTGGTCCATGACACATTTGCACACACGCGATGGGACCGCCCTGTCCCGCCTGACCTTTGGTACCATGCAGTTCGGCGGTCGCGCCGACGCGGCGACAAGCCGCGCCATGTATGATGCGGCCCGCGCCGCCGGGGTGAACCATTTCGACACCGCCGTCCGCTATACGGAAGGGGCGGCTGAGACGCTGCTGGGGCCGATGGTGGCACCCGAACGTGACGCGATCTATCTGGCGACCAAGGTGGCCTATGCGGGTGGCGCGGGACGGGTCAACATTCTGGAACAATTCGATATCTGCCGCAGCCAGCTGCAGATGGACAGCGTCGATCTGCTGTATCTGCACCGCTGGGACGACGAAACGCCGCTGGAGGAGACCTTTGCCACGATGGCGCGCCTGCAGGCGGACGGGGCGATCCGGCACATCGGCGTGTCGAACTATGCCGCGTGGCAGGTGATGAAGGCGCAGGCGGTCTGCGCTACCTTCGAGACGCGGATCGACGTGATGCAGCCGATGTACAATCTGGTCAAGCGGCAGGCCGAGGTCGAGATCCTGCCGATGGCGGCGGATCAGGGGATTAAGGTCTGTTCCTATTCGCCGCTGGGCGGCGGGCTGCTGACGGGCAAATATGCCCGCGGCGAAACGGGCCGGTTGTCCGAAGACAAGATGTACGCCGCCCGCTATGGCCGGGACTGGATGCATGATGCGGGCGCTGCCCTTGCTGACATGGCGGACGCGGTCGGCACCGATGCGGCGACGCTGGCCGTGGCTTGGGTCGCGGCGCATCCAACCGCCCCCTCGCCCATCATCTCGGCCAAGTCGGTGGCGCAGCTTGACCCGTCATTGGCCGCGAATGCGTTTCAGATGACGGCGGACCTGTACGACCGCATCACTGCCCTGTCGCCGACGCCGCCGCCCGCCACGGACCGGCTGGAGGAGGCATGACCGATTTCATCGTGATCGGCGGCGGCGTGGCCGGAATCTCGGCCGCAGCACGTTTGTCGCACCTGGGCCGCGTCACGCTGATCGAGGCGGAGGCGCAGACCGGCTATCACAGTTCCGGCCGGTCGGCGGCGCTGTTCGAGGAGACCTATGGTAAGCCCACGACGGTCGCGCTGAACACCGCCAGCCGCCCCTATCACGAGAGCGCGAACGGCGGCGTGCTGTCGCCGCGCGGGCTGCTGCTGCTGGGCAGCGCCGCCGAGAAAGACGCCTTTGACGTCGATCTGGCGCATATGGGGCTGGACGAGATTTCCACCGCCGAGGCGCGTGCGCTGGTCCCGATCCTGTCGGACCACGCGGACCGGGCGGCCTATCACGCTGACGCCTGGGACATCGACACAGAGCTTTTGATGCAGAACTTCCTGCGCGAGATGCGCGGGAACGGCGGCACGCTGATGGCGGCATCGCGCGTCAGCGCCATCGCGCGCGAGGCGACGGGCTGGCGCGTGATCACGCCGCAAGGCGATGTGACGGCTGCGGTGCTGGTCAATGCGGCGGGCGCCTGGGCCGATCAGATCGCCGCGATGGCGGGGGTGAAGACCTTAGGTCTGCAGCCCCTGCGCCGGTCGATGGCACGGCTGGCGGCCCCCGGCGGGCACGATCTGCGCGGCTGGCCGATGATGTTCGGACCGGGGGAACACTGGTACGCCAAACCCGACGCGGGTGCCCTGCTGGTGTCCCCGGCCGAGGAAGTGCCGGTCGATCCCCATGACGCCTATCCCGACGACATGACGCTGGCCGAGGGGCTGTTTCGCTATCAGGAATATTTCACGCCAGAGGTCACGCGCCCGATTGCCACATGGGCGGGGCTGCGCACCTTTGCCCCCGATCGCCAGCTGGTGCTGGGTCGCGCGGTGGATGCGCCGTCCTTCGTCTGGTGTGCCGGGCAAGGCGGTTACGGCTTTCAGACGGCCCCTGCCGCCTCTGCCCTGATCGCCGATATTCTGGCGGAGCGAGTGCCCGAAATCGGGGCTGATCTGGCGCAGGCCCTGTCGCCGGCCCGGTTCGGCTGAGGGCGGTTTCTGTGGGACGTTGGCGGATTGTCACAGTCGCGCGACAAACCGCCGCGACGGCCCCTTGACGATCCGGCCCCGCCTGCCATCTGCCAGTCATGACACAGCCCCCCGCCACCCGAGAGAGCCACCGCCTGCAACGCCAGTTCGCGCGTCTGCGAAGGGATTACCCGCGTGCGGGTGCGATGCTGCAGCGGATCAGCCGACCCGGCTGGGCGCTGGTGCGGGTGCCGGTGGGCGTGTTGTTCATTCTGGGCGGCCTGCTGGCGATCCTGCCGGTCTTCGGGCTGTGGATGATCCCCGTGGGCCTGCTGTTGCTGGCGGTCGACGTGCCGTGGTTGCGGCGGCCCGTATCCGGGGCGCTCATCCGCCTGCGCCGCCGCGCCGAGACGTTTCGCAACCGGCGGCGCAAGGGCTAACAGCCTGAAGATGAGAGACACAGGATTGCTCCCGGCAGGTTGACTGCCGGGGATAACCGAAAGTGTGACGCGCGCGCCCGTCCCCCGATCAGGCTTTGGGAATGATGCCGTCGGCGCGCAGGCGATCGAAGAGGTCGAAGAACGCCCGGTCCGTCGCGATGTAACCGGTGAAGCCCAGCGCACGGCTCTTGCTCATGTCGGTCACGACCTCGATCGGGCGGCCAAGGTCGGCATCCGTGTGCCAAGGCG
This sequence comes from Loktanella sp. M215, assembly GCF_021735925.1. NCBI lineage: Bacteria > Pseudomonadati > Pseudomonadota > Alphaproteobacteria > Rhodobacterales > Roseobacteraceae > Loktanella > Loktanella sp. M215. Next base: position 408,497 of record NZ_WMEA01000001.1, read on the forward strand.
AGGCGAGGCGCGTGAGGTCGCTTTCCGCCAGACCGTGCTGCCGGGCGATGTCGGCCCAGAGGGCGGCGTCGTCCTTCATCTGATCCGCCAGCGGCCGTTCGGTGCCGTCGAAGTCTTCGACCTTGACGCCGAAGTAGTCCCCGATCCGGTGCCACATCCAGTTCCAGCGGAAGACGTCGCCGTTCACGATGTTGAAATCCTCGTTCCGGGCGGCAGGCGTGGTCGCGGCCCAGATCACCTGATCCGCCAGTTGCCGCGCATCAGTCATGTCGGTCAGCGCGTCCCACTGCACCTGAGAGCCCGGAAAGCGGAACGGCCGCCCCGTCGCCTTGCAGAGCGTGGCGTAGACGGCCAGCGTCGTGCCCATGTTCATCGCATTGCCGACGGCCTTGCCGATCACCGTGTGGGGGCGGTGGATGCTGTAGCCGAAGCCGTCGCGCTCGGCGGCGGCAAAAACCTCATCCTCTTGCGCGTAGTAGAAGTTCGCCACGTCCAGACGGCCCTGATCCTCGCGGAACGGGGTCTTGGGCAGGGTGCCCTTGCCGTAGGCCTCGAACGGGCCGAGGTAGTGTTTCAGACCGGTGACGAGGGCCACGTGTTCCACGCTGCCCGCGGGGCGCAGGGCGTCGAGCAGGTTGCGGACCATGGTGCGGTTGACGCGGATGTTCTCGGCCTCTGTATCCTGCCGCAACCATGTGGTCAGAAAGACGTGGGTGGGTGCCAGGCCGTCCAGCGCCTGCGCCAGCGACGCGGGGTCCAGCAGGTCAGCGGCGACGGGGGTGACGCCGGGCTGATCCTGCGGCGTGCGGGCAAGGCCGAGGACGGTCCAGCCGTCGGCGGCGAGTGTCGCGGCGATGGCGCTGCCCTGAATGCCGGTCGCGCCGACGACGAGTGCGGTCTTGGTCATATGCTGTGTCCTTGCATTGGTTGACCTGCACCTAGCCAGCCCGGCGCGGTTTCGCTAGACGGCACCAAAATGGAACCTAGGCACCGAAAGGAGACCGGGATGCTGGATGACGATTGGCGCGAGGATTGCGCGCCCCGCCGCGTGATGGAGATCTTTGCCACCAAATGGACCAGCATGATCCTGCACACCCTGCAGGCCCGCCACCGGGGGGCCGCCCGCAGCGGCATCCTGCACCGCAGCCTGCCGGGGCTGTCGAAGAAGATGTTCGTGCAGACCCTGCGCGACATGGAAACCAGCGGGCTGATCGACCGGACGGTCGACAGTACCGTGCCGCCTGCGGTGACCTATGCCCTGACGCCGCTGGGTCTGCGGTTCGTGGACCTTGTGGACATGGTCTATGACTGGGGCCGCGACAACGCCGACGCGCTGGACGCACTGCAGCCGCGCGACGGTGCGCGTCGCGGCCGTACCGCTGCGGTGCCGAAGGCGTGACGGCCGCGGGCTTAGGGTCCGGCGGATTTTCACAGCCCTGTGCAACGGGTCCGAAGGTGGCGGCGTAGAGGGGGCTGCCCTCGGGCGGCACCCTCCTTTGGAGTTTATCCGGTCGGATGAATGCGGATCAGGCGTCCTTGCGGATGGTGGCATTCTGCGGGTCGTAGGGGGAATCCTCGACGATCTCGCAGGGCCAGAGCTGGTCGAACATCTTGACCTGCAATTGCGTGCCGACAGCCGCGTGATCGGGATGGACGTAGCCCATGCCGATGCTCTTGCCGAAGTGAACCGAATAGCCCCCCGAGGTCAGGCGGCCGACACGGGTGTCGCCGGCATAGAGCACTTCGCGGCCCCAGGGGTCGGCGTCGGCGGGGCCGTCGATCAGCAGGGTGACGCAGGTGGAGCGGATGCCCTTGGCCTGCATCGCGGCCTTGCCATGGAAATCCTTGGCGAGGTCGACGAAGCGGGGCAGATCCGCCTCCAGCGGGGTCGCGTCGCGGCCGAGTTCGTTACCGAAGGCGCGGTAGGATTTTTCCTGCCGCAGCCAGTTCTGGGCGCGGGCGCCGACGAGTTTCATCCCGAACGAAGCGCCCGCCTTTTCCAGCAGGTCGAAGAGGTAGTTCTGCATCTCGATCGGGTGGTGTAGTTCCCAGCCAAGCTCGCCGGTGTAGGCCACGCGGATCGCGTTGACCGGGCACATGCCGAGTTCGATCTGGCGGGCGGAGAGCCAGGGGAACCGCTTGTTCGACAAGGCAGTCGCGGGATCCGCGTCCTTGATGACCGATTGCAGCACGGCGCGGGCGTTGGGGCCTGCGATGGCGAAGACGCCGTATTTCGTGGTGACGTCTTCCGCGTTGATGCGGCCCACGGCGGGTTCGGCGTCGGCGATGGCCTTGTACAGGTAATCCTCGTCATAGGCGTGCCAGGCCCCGGCAGAGACGAGGTAGTAATCGTCCTCTGCCAGACGGACGATGGTGTATTCCGTGCGCGTCGTGCCGTGGGCGGTCAGGGCATAGGTCAGGTTGATGCGGCCGACCTTCGGCAGCTTGTTGGTGGTAAACCCGTCGAGGAAGGCGGTCGCACCGGGGCCGCTGATGCGATGCTTGGCAAAGGCGGTGGCGTCGATCAGGCCGACATTCTCGCGGATCGCCTTGGCCTCCTCCACCGCGTATTGCCACCACGCACCGCGGCGGAAGCTGCGGCTGTCGTGGTCGAACGTCTCGGGTGCATCGACGGGGCCGAAGTAGATCGGGCGTTCCCAGCCGTTCACCAGACCGAATTGGGCGCCGCGGGCCTTTTGGCGGTCGTAGGCGGGCGAACAGCGCAGCGGGCGGCAGGCGGGGCGTTCCTCGTCCGGGTGGTGCAGGATGTAGACGTGCTCGTAGGCTTCCTCGTTCTTGCGCGCCGCCCATTCGGTGGTCATCCACGGACCGTAGCGCTTGGGGTCGAGGCTCGCCATGTCGATCTCGGCCTCGCCGTCGACCATCATCTGCGCGAGGTAGTAGCCGGTGCCGCCGGCGGCGGTGATGCCGAAAGAGAAGCCTTCGGCCAGCCACATGTTGCGCAGGCCGGGCGCCGGGCCGACCAGCGGATTGCCGTCGGGGGTGTAGCAGATCGGGCCGTTGAAGTTGTTTTTCAGCCCGCAGTCCTCGGCCGAAGGGATGCGGTGGTTCATCGCCATGTACTGATCCTCGATCCGGTCGAGGTCGAGCTCAAAGAGGTCCGCGCGGAAGCTGTCGGGGACGCCATACTCAAAACGGGCGGGGGCGTTCCGTTCGTAGACGCCAAGGATCCAGCCACCACGCTCTTCGCGCACGTAGCTTTGCGCGTCGGCGTCGCGGACGACGGGGTGTTCCGGGTTGTCCTTGCGCCATTCGACCAGTTTGGGGTCGCGGTCCATGACGATGAACTGATGCTCGACCGGGATCGCCGGGATCTTGATCCCCAGCATCTTGGCCGTGCGCTGCGCGTGGTTGCCAGAGGCGGTCACGACGTGTTCGGCGGTGATGACGATCTGTTCGTCGGAGGGGACGAGGTTGCCGCCCTTCTCGATCATCTTGGTTGCCGTCACCTCCCAATGGGTGCCCGTCCAGTGAAACGCGTCGGCCTGCCAGCGGCGTTCGATCATCACGCCACGCTGCCGCGCGCCCTTGGCCATCGCCATCGTCACGTCGGCGGGGTTAATGTAGCCGTCGGTGCTGTGGTAAAGCGCGCCTTTGAGGTCGGACGTCTCGATCAGGGGCCAGCGGTCCTTGATCTCCTCTGGCGTCAGAAAGACGTATGGGACGCCGCAGGTCTCGGCGGTAGAGGCGTAAAGCTGGTATTCCTCCATCCGCTCGTCCGTCTGGGCCATGCGCAGGTTGCCGACCACGGCGAAGCCCGCGTTCAGGCCCGTCTCCTCCTCCAGCGTCTTGTAGAAGCGGATGGAATAATCGTGGATGTGGGTCGTGGCAAAGCTCATGTTGAAATAGGGCAGCAGGCCCGCCGCGTGCCAGGTAGAGCCGGAGGTGAGTTCGTCGCGTTCCAGCAGCATGACGTCGTCCCAGCCGGCGCGGGCGAGGTGGTAGGCGATCGAGGTGCCGACGGCACCGCCGCCGATGACAAGTGCCTTGACGTTGGTCTTCATGTGCGATTCCCCGGCTGATGACGTGTCCGCAATCTGCTGGAAAGCGCGTGCGGTTGAAAGAACCAGCCGACTCAATTGCGCATGAATACGACGCGCCGGGCTTTGATGGGTTGCATTGCCGACCGCTTCACGGAAAGTGGGGGAAATTGGCCGGAGAGGATGCTAACCCCATGACGCGTGACGATTTCATCCGGCTGGTCGGAAAAAGCGTATTCCACGTCACGCTGGAGTCGAACATGACCGGCATCGGTGCGCGCGGTTTGCTGCGCCCGGCAGAGGCGGCGCGTCAGGCAGGCTTTGCACCCGCCGACGTGGCCCTGCGCAAGGATCCCGAGACCATCGTTGCAAATGCGGGGCCGATGACGCTGAACCATCAGCGCCCGCTGCTGGCCGGAGAGGACAATGCCGGGGACTTTCTGTCGTCGGGCAGCCTGCGCGACTGGGCGATGCAACTGGACGAGCGGGTGTTCTTCTGGCCGCGCCGGATGCGGCAGAGCTATATCGACAGCTTTGGCGCGGACGCGCATCTGGTGGTGCTGGAAATCGACGCGGGCGGGCTGTTCGATATCTATGCGGACAACCTGGATCTTGCGCCCATCAACTCCGGTGCGGCACTGCGCAAGCCCGCGCGACGGGGGCCGTGGATCTATGTCCCTGCCACCGCCACGGTCGAGGCGTTCCGCACCAACCGGATCAAGCGGGATCTGGTCAAGAGCCGCGACGCGGTGGCGGAACTGAGTCTGCGCTGCGATATCCCGGGGCCGCAATTGTCGGTGTTGCGGATCACGCGCGAGGCGTGACATGGCCTGTGCCGTGGCCTAGAACGGCCCGGAAAAAGGGGGGCGCATCCATGCTGATCTGCAAGACCGTGGCCGAGGTGCGTGCCGCCGTCAGCGACCTGCGTCAGGCCGGCAGCGTCGGGCTGGTGACGACCATGGGCGCGCTGCACCCGGGCCACATGGCGCTGATCGCGGCCGCACAGGCCGATCATGCCTCTGTCGTGGCGACGATCTTTGTCAATCCGACGCAGTTCGGCAATCCGGCGGACCTTGACACCTATCCCCGGACCGAAGACGCGGATCTGGCCCTGCTGCGCGATGCCGGCGTGGCGGCGGTCTTCATGCCCGATGCCGGCGTCATGTATCCCCCCGGCGACCAGACCGTGGTCGAAACCGTGGCGCTGGCGCAGTCCTACCACGGCGCCGTGCGGCCGGGACATTTCCGCGGCGTGGCGACGGTGGTGACGAAGCTGTTCAACATCGTCGGCGCCGATGCCGCCTATTTCGGGGAAAAAGACTATCAGCAGTTGGCGGTGATCCGGCGCATGGTGGCAGACCTGTTCATCCCCATTGCCATCCACGGCGTGCCCACGGTGCGCGAGGACGACGGCCTTGCCATGTCGTCGCGCAATGTGCGGCTGACGCCCGGCGACCGCGCTGCCGCCCGTGTGCTGCACCGCGCCCTGCGTGCCGCCGAGGACACGATCCATCGCGGCGGCACCGTGCAGGAGGCCGTGCAGACGATCCACGAGATCGTCGCGGACGAGCCGCGCGCGACGCTGACCGGCCTCGATATCGTCAATGTCGCCGACTTTACCCCGGCGACCGGCGATCCCACCGCCCCCATCGGCATCATGATCTCTGCCCAGTTCGGGGATGTCTTGCTGATCGACCAGAAGGAAATCGACCCATGAGCACCCAGACCGAAACCATTCGCCGCACGACCGTGCCGCAGATCCGCAACCGCAAGGGCGGCGATCCCATCGTGTCGCTGACATCCTACCACGCGCATACCGCCGCGATCGTGGATAAATACGCTGACTTCATCCTTGTGGGTGACAGCCTTGGCATGGTGATGCACGGCATGGAAAGCACGGTCGGCGTGCCGATGGACCTGATGATCATGCACGGCAAGGCCGTCGTGCGCGGCACGAAGCGCGCGCTGATCGTGGTCGACATGCCCTTCGGCAGCTACGAGGAAAGCCCGAACGTGGCCTTTCGCAATGCCGCCACGGTCATGAAGGAAACCGGCTGCGGCGCGGTCAAGCTGGAGGGTGGTGCCCGCATGGCCGAGACGATCCACTTTCTGGTGGAACGCGGGATTCCCGTCATGGCGCATACGGGGCTGACGCCGCAGTCGTCCCACGTCATGGGCGGGTTCAAGACGCAAGGCCGCGACGAATCGACATGGGACGCCCACCGCGAGGATGCCCGCGCAGTCAGCGAGGCCGGGGCCTTTGCCGTCGTGCTGGAGGGGATGGTCGAGCCGCTGGCGGCAAAGATCACCCAGGAGGTGGCGATTCCCACCATCGGGATCGGTGCGAGCGTGCACTGCGACGGGCAGATCCTGGTGCTGGAGGACATGCTGGGCCTGAATCCGTGGACGCCGAAGTTCGTCAAGGTTTACGGACAATTGGGTCCGATGATCGAGGATTCGGTCAAGCGTTACGCGGAAGATGTGAAATCCCGGGCCTTTCCGACGGACGACGAAGTCTATCGCTGACGCGCAGGGTGCGGCGCAAATGCGGCGGATCTTCGCCACATTTGCGCCGCATTTCCCGGTCAGACTCTGACCTACTTTGTATTTTTGACACGTCGCACGCTGAATTGAGGCCGGATCGCGTCAACGGGGATCTTATTTGCGCCGCACCCGTTATAACAAAAGATACCGCACGTCAGATGCGGACTTGAGGAGAGCAGTATGAAACGCACCACGCTTATTGCGCTGGCTGCACTGATGGTCTTGGGTGGCTGCATGTCGCCCGCAGACTCTGTGACGGGCCGCGCCGACAACGACATGTTGCGGTTTTCCAGCATGAATTACATGACGCTGATGGAGCGTGCCGACTGATCGCGGACCTGTCCGTCTGATGCATGTCGGCAAGGGCCTGCATCGCAAGACGCATCAGTTGACCTGAGCGTCCTGTTTTGGCGCGCGACCTGACCCGCAGGGCCGGTCGCGCGCCTGTCTTACATGTCTTCGTCCATCACCAGCGGGGCCGATGACCCGCCCAGCGGGGCCGCAGGTGTTGGCGTAAAGGTCGGAAGCTCGTCCGGGATCGGCCCGACCACGCCGACTTCGACCGGGGGCGGTGCCATGCCGTTGGTCGATGGCAGCGGCGTGGGCGCATAGGCCGGCCCGTCGAGCGACGATGTCGTGACCGGCGCAGGCGGCGGCACGGCCTCTGGCACGGAGGGGATGACCAGCGGGATCGGGGTGCCCACCTGGGCCGCGGTGCCGTTATATCCCACCGGAACCGGTGTCGCGCAGGCCGCCATGGCCGCCAGGCCGGCAGCGGACATCAGTATTTTCTTCATTCTCATCGCTCCTATCGTTTCGTGCTGAGGTGGCGCATTTCGCGCCCGCGTCAATCCAATGACCCTACATCAGGCCGGGGACGACCAGATCCGGGGGCCTGTGGCCGTCGGCGAAGGTCTTGATGTTGATCAGCACCTTCTCGCCCATCTCAACCCGCCCTTCGACCGTGGCGGACCCCATGTGCGGCAGCAGGATCACGTTCGGCAGGGCCTTGAGACGCGGATTGATCTCGTGCCCGCGCTCGAACACGTCAAGGCCGGCGCCCGCGATCTCTTGTGCGCGCAGCATGCGGGTCAGGGCGTTTTCGTCGATCACCTCGCCGCGGCTGGTGTTCACGATGACGGCCTGCGGCTTCATCAGCTTCAGCCGGCGGGCGTTCATCAGATGGAAGGTCGACGGCGTATGCGGGCAGTTGACCGAAATCACGTCCATCCGCGCGACCATCTGGTCGAGGCTGTCCCAGTAGGTCGCTTCCAGCGGCGCTTCGACCTCTGGGCGCAGACGCTTGCGGTTGTGATAGTGGATCTGCATGCCGAAGGCGCGCGCGCGGCGGGCCACGGCCTGTCCGATCCGGCCCATGCCAAGGATGCCCAGCCTGCGCCCCGCGATGCGTCCGCCCAGCATGGCGGTGGGCGACCAGCCGGACCAGTCGTCGGACTGGGCGACGCGCATGCCTTCGGGGATGCGGCGCAGCACGCTCAGCATCAGGGCCATGGTCATGTCGGCGGTGTCGTCGGTCAGCACGCCGGGCGTGTTGGACACCAGGATGCCGCGCTGCCGCGCCGTGGCGACGTCGATGTTGTCCACGCCCGCACCGTAATGCGCGATCAGCTTCAGCCGGTCGCCCGCCTGCGCCAGCAGCCGCGCGTCGATCTGGTCGGTGATCGTCGGCACCAGCACGTCGGCGTCCTGCATGGCAGAGGCCAGCGCCTCGCGCGTCATCGGGACATCGTCGGGCGACAGGGTCACGTCGAACAACTCCGTCATCCGCGTCTCGACCGCCGGCGGCAACCGTCGCGTCACGACAACACTCAGCTTCTTCCCCGGCATCGGCCCTCCTGCGGCACTTTCCAAAACCCGTGATTGGTGGCACGTTGCCAGTCAGGGACGCGGGGCACAAGAACCATCGCGCCCGCCAGGCAGATCGAGGCTATCCCATGACTTTTGCGCGAACCCTTTGCGTCGTGATTTCACTGCTCTGTGCCGGACCCTTGGCGGCGCAAGAGGCGACCCCCGAAACCATGGACGATGTCGCCCCGACATCCGCCAGTTTCACGGCGCCGGACGTCGGGCCGGAAACGAACATGCCCCTGCCCCGCTACGTCAGCCTGAAGGCGAAAGAGGCGAACGTCCGCCGCGGCCCCAGCCTGACACACCGCATCGACTGGGTCTTCAAGCGGCGCGACATGCCGTTGCAGGTGATCGCGGAATACGGCCACTGGCGCCGGGTGATTGACCGCGACGGTCAGGGCGGCTGGGTGCATTACACGATGCTGTCCGGCGTGCGGACGGTCATCGTCGATCAGGACCGCATGGCCCTGCGGGCGAATCCCTCGGACACGGCGGCAGAGCGGGCCGAGCTGGAACAGAACGTCATCGCCCGCCTTGGCGATTGCGAAGGCGACTGGTGCGAGTTGACCGCCGGCGGCTACAGCGGCTGGGCGCACCGGTCGGTCCTGTGGGGCGTCGACGCGGCCCCTGCCCCCAACTGACGCTTTCGGTGCCGTCCGCGCTGCGCTAGGACGGTGCCATGAATGAAAAGTCCAACACCCGCCTGAACCTGTCTGCCGGCCTTCTGTCCTGCGCCGTGGCGCTGTCGCTGGTCGTGGCAAAGCTCTGGGCCTTCGGGCAGACCGGATCGCTGGCCATCGCCGCGACGCTGGCAGATTCGGCCATGGACCTGATGATGTCGCTGGGGGCGCTGGCCGCCATCGCCTATGCGGCCAAGCCCGCCGACGACGACCACAACTTCGGCCATACCTCGGCCGAGGATCTGGCGGCGCTGGCGCAATCGGTCATCATCCTGATCTCCTCGGGCGTGATCGGCTTTGCCGCGGTCTGGCGATTGTGGCAGGGGGATCCGGCCCTGCCCCGCAACGAGGTTAGCGGGATCGCGATCGTCGTCTTCTCGATCGTGCTGACGCTGGGGCTGGTGGTCTGGCAACGTCGCGTCGCCGCGCGCACCGACAACCCGGTGGTGAAGGCCGACAGCCTGCATTATCTGGGCGACCTGATCCCCAATGTGGGCGCCATCGTCGCCCTCTGGGCGTCAAAGGCGCTGGGTCTGGCGCAGGTCGACAGCGTCGTGGCCCTGGGTGCCGCCCTGCTGCTGGCCGTCGGTGCGCTGCGCATCGGCAAGGGCGCCTGGGACGCGCTGATGGACCGGCAGGCCGATCCCGCGATGATCGACGGGATCGCCGCCATCGCCCGCGATTTCGAAGGCGTCCGCGGCTTTCACGACCTCAAGACCCGCCGCGCGGGCAGCCGGGTGTTCGTGAACCTGCATATCGAACTGGACGGCGAACAATCGCTGCACCGCGCCCATGCGATCGGCGCGTCCCTGCGCCGGGCGATCCTGCACGCCTATCCGCGCGCCGATGTGCTGATCCACAAGGATCCCGTCGGGGTGCAAAAACACCCCGACGATCCGTCGGCTTAGGTCAGGCCGCCAGCCCGCGCCCCTTCAGCAGCGCCTCGACTCCCGGCATCCGCCCGCGGAAGTCCTGATAAAGCGTCGCCGCATCCACGGACCCGCCAGAGGACAACACCGTTTCCTCCAGCCGCTTGGCCAGCGCCGGATCGAACGGATCGCCCGCCTCCTCGAAGGCGGCGAAGGCGTCGGCGTCCATTACCTCTGACCACATGTAGCTGTAGTAGCCGCTGGAATAGCCGTCCCCCGCAAAGACATGGGCGAAATGCGGCGTCGCGTGGCGCATCCCGATGGCATGGGGCATGCCCAGATCTTCAAGGATCTCGGCCTGCCGCTGCATCGGGTCGGCGGGGGCGTCGCCCGCATGAAATTCCAGATCGACCAGCGCGCTGGCGATGTATTCGACGGTCTGAAAGCCCATGTCGTAGGTCGCCGCCGCCAGCATCCGGTCCAGCATGTCCTGCGGCATCGCGGCGTCCGTGACGGCATGGGTGGCAAAGGTCTGCAGCACCTGCGGCACCTCCAGCCAATGCTCGTACAGCTGGCTGGGCAGTTCGACGAAGTCCCGCGCGACGGATGTGCCGGAGATCGACTCGTAGGTCACATCCGACAGCATCTGGTGCAGCGCGTGGCCGAATTCGTGGAACAGCGTGCGCGCGTCATCATAGGAAAGCAGCGCCGGCTTACCCTTGGCGGGCTTTGCGAAGTTGCAGACGTTCACGACGATGGGGGCCACGTCGCCCGCCATCCGGTGCTGGCTTTGCATTGCCATGCACCATGCGCCCGACCGCTTGGACGCGCGCGCGAAGTAGTCGCCGACGAAGACCGCCACGTGCTGGCCGTCGCGGGTTACGTTCCACAGCCGCACGTCAGGATGATAGACCGGGCCGTCGAAGGGCTCGAATTCCAGCCCGAACAGCCGCGTGGCACAGTCGAAACTGGCGGCGATCATCCGGTCGAGCTGCAGGTAGGGCTTCAAGGCCGCCTCATCCAGATCGTGTTCCGCCTGCCGCCGCTTTTCGGAATAATAGCGCCAGTCCCACGGCTCCAACGGGCCGGTGACGCCGTCGGCGTGCATCATGGCGGTCAGCTTGACGGAATCAGCCTCTGCCGCGGCCTTGGCGGGGGCCCAGACCTGCATCAACAGATCGCGGACGGCGTCCGGCGTGCCGGCCATCTCCGTCTCCAGCTTGTAATCGGCAAAGCTGTCGTAACCCAGCAGGTCGGCGCGTTCGGCCCGCAAGGCCAGTGTTTCGGTCGCCAGCGCCCGGTTGTCCGTGGCCCCCCCGTTCATCCCGCGCGCGGTCCAGGCGGCATAAGCCCGTTGGCGCAGGTCACGTCGGGGCGAGAATTGCAGGAAGGGCACGATCAGCGACCGCGACAGGGTCACGACGGGGCCGGCATGGTCGCCCGCCTCGCCCGCCGCCCGTGCGGCATCGACGACAAAATCGGGCAGACCCGCCAGATCATCCTCTGACAGGGGCATGAACCAGTCGCGTTCGTCCGCCAGCAGGTTCTGCGTGAACTGCGTGCCCAGCACCGCCAGCCGGGATTTCACATCGCGCAGCCGGTCCGCCGCCGGCCCCTGCAACTGCGCCCCCTGCCGCACGAAGCCGCGCCGGGTCAGCATCAGCACCCGCGCCTGCTCGGCCGTCAGGTCCAGATCGTCGCGGCGCGCCCACAGATCCTCGATCCGCGCAAACAGCGCCGCATTCGCCGTGACCTCGGACCCGAAGGCGCTCAGCAAAGGCGAGAAATCGCGCTGCAGCGCCTCGCGCGCCGGGTTGCTGTCGGCGCCCGCCACGCCGTAGAACACGCCCAGCACGCGACCCAGCGTCGCCTCGGCCCGCTCGAACGCTTCGATTGTGTTGGCAAATGTCGGCGCGTCCGGGTTATCGGCGATGGCCGCGATATTGGCCCGCGCCTCGGCCAGCGCCGCGTCGACGGCGGGTGCGAAATCAGCGTCCCTGATCGCATCGAAGGGCGGCAGGGCGTGGGGTGTGGTCCAGTCGGACAGCAGCGGATTGGTCATGACAGGTCTCCTTTGCCCCACAACCTAGGACCGCGCCCGGTGAAGTGCCACCGCCCCCGCGCCGGGCGACCAAATAAACTGGCCTCCAACCGCGCGGGGCCAAGTCCTCGCTTTTTTCAAAATACTCAAGATCGGCGGCGCCCTCTCTCGAACCGGCGGAGCAGGAGCGACAGGGAAATCGTCATCGTCAGATAGACGAGCGCCACGACATTGTAGGTCTCGAAATAGCGGAAATTGCCCGCGGCGATCACCTTGCCCAGCTGCGTGATGTCCGCCACGCCCAGCACGCTGACCAAGGAGGAATCCTTGACCATCGCGACGAAATCGTTGCCAAGCGGCGGCAGGATCGTGCGCAGCGCCTGCGGCCAGACAACGAAGCGGAACCGGTGCCACCGCGACAGGCCCAGCGCGTGCGCCGCCTCGATCTGGCCCGCATCCACCGCCTGCAGGCCCGCGCGGAACACCTCTGCCAGAAAGGCGGAATAGGCGAGGAACAGCGCGATGATCGCCCGCCACAGCAGGGGGAAATCCCGCGTCCGCGCCTCCGGCAGGCCCAGCGCGTTCCAGCCCGCGACCAGTGCCGGCGCCAGCACGAAAGCGACATACAGCAGCAGGACGAGGATCGGGATGCCGCGCATCACCTCGACGTAGAACCGCGCGATCTGCCGCAGCACGATGGACCCCGACCCCGCCATCAGCGCCAGCCCAAGCCCCAGCGCGCAGGCCATCGCATAACTGACAAGTGTGACCATGATCGTCGTCTGCACGCCCTGCATCAGCGTGCCCAGCACCTTGGACGACGCGGGGTCCGACAGGACGCCGGCAAACAGGCCCACCCCGATCATCACGACCGCGACCAGCCACCAGGGAAAGTCGCGGTCCGGCGACGTCATGGGCGGTTTATTCGCCCATCTTGAAGTCGAGGAACCATGTGGTGTTCAGCGCGTCCAGCGTGCCGTCGGCCTTCATCGCGGCAATCGCGGCATTGACGGGTGCGACAAGGTCGGAGCCCTTCGGAAAGATGAACCCGAAATCCTCGGTCCCCAGTTTTTCGCCCACGATCTTCAGCCCGCCGTCGCTGGCGGCGACATAGCCCGCACCGGCGGTGCCGTCGGTCAGCACGAGGTCCACGTCACCGGCGCGCAGCGCCTGCACGGTGGCGCCAAAGGTCTCCATCGTCTTGATCCGGGGATTGGCCTCGTCACCGTCCAGCACATCGTAGACGCCGACATAGAACGGCGTCGTGCCGGGCTGGGCCGCCATCAGCAGGTCCGGATCGGCGGCAAAGCTTGCGGCATCGCCAAAGCGGTCCTCGTCACCCCGCACCAGCATGACCATTTCCGACGTCATGTAGGGGTCAGAGAAATCGACGACCTCCTTGCGGTCGTCGCGGATCGTGATGCCGGTCATGCCGATGTCGTACTGCCCTTGCGAGACCGCAGGAATCATCGCGTCCCAGCTGGAGTTCTCGTAGGTCACGGTCATGTTCAGACGCTTGGCGATCTCGGCCATGGCGTCGTATTCCCAGCCGACGGCAGTGCCGTCCTGCACGAACTGCAGCGGCGGATAGGCGTTTTCAGTCACGACCGTCACGTCGCGCCCGCCAAGGTCCGGCAGGGCGTCCTGTGCCGTGGCCGCGGTGGCGCACAGGGCCGCAGCAAGTGTCATCAGAAGTTTCATCTCGGCAGTCCCCCTCAGGATGTTCGGCTCAGACCTTGGCCTGTGCTGCAGCCACCTTCAAGCCCCGCCCGCCGCAGACCGGGCAATCGGGGGCTGCGGGCACCTGCACGATCCGCGTCTCGGCATAGAGTGCATCGTAAATCAGCAACCGCCCGCCAAGGCCCGTGCCCGCGCCGGTCAGGGTCTTCACCGCCTCGACCGCCATCAACGACCCCATGACGCCGGGAAGCGGGCCGATCACCCCGGCCTCGGCACAGGTCGGCACGAGGCCCGGTGCGGGCCGGTCGGGGAACACGCAGGCATAGCAGGGCGTCCCCCGCGCCGGATCGTAAAGGCTGATCTGCCCTTCCCACTGGGTCAGTGCCGCGGCGATCAGCGGCACGCCGGCAGCGACGCAGGTCCGGTTCACCAGATACCGCGTGTCAAAGTTGTCGCAGCCGTCCAGCACCAGATCGTAATCCGCGATCAGATCCGCCGCGATGTCCTCGGTCAGACGACGGTCATAGGGTCGGACGGTCACATGGGGGTTCAGCTCGGCCACCGCCTGCAGTGCCGACTGCACCTTGGGCAAACCGCGTCCGCCGTCGCGGTGGATCACCTGCCGTTGCAGGTTGCTGGCATCGACCCGGTCGTCGTCGATCACCCCGATGGTGCCGACGCCGCTCGCCGCAAGGTACAGCAGCACCGGCGACCCGAGGCCCCCCGCGCCCACCACCAGCACACGCGCATCCTTCAGCGCCCGCTGGCCCCGCCCGCCGACTTCGCGCAGCATGATGTGGCGGGCATAGCGGGTCAGCTCGTCCTCGGAAAAACCGCCCGAGACCGGCACCGCCACCGCCGGCCTGACCCGCGCCTTGACCGCGCGCAGCACGGCGGCATAGCCCCAGACGACCGCACCCAGCCCCAGCAACAGCAGCCACAGCCGCGCGTCGCCGCCCGTCGCCGCGCGGAGCGGATGACCGTCCGGCAACACAAGTTGCGCCGCAATGACCGCGACCATCAGGATGCCGACCATGATCCAGCGCGCCTGCCGCGGCGCCTTCATCGCAGCCCCGACGCCCCAGATCACGGCGATCAGGAAACCGACCATGATCATGGCAGCACCCCCGTCGACCCGAATCCGCCCGCGCCCCGCGCGGTCTGGTCCAGATCGGCCAGCCCGAACGCCGCCCGCACGACGGGGGCCACGACAAGCTGCGCGATCCGCATCCCGTGCGTGACGGTGAAATCGGCCTCGCCCAGATTGACGATCAGCACGCCCAGCGGCCCGCGATAATCGCTGTCGATGGTCCCCGGCGCATTCACCAGCGCGATGCCATGCCGCAGCGCCAGCCCCGACCGCGCCCGGACCTGCACCTCGAACCCCTGCGGGATCTCCAGCCGCAGCCCCGTCGGCACCAGCGCCCGCGCGCCGGGGCGCACCAAAACACCTCCCGCCCGGTCAGCCGCACCCAGGTTGGCACAGACGTCCGCCCCCGCCGCCCCCGCGGTCTGATAGTCCGGCAGCGGCACGCTCCGGTCGGCGCCGGTGTCGTATGCAACGGCAATCCGCACGGCTTGCGCCGCGACGGGCATGTCCTCGCTTTTTCCCGAAATACTCCCGCCGGAGGCTCCGGCGCTCATGCCAGCGCCTCGGCCAGCCGCTGCGCCAGACGGACGGCCACCGCGTCCTTGCCCATGCGGGGCCAGTCCTCGGCGCCGTCCTGCGTGATCAGCGTCACCGCGTTCTCAATCCCGCCCATGATCCCGGTCCCGTCAGATACGTCGTTCGCCACGATCCAGTCGCAGCCCTTGCGCAGGCGCTTTTCCGTGGCCAGTCGCGTCACATCCTGCGTTTCCGCAGCAAAGCCCACGACCAGCCGCGGTCGTTGCGGACCGGGCGCCGAGACGGCAGCGAGGATGTCAGGATTTTCGGTCAGGTCCAGAACGGGCAGGCCACCGGCGGTCTTCTTCATCTTTTGCGCGCCCGCCTGCGTCACGCGCCAGTCCGCCACGGCGGCTGCAAAGACGGCGGCCTCTGCCGGCAGGGCCTCCATGACGGCGGCCTGCATCTGCACCGCCGTTTCCACCCGGATCACCGTCACACCCGCAGGCGGCGGCACGGTGGCCGGCCCGGTGACGAAGGTCACATCGGCCCCCAGCGCGATAAGTGCCCGCGCAATGGCCGTGCCCTGCGCCCCCGACGACCGGTTCGCGATATAGCGCACCGGGTCGATCGGTTCATGGGTCGGACCGGAGGTCACGATGACATGCCGCCCCGCCATCGGCCCCTTTGCAAAATGGCCTGAAATCGCAGTCAGGATCGCGGCCGGTTCCGCCAGCCGTCCGGGACCATGTTCGCCACAGGCCATGTCGCCCACGTCGGGCCCGACGAAGCGCAGGCCGTCGCCTTTCAGCGTCGCAAGATTGCGCTGGGTCGCCGGATGAACCCACATCCGCACGTTCATCGCGGGCGCCATCAACACCGGCGTATCCGTCGCCAGCAGCAGCGTGCTGGCCAGATCGCCCGCCAGCCCCGTCGCCGCCTTCGCCATCAGGTCGGCGGTGGCGGGAGCCACCACGATCAGGTCGGCCACGCGGCTCAGCTGGATGTGGCCCATCTCGGCCTCGTCGGTCAGATCGAAAAGGTCGGTATAGACCCGCTCTCCCGCCAAGGCAGACACGCTGAGCGGTGTCACGAATTCCGCCGCCGCACGCGTCATCACCGGCGTGACCGCGGCGCCGGTCGTGCGCAGCAGGCGGATCAGCTCCAATGATTTGTAAGCCGCGATGCCGCCGCCGATGATCAGCAGGATCCGCTTGTCGTGCAGCATGGCTCAGTCCCCTTTGTTGGCCCCAGATGTAGGCGGCAGCCGGGGCGATGACAACAACGGGCTATTGCGTGAAGGTGGCGCAGGGATCCGGGCGATCGGTGACACCGGTGACAGCCACGGCATCGAAGGGTGCGTCGGCCTCCGCCGCGCCCTCGATCTGGCCCAGCGACCAGACCTTCAGATCGGGCCGCGCAAGGCGCAGAGCAGCCGGCACGCCCACATCCGTGCGCGCGTGACCAGTGCCGGTGATCAGCACCACCGGCCCGCCCGTGGCATCAAAAGCGGACAGGGTCGCACCCGCAAAATCCGCATCGCGCAGACGCTGCGCCTCGACCATGCCGGGCAGCATCTCGGGCGGCAGGGCGCCGCAATGCGCCTCGGCCTGTTCCTGCGACAGCACCGCCAGTTGCGCATCGGTCAAGGGCGGCACGGGCGATGTGCTGACGGCGGCAGCACCCTCTTTCATCGCGCGCAGCATGTCGTCGCGCGGGACCGCGGCGCCGACGATCGTGGCACCCGGCGCTGCCGCAAAGATCGGCGCATACATCGCGAAATCCGGCCAGCCACTGTCGGCCCAGCCGGTCGCCGTGGCGACAGCCGCCGCATCGGTGCGGTCCACGGTCATCGCCGCCGCGGCCTGTGCTGGCGTCAGCATCTCGAACACCAGCGCCAATGGTTGCACCTGCGCCACGATCCCGGCCTGCGTGGCATGATGGGTCGGGTTGTCATGCACCTCGCCCAACACGAAAATGTCGGCCCCGGGCAAGGGGCCGACATCCGCATAAACAGGGCTGGCGCATAGGGCTGCGCACAGGACCGACCAACGCATCATGCGAAGAACGACAGGACTTCCCGGCTCTGGCTTTCAAGGTTCTTGCGCATCTTGCCGAAGGCCGCGGCCTCCAGCTGACGCACACGCTCCTTGCTCAGCCCCAGTTCGACGCCAAGGCTTTCCAGCGTGCGGGGATCGTCGCGCAGCTTACGCTCGCGCACGATGAACCGCTCGCGGTCATTCAGATCGCCCAGTGCCGTCAGCAGCCACTGACGCAGGCGTGCGTTGTCGTGGGACAGCTCCACGTTCTCGGCGGCCTGGGTCGAATCGTCTTCCAGCGCGTCGATCCACTCGCGGCCTTCATCCTCGGAGGATTGCGTGGCGTTCAGGCTGAAGTCGGAACCGGACAACCGGCCCTCCATCATCTCGACATCATGCAGCGGCACACCGACTTCGGTGGCGATCATCTGCCGCATGATGTGGCCTTCCAGCTTGCGGCCTTCGGCGGCGGCCTCACGCTCCAGCCGTGCCTGCACACGGCGCAGATTGAAGAACAGCGATTTCTGCGAGGATGTGGACCCGGTGCGGACCATCGACCAGTTGCGCATCACGTAATCCTGGATCGACGCCTTGATCCACCAGACGGCATAGGTCGAAAACCGCACGCCCCGGTCGGGATCGAATTTCTCGGCCGCTTTCATCAAACCGACAGAGGCTTCCTGGATTAGATCGTTCATCGGCGCGCCGTAGCGCTTGAACTTTGCAGCCATGGAAATGGCAAGGCGCATGTAGGCAGTGATCAGGCGGTGCAGGCTCTCCTCGCACCCCTCGTCGCGCCAAGCATAGGCAAGGCGCAACTCCGTTTCTGCATCCAGCAGCTCTGCTTTCATCGCGGTGCGCGACAGTGTCTGATCCGAAAATCCGTCAAAAGCCATCGTCATAATCCCCCAAGAGCATTGCACGAACTGCTTGTGTCGGACGACGATGCAGTTTCTATGACACCGAAACTTACATGACCGCGGGAAAGTTCCCACAAGATGTTGCATCACCTGACTTTCATACTAGGCGGCGCCGCGTCCGGCAAATCGGCCTACGCCGAAGGCTTGGTGAACAACACTTCAAAACCAAAGACTTACATCGCAACCGCGCAGCCCTTCGATGACGAGATGCGCCAAAAGATCGCAGCCCACAAAACCGCCCGCGGCACAGGCTGGACCACGATCGAGGCGCCTTTGGACCCCGCGGCAATCCTTGTCGCGCAGGATCCCGCCGGTGTCGTGCTGCTGGATTGCGTCACCCTGTGGTTGACCAATGTGCTTCTGGCGGATCAAGATGTGGCGGCGGCGGGCGACGGGTTGCTGGCAGCCCTTGCCGCCTGCCCCTGCCCCGTGGTCGTCGTCTCGAACGAGGTCGGTCAGGGCATCGTCCCCGACAACGCCCTGTCGCGGCGGTTTCGTGCGGCGCAGGGCCACCTGAACCAACGGCTCGCACGGCAGGCCGATACGGTCGTGGCGGTGATGGCCGGCCTGCCACTGGCGTTGAAAGAGGATCTGCCATGACGACGCTTTGGCTGGTGCGCCACGGACCCACCCATCAGAAGACGATGACCGGCTGGCGCGACGTGCCCGCCGACCTATCGGACCGGGACGCGCTGGTGCGCCTGTCGGCCTACCTGCCGGGGAACGCGCTGATCGTGTCGTCGGACCTGATCCGGGCAGTGACCACCGCCGATGCCGTCGCAGGGCAGCGCCGTCGCCTGCCCCATCAGGCGGACCTGCGGGAAATCGACTTCGGCGCATGGGACGGGATGTCTGGCGATGACGTCGCGGCGCGCGATCCGGTGCTGTCGCGGCAGTTCTGGGACCAGCCCGGCGACATTGCAGCGCCCGACGGCGAAAGCTGGAATGCCGTCACCGCCCGCGTCGCCGCGGCCATCGACCGCACCATCGCGGACCACAGCCCGGCGCATCTGGTGATCGTGGCGCACATGGGGGCCATCATGTCGCAGATCCCCCGCGCGACAGGCGAAACCGCGTCGCAATCCATGTCGCACCGCATCGACCCCCTCGGGGTCACCGACATGACCCTGACGCCCGCCGGCTGGCGGATCGGCCGGATCAATCACGTCGCCTGAGGAGCAGGCCATGACCCACACCCTCTACATCGGCAATCGCCTCTATTTCAGCTGGTCTCTGGCCGCCTGGCTGATGGTCGACCGCTTCGGCCTGTCGGACCATGTCAGAACGACCGTGCTGTACCCGGAAACGGAGGATGGCGTCGGCACGCTGATGACCGACCTTGCCCCTGCCCGGACATTGCCGACACTGGTGACACAGGACGGCGCGATCCTGTCCGACAGCATGGCCATCGCAGAGGAACTGGCGACGCGCTATCCCGCGGCGGGCCTCTGGCCGCAGGACCCGGTGGCCCGCGGCACCGCCCGGACGCTTGCGAACGAGATGCACAGCAGCTTTCGCGCATTGCGCGGCGGCTGGCCGGTGAACCTGCACCACAGCTATCAGCCGATCACGCCCCCCGCCGACGTCGCAGCGGAATGCGCCCGGCTGGAGACGGTCTGGACCCACGCGCGCGCTGTCACCGGGTCGCAGGGGCCATGGCTCTGCGGCGATTACAGCATCGCGGACGCGATCTTTGCCCCGATGGCGGTGCGGCTGGCGAACTACGGCTTCGACACGGCCCCCACGACCCGCGCCTATGTCGCGGCCCATCTGGCCGACGGCAGCCTGCGGCGCTGGCGCGCGATGGGGCTGGCGGCGGGCAAGGTGTCCGCAACCTTCGAACACGACGGCCCCACCCGCCCTTGGCCCGGCCCCGCGCCGCTGCCCGCCACCGCCGTCGACACAGGCACCCCGGAAAACGCCGCGTGTCCCTACTCCGGCGATCCGGTGACGCACCTGATGCAGATGGGTGGCCGCACCTTCGGGTTCTGCAACGCGTTCTGTCGCGACAAGACCATCGCCGACCCCGCCGCCTGGCCCGCCTTCATGGCATTGGTCTGACGCACCCAGTCCTCGCTTTTTCACAAATACTCCCGCGCGGCGCGCTTCGGCGCAGCCGAAATGGCATCAGACCTCCTTTGTCAGCGTCAGCCTGAAACTCACGGCCTCGGCCACATGGTTGCGGCGCACCGCCTCCGATCCATCCAGATCCGCGATGGTGCGCGCCACCCGCAGCACCCGGTGATAGCCGCGGGCCGACAGGCCAAAGCGGTCGGCCACGCGCAACAGCAGGTCGCGGCCTTCCGCATCGGGGGTGGCCACATCCTCCAGCACCGCGCCCTGGGCATCGGCGTTGGCCCACATCCCCGCGTGGCCTGCGTAGCGGGCGACCTGCACCTGCCGCGCCGTGGCAACGCGGGCGGCGATCGTGGCAGAGGATTCGCCCGTCATCGGCAGGTCGAGGTCGGTAAAGGACACCGGCGGCACCTCGACCCGCAGATCGAAGCGGTCCATCAACGGGCCGCTGATCCGGCCCATGTAGTCCTCTCCGAAGATCGGTGCACGCCCGCAGGCAAGCGCGGCATCGGCGAGGTAGCCGCATTTGCAGGGGTTCGCCGCGGCCACCAGCATGAAGCGGCAGGGATAGCGGACGTGGGCGTTGGCGCGGGCGACCACGACCTCTCCGGTCTCGATCGGCTGGCGCAGGGTTTCAAGGACGGCGCGGGGATATTCGGGGAACTCGTCCATGAAGAGGACACCGTTGTGCGCAAGGCTGATCTCTCCGGGTTTTGCCCCCCGCCCGCCGCCGACGATGGCGGCCATCGACGCCGTGTGGTGCGGTTCGCGAAAAGGTCGCGTGCGCGAAATGCCACCGTCGTCGAGCAGTCCCGCGAGCGAGTGGATCATCGAGGTCTCCAGCGCCTCGACCGGCGTCAGCGCCGGCAGGATGCCCGGGATGCGAGCGGCCAGCATGGACTTGCCGGACCCGGGCGAACCCACCAGCAGCAGGTGGTGACGGCCTGCGGCGGCGATCTCCAGCCCGCGCTTGGCGCGTTCCTGCCCCTTGACCTCTGACAGGCAGCGGGCGCCGCTGGCGTGGGTGACCTCTCCCGGCGTGGCGGGGTCGAGGACGGCGCGACCGGTCAGGTGTGCTATGGCCTGAGCTAGGGACGAAGGAGCGATGACGCGGACGCTGTCGACCCAGGCCGCCTCTGCCCCGCAGGCGGCGGGGCACATCAGGGACCGGTCGCCATCCCCGGCGGCCACCGCGGCGGGCAAGGCGCCGACGACGGGGACGAGGGTGCCGTCCAGCGACAACTCACCCAGGGCCACGAGGTCTGACACCTCTTCGTGGGGCACGATTTCGAGTGCGGCCAGTACCGCCAAGGCGATGGGCAGATCGAAGTGCGAGCCTTCCTTCGGCAAGTCGGCGGGCGAGAGGTTGATGCTGATCCGCTGGCTGGGCAGCGCGATCGCCATGGAGGTGAGCGCGGCACGGACGCGTTCACGCGCCTCTGACACGGCCTTGTCCGGCAGGCCGACGATGGCAAAGCCCGGCAGGCCGGGGCTGATTGCGCATTGCACCTGCACCAGCCGCGCGTCGATGCCGTCGAAGGCAACCGTATAGGCCATGGCGACCATCTGTGCGTTCCCCATTCACTTTGGTTAACAGGTACCGGCGGGGTAGTTGCCAAATAGTTAATCGGCCGCGGATGGCGTTCGATTTTCCGCCTTGCGGAAAATCGAAGCCTCCGGCGGGAGTATTTGGAAAAAAGCGAGGACCCTCGTCGGATTTAGGCGACGGGACCGGTGACGCGGTTGACGTGGCCCATCTTGCGGCCGGGGCGCGCCTCTGGCTTGCCATAGAGGTGCAGACTGGCATCGGTCTTGGCGATCTGCGGGACCCGGTCCATATCGGCGCCGATCAGATTTTCCATCACGACGTTGCTGTGACGTGACCCGTCACCCAGCGGCCAGCCCGCAACGGCGCGGATGTGCTGTTCGAACTGGTCGACAGCACAGCCGTTCTGGGTCCAGTGGCCGGAGTTGTGCACGCGGGGCGCGATCTCATTCACGATGAGGGCCTGCGGGGTGACGAAAACCTCCACGCCCAGCACGCCGACGTAGTCGAGGGCGTTCAGGATGCGGGCGGCGATCAGGATGGCGTCGGTGCGCTGGGTCGGGGTCAATGTCGCGGGGACGGTCGTTGTGTGCAGGATGCCGTCGCGGTGGACGTTCTGACCGGGGTCGAAGCAGGCGACGGCGCCGTCCTGACCGCGGGCTGCGATCACGGACACCTCGTGCGTGAAATCGACGAAGCCTTCCAGCACGGCGGGCTGTCCGGCCATCGTGGCGAGCGCCTCTGATGCATCGTCCGGGGATTTGATCCGGGCCTGCCCCTTGCCGTCATAGCCCATGCGCCGGGTCTTGAGGATTGCGGGCGTGCCGATCCTGGCCAATGCGGCATCGAGGGTGGCGGCGTCGGTCACGTCGGCGAAGGGCGCGACGGTCAGGCCGAGGGACTGCAGGAACGCCTTTTCGGTCAGGCGGTCCTGAGAGGTGGCAAGGGCGCGGCGCGGCGGGTGGATCGGGCGCAGCGCCTCGATCGTGTCGAGGGCCGCGGTGGGAATATTCTCGAACTCATAGGTGATGACGTCGCAGGCCTCGGCGAAGCGCGTGAGAGCCGCTGTATCGTCGTATCCGGCGGCCAGGTGGAAATTGGAGACATGGGAGGCCGGGCAATCGCCCGCAGGCTCAAAGATGCAGGTCTTGAAGCCGAGGCGCGCGGCTGCGACCGACAGCATGCGGCCCAGCTGGCCGCCGCCGAGGATGCCGATGGTGGCGCCGGGGGCGAGCGGGTCAGTCATCGGTCGGTTCCTCTGGGATGGAGGCGGAGAGGTCGGCGCGCCATTGATCGAGGCGCTGTGCGAGGGCGGGATCGTTCAGGGCGAGGATACCAGCGGCCATGAGACCGGCATTGGCCGCCCCGGCGGCGCCGATGGCCATGGTCGCGACAGGATAGCCGCGCGGCATCTGCAGGATGGAATAAAGGCTGTCCACGCCGTGCAATGCGCGGGTCTGGATCGGCACGCCGATCACCGGCAAGCGGGTCTTGGACGCCATCATCCCGGGCAGATGCGCGGCCCCGCCCGCACCCGCGATGATGACCTTGAGGCCCCGGTCCACGGCGGTCTTGCCGTAGTCCCACAGACGGTCCGGGGTCCGGTGGGCGCTGACGATCCGCGTGGCGTAGGGCACGCTAAGGGCGTCGAGGATCGCGGCTGCCTCTTTCATCGTCGGCCAGTCGGACTGGCTGCCCATGATGATGCCGATCTGCACGTCTGCCATCGAATGCCCCTTCTGCCCGTCAGGCGCGCTTTATACCGGGCTGTGCCGTGGCGGCAAGCGGGGCCTGTCAGGCGATGATATCGGGGTTCAGGCGGTCTTCCAACCGGGCGATCTGATCCTTGAGAAACAGCTTCTTTTTCTTGAGGCGCTTCAGCGTCAGAACGTCGCCGGGGTGGCGTTCCTGCAACACGGATATCGCGAGGTCAAGATCGCGGTGTTCGCCGCGCAACACGGCGAGTTCTACGGTCAGGACCTCCGCCTCGTTCATGCGGGTAGAGGAATTCATGGTGGTCTTTCGATCTGGGTGCGCGCCACGGTAGGGACACACAGGTTTACATTGCCTTACCGCCTTTGCGGGCAAACACCTAGGAATTTTCCGCAGCCTTGACCTCCGCCGGCGGTTGATCTTGCGCCATCGCGCCCGGTTTCCCATATTGAGGTCATCGGTTGCCGCCTGCGGGACCGGTTTGCAGATGTCGCTTTATCACGAAGGACGTGGCGCATGACAAAAATGGCTTTGGGAACGCATCCGTTCTTGCTGGGGTTCGAACAGTTGGAACGACTGGTCGAGCGGACGGCGAAGACCGGCAATGACGGCTATCCCCCCTACAACATCGAACAGACCTCCGAGCGGTCCTACAGGATCACGCTGGCCGTGGCCGGTTTCGCAGAGGAGGACCTGTCGATCACGATCGAGGATTCCGCACTGGTCGTGCGCGGTCGCCTGACCGAGGACATGGGCGAGCGGGTGTTCCTGCATCGCGGCATCGCGGGCCGACAGTTCCAGCGGTCCTTCGTTCTGGCCGAGGGGGTCGAGGTGGGGACTGCCACGATCGTGAACGGCCTGCTGCACATCGATCTGAACCGAAGCGAACCCGACCGCGTTATACAGACAATACAGATCCGGAAAGGATAGTTCATGTTTACCAAGCAAGATCTGCAATCGCTGGGCGAGAACATCGTCTACCTCAAGCCTGTGGCCACGCAGGACCTGCCGGAAGAGGTGCGCGCTCAGGCGGGCGATCTGGACGTGCTGTTCGCGGTCCATAACACCAAGGGTGAACAGGTGGCCCTGGTGGCGAGCGAAGGTATCGCGACCCACCTGGCGGCAGAGCATCACATGCAACTGGTCACGCTGCACTAGATGTCTGGCCATTCGGCAGATGTGGCGCGCGGCGCTGGTCGCGCGCCCCGCGCGATGCTGCGGCTGGCGGGAACTGCGCTGATCTGGTTCGCCATGGGTGCGGGCGCCGGTCATGCCCAGGGTTCTACCTGTGTCACCGACGCCGGCGGCGTCACGCAATGCAGTGCCGCGCCACGCTATCAAGCCGACAGCGTCGGCATCCTGCGCGACGGCACGACGTCACAGGACCCTGTGAACATCCCCGCCCTGCGCGGTGAAGACGAGACGGAAGATGTGGGTGCGGCGTTCCGGAACATGACACAGCAGCCGCAGACGAGCGGCGCAGGCATCGGGTGCCGGACGGATGCGACGGGTGTGACCCGCTGCTAGCCGCTGTGCCCGCGTTCGGGTTCAATCTTTCCCTACAGCATCAAGCGCCTCGACCTCAGTGATCGTGCGGCGTCCGTCGATCACGCGCCGATCATACGCGAGATCAGGGTTTCCGGTGTGTCGAAGCGGGGATCGGGCTGGGCGGCGACCGCCGCGCGCAGTGCCTGAACCGCTGACTGCCCGGTCCAGACGCCGAGTGTCGATATGGGATAGGGGCAAAGATCCGGCGGCGATCCTGCAAGGCGCTGTTCCAACCAGATGTCGCGCAGCGCAGCGGCGCTGACCTTCAGCAACTCCTCCATCTTTTCGCGCCGGCGACCGGGTGTCGCGCCGACGAAAAGACCGCGGCCCGCATAGGCAAGACGCGTGTTTGCATGGTGGCAGCAGTCGGCCAGCATGCTGCCCGTCAGGTGAAGCCGCTTCACGACATCCTTGTCGGTGTTGGCCCCCAACGACTGGACCGGCGAGATCCGGACCGCGAAGAGAGACAGCGCGTGGCAGCCCGCAGGCAATTCCAGCAGCGCATTCTGAAGCGCCAGAAAAGGAACGGGCGCCCCGTTCTTTCCGGCCGAAATGCTGTCGTCATACCCCAGGGCCGCCCGCCTGCGCAGGGTGTCGGTTTCGGCGCGCGCCTTGCGTTCGCGCCGGACACTGGCGTTCAGCATGGCGGCCACATGCAGACGAGCGCCCAGATCAAGGCCATCGAGCGGCTTGCGTACGAAATCCGTCGCACCGGCCCGGAACGCGCGCTCCATGGCGTCGGCGGCCTGACTGGCGGTAATCATGATGATGGGCGTGGCCGTGTATCGCGGCATGGCCCGCAGCGCGGCGCAGAGGTTGATCCCGTCGCGACCCGGCATGACGATATCGACCAGAAACGCATCGAAGGGATTGTCGGCCGCGGCGATGATCTCCAACGCCTCTTCGGCCGATGCGGCACAGGTCAGGTCGTAGACGCCACCCAGCCACATCGGTGACTGCAGCAGTTCAAGGATCATGGGATCGTCGTCGATGGCAAGGATACGCATGGTGAAACTCCGCAACGGGTGACCGCAAAACAGGGTGACGGCCCATCATGGTTAACGGCCAATCGTGTTTGCAACGCGGCGATACTGCGGTGAATGCGTGATAGGCAGGCAGGCAAAAGGCCGGGCACATGGCCCGGCCTCTTGTCAATGCAGTGCGACCGGCGCGATCAGGCGGTGATCAGGCCCATCGATTCCAGCTTGAGGATCACCTGATGGGCGCAGTTGTCGACCTCGGTCGCCTCTGTCTCCAGCCGCATTTCGGGGCTTTCCGGCACGTCGTAGGGGTCAGAAATCCCGGTGAATTCCTTGATCTTGCCTTCACGCGCCAGCTTGTAAAGACCCTTGCGGTCCCGGCGTTCGCATTCCGCGATCGAGGTGGCGACGTGGATTTCGATGAAGGCACCGAACTGTTCGACATCCTCGCGCACCGCACGGCGGGTCGTGGCATAGGGGGCGATGGGCGCACAGATCGCGATACCGCCGTTCTTGGTGATCTCGGACGCGACATAGCCGATGCGGCGGATGTTCAGGTCGCGGTGTTCCTTGCTGAAGCCCAGTTCAGACGACAGGTTCTTGCGCACGATGTCACCATCCAGCAGCGTCACCGGGCGACCGCCCATTTCCATCAGCTTGACCATCAGCGCGTTGGCAATCGTCGACTTGCCGGAACCGGAGAAGCCGGTGAAGAACACGGTGAAGCCCTGCTTGTTGCGCGCGGGCCGCGTGCGACGCAATTCGGAGACGACCTGCGGGAAAGAGAACCACTCGGGGATTTCCAGACCTTCGGCCAGACGGCGACGCAGTTCGGTGCCCGAGATGTCAAGCACGGTGCCGCCCTCGGGGACTTCATCCGCGGGGAAATACTGCGCTTTTTCCTGCACATAGACCATGTGCTTGAAATCGACCATCTCAACGCCGATTTCGTCCTGGTATTTTTTGAACAGATCCTGCGCATCGTAGGGGCCGTAGAAGTCCTTGCCGGCAGAGTTCTTGCCGGGGCCCGCGTGGTCGCGGCCCACGATGAAGTGGGTGCAGCCGTGGTTGGCGCGGATCAGGCCATGCCAGACCGCCTCGCGCGGGCCAGCCATGCGCATGGCGAGGTTCAGCAGCGACATCGAGGTGGTGGAGGCGGGATACTGGTCCAGCACGGCTTCGTAGCAGCGCACGCGGGTGAAGTGATCGACGTCGCCGGGCTTGGTCATGCCGACGACCGGGTGGATCAGCAGGTTGGCCTGCGCCTCGCGGGCGGCCCGGAACGTCAGTTCCTGATGCGCGCGGTGCAGCGGGTTGCGGGTCTGGAAGGCCACGACCTTGCGCCAGCCCAGCTTGCGGAACAGCGCGCGGAGTTCGTTCGGCGTGTCGCGGCGCGAGCGGAAGTCATAGTGGACGGGCTGCTGGATGCCGGTCACCGGGCCACCCAGATAGACGGCACCAGCGGTGTTGTGCAGGTAATTGACGGCCGGGTGGGCCGAATCGTCAGCGCCGAAGACCTTTTCGGCCTCCAGCTGCTTGTTCGGCACCCATTTGTCGGTGACCGTCATGGTGGCAAGGATCACGCCTTCCTGATCGCGCAAGGCGATGTCGGTGCCGACCTCGACCGTCTCGGCGAACTTTTCGGACACATCAAGGGTGATCGGCATCGGCCAGAGCTTGCCGTCGGACAGGCGCATGTCGGACACGACGGAATCGTAGTCGGCCTCTGGCAGGAACCCCTTCAGCGGGTAGAAGCCGCCGTTCATCAGCAATTCAAGATCGCAGATCTGGCGTGACGTCAGATCGTGGCTGACCAGATCGCCGGCCTCGGCCTTCAGCCGCTGCGCGCTGTCTGGCGAAACGTACAGTTCTGGGATCGGCGAAAGGTTGTTCTGCATGGTCGAAATCCTGTTCAGGGTGAAGGCATAGCCGCTGGCCTGTCCGGTCAGCTCGGCGTGGAGGGCGTCATATTCGGCGAACTTGCGCGCCAGGAACCTGTCGGTCAGGCGGGCCTTCAGCGCCGCGCCCTTGTGGGTCAGGCCGTAGGCCACACGGCTGCGCCGGTCGGCACCGGATTGCTCACCCAGGCTGACGTGACCGTCGGCGATGGCCTGCTTGATCTGCGCGTTCAGCCGCCCCAGCGACACGCCCACCGCCGCCGCCGTCTCGCGCTGGCTGGCAAAGGGCGCCAGATCGAGCTGCCGCAGAAGGCGGAACAGGCCCTCCTCGGCATCGGTCATAAGAACGGGTTTCAGGACAGTCACAGTGCGGCGATTCGATATATGTTCATGCTTGAACGCTCTTTGCCTCAAAAAGTCTGTTCATGAAAGAACAAACTTTGCCCGCAACGGTCTGTGTGCGTTTCCGCGACAGTCGGTGTGTCAGACGGAAGCGGACCAGGCCTGCGCCGGGCCGGCGTCGCGGATTGCGGCAGGGTCGAACAGCACGAGATGAACGAGATCCGGGCGAGAGCGGGAGCGGTACAACAGGCCCTGCGCGCCCCGGTCGCGGGCCATGTCCGACAGCGCCCATGTGGGCGACGGCGCGCCGCTGGCGCGGATGTCCTGCCAGACGATGGAGGGCGCAAGTCCCGCCTCACGCAGATCGACCACCCGCTTCGCCGCGATGGTCAGCGGCACGAGCATGCGCGGGGGGCCGTCGGCCCTCAGGTAGGCCCTGATCGCGATGCCACAGCCCTCGGGCGTCAGCGAGGTGTAGATGGCGGGCTGGCCGTCGTGGTGGAACCGCCCTTCCGGAGAGGGGACGGGCCAGGTGGCGCGGTCGACGGCGGCGGCGTCGATCAGACGCCACGCCGTGCCGCGCCATGCGATCACTCGGCGGCGGCCTCCGGCGCGCCGTAGCCCAACGGCAGTTCCGTGCTTGCGTCGGTTTCGCCCTGCTCGGCCAGGAAGCGTTCCGCATCCAGCGCCGCCATGCAGCCCATCCCCGCAGAGGTCACGGCCTGACGGTAGATATGATCGGTCAGATCGCCGGCGGCGAAAACACCCGGGATGGCAGTGCGGGTCGTGCCCGGCTCGACCTTGACGTAGCCGCCGTGGTGCAGCTCCAGCTGATCCTTGACCAGTTCGGACGCGGGCGCGTGGCCGATGGCGATGAACAGCCCCTTGGCGGGAATCTCGGTGATCTCTCCGGTCTCGACATGCTTCACGCGGACCGCCTCGACGCCCAGCGGATCGGTAGTGCCGACGACCTCTTCGACCGCGTGGTACCAGAGCATTTCGATCTTGGGGTTCTTCAGCAGGCGGTTCTGCAGGATCTTCTCGGCGCGCAACTCGCCGCGGCGATGCACCAACGTGACCTTCGAGGCGAAATTGGTCAGGAACAGCGCCTCTTCCACGGCCGTGTTGCCGCCGCCGACGACGACGATTTCCTGCCCGCGGTAGAAAAAGCCATCGCAGGTCGCGCAGGCAGAGACGCCAAAGCCCTTGAACTTCTCCTCTGACGGCAGGCCCAGCCATTTGGCGCGCGCACCGGTGGCCAGGATCACGGCATCGGCAGTGACGACGCCGCCGCTGTCGCAGGTCGCGGTGAAGGGACGCTTGGACAGATCGAGGGAGGTCACGATGTCATGCACGATGTTGGTGCCCATCGCGCGGGCATGCGCCTCCATCCGGACCATCAGGTCGGGACCCTGCACCTCGGTATCGCCGGGCCAGTTTTCGACCTCGGTCGTGGTGGTCAGCTGGCCGCCGGGTTCGATGCCCTGGATCAGCATGGGCTCCAGCATGGCCCGGCTGGCATAGACGCCGGCGGTATAGCCTGCGGGGCCGGACCCCACGATCAGAACCTTTGTATGCGTCGGCTGTTGGGACATGGTGAACTCCTGCTGGTCTGTGGCCTGATATAGGGCTGCGGTTGCCGTATGAAAAGGCACTGCGGATTGTCAGATGTTGCGCGTGCGTGATAGAATATTGCGTCTCTGCGCCGCAACGCGTAGGAATTGCAAAAGACCTGATAGGATAGACGCGATGCCCGGTGCCAAGCTGGACGAGATCGACCGGATGATTCTGGCGGAACTGCAGGCCGACGGCCGCATGACCAACGTGGAGCTGGCCAAGCGCGTCGGCATCAGCGCGCCGCCCTGCCTGCGCCGCGTTCGCACGCTGGAAGAGCAGGGCTATATCCGCGGATACCATGCCGATATCGACCCGCGCGAACTGGGGTTCGAAGTGCAGGTCTTTGCCATGGTCGGTCTTGTCAGTCAGGCCGAGGCGGACCTGAGTGCCTTCGAGGCCAAGTGCAAGGGCTGGTCGCTGGTGCGCGAGTGCCACATGCTGAACGGCGAGGTCGATTTCGTCCTCAAGTGCGTGGCCCCCGACCTGCGGTCCTTCCAGCGCTTTCTGACCGAAGAGCTGACCAGCGCGCCCAACGTGGCAAGCGTCAAGACATCGCTGGTCATCCGGGGCGCCAAGGACGAGCCGGGCGTGCCCTTCGACGTGCTCGAAGAACGGCTGGCCCGCGAGGCCTAAGCCATTTCACCGGCCAGAAAGGTTTCGGGGTCATCGACCTCGACCAGCCGCCTGCCGATGATCTGCCAGAATCGGGTGCCGACGGCCCGCAGGAACTGCCGGTCGTGGCTGACCAGCAGGCAGGCGGCGCCCTGGCTGACAAGCTCGTCCTCCAGCGCCTCTTGCCCGTCGATGTCGAGGTGGTTCGTCGGTTCGTCCAGCAGGTAGAAGTTCGGCTGTTGCAGGCGCAGGACCAGCATCGCCAGCCGCGCCCGCTGCCCGCCCGACAGCGCTGCAATGGGCGTATCCTGCATCCGGATGTCGATCCCTGCCCCGGCCAGCAGCCCCCGCGCCCGGCTGTCGCCCACGTCAAATTGACCGGCGATGGCATTCATCGGGGTATCCGTGCGGGACAGCTGGCTCAGGTGCTGGTCGGAATATCCCATGCTGACGCTGGGCGCGCATCTGATCTGCGACGCAGCACCGGTCACGGCCGCATGGATCAGGCGGACCAGTTGCGTCTTGCCGGTGCCATTGCTGCCCAGCAGGACGACCCGGTCGCCCGGCGTGATCCACGTCTGCCCCGTGCGATAGAGCAGCCGTCCGTCCGGGGTCGCGACCGCCACATCCTCCAGCGTGACCAGGGCCTTGGCGTGGGTGCCACTGTTGGCAAGGCGGATCTCCCCTGCCCCCTTCTCGGCATGGGCGGGCCAGGCCGCAGCCTCGATCCGGTCGGCGCGCGCGCCAAGCTGCTTGGTCTTGGTGATCAGCAGGTCAGAGCCGGAGTTGATCCCGATGTTCTTGAGCTTTGCCGCCTGCCTGCGCAACTGTTGGGCCTTGTTCAGATCGTTGGCAAAGCGACGTGCGTCGGCGGCGTCCGCCTCCGCCAGCGCGGCGCGCGCGGGGGTATAGGGCAGCGCAAAGCTGCGGCTATCGCTGGCCCGCAAGAACAGGGTGCGGTTGGTGACGGCGTCCAGAAAGGCGCGGTCGTGGCTGGTCACGACGACCGGCACGCTGCGCGGCAGGGCGGCCAGCCAGCCCTGCAACAGGCCGATGCGGTGCAGGTCAAGGTGGTTGGTGGGTTCGTCCAGCAACAGCACATCCGGCTCTGCCACCCAGGCGGCGGCAAGCAGCGCCGTGCGTTGCCAGCCGCCGCTGAGCGTCGACAGGCGCTGCTGGTGCAACTCCTGCGGCACCTGCAGGTCATCAAGGACGACATCCACCCGCCACGCCTCGCCATCGGCCTGCTCCGGCGGCAGGGCGCGCAGGACCACGTCATAAAGCGTCAGGTCGGCATCATCGGGGATCAGGTGCTGACCGACATGGCCGATGCGCAACCCGCGGGCGCGGGTGATTTCGCCTTGTGTCGGATCAATGTGGCCGGCGATACAGCCCAGCAGCGTGGATTTGCCACGCCCGTTGGCCGCGACAAGGCCGATGCGATCGCCCTTGGTGATGGTCAGGGTCAGGTCGGTGAACAGCGTGTCGCCAAGGGTCACCCCGAGGGATTGAATGTCGATGAGGGTCATTGCGGTCTCTGCACATGAAATCTGTGCCGCGGCACGCGCGGCGGGATGGGCAGACCGGATCTGGTCAGCCCTGCAAACGGATCTGCAGGGCGTCACGGGGACCATGCTGAAGACGGCGAATGATGCGCATGTTCAGCCTTTGCCCTCCCGTTGTGAATATGACCGTTGTGTAATGTTAGGCAGCGCCGCACCACCGGTCAACCGCCCGGGGCGGTCCGCTGGGTGCGAAACGCAAAACGCCCCCGAACGGCGGTTCGAGGGCGTTCCGGACCGGATCGTTCTGCGGATCAGAGGCGTGCGGCACCGGACCGGGCAATGTCCGTGATCATGTCACGGGTCACGCCGATATCGGCCAGTTCGTAATCCGAAAGGGCGTTCAGGTCGCGGGCGGTCGTGCGATAGGCGCGGCGGCGGGCGAAGGCATCGCGCAGATCGGCGAAGGCATCCACGACGACCTGACCAAAGCTGGCGCTGGAGACGTGGGGGGCAATGTTGGAGCTGTAGGGCATGGGAGGAGCTTTCAGAGTAAATGCGGCACAGCGAATCCTGTACGCGTGATATATGACGTTTGTGCTAAGGAATTAGGCACTCTGAAAACTTTAGACAACGGCTGGAAAACCATACCATCCATGCGTTTTGCGCATGACGGCGCGGCCTGCCGCAAACGCAAAACGCCCCCGGTTTTCACCGGAGGCGTCGTGTGGCCAGCACCCGAAGGTGTGGCGGAGGCCGCTTAGCCGCGCTCTTCGATGATCTCGACGAGGTGCGGGATGCTGTTCACCATGCCGCGGACGGAGGGCGTATCCTCCAGCTCCCGCGTGCGGTGCATCTTGTTCAGGCCAAGGCCGACCAGCGTGGCACGCTGAACGGCGGGGCGGCGGATCGGGGACCCGATCTGCTTGACGACGATTGTTTTAGCCATGCTCAGATCTCCTTACGCGTCAGCCGAAGCGTCGGCTTCGGTGGCGTTGTGGGCCACGTCGCTTTGCTCGGTCACGTGATCGTCACGCTTGGGCAGAATGTCGGCGACTTTCTTGCCGCGACGCTGCGCCACAGAGCGGGGCGATTGTTCCTTGTTCAGGCCGTCGATGGTGGCCCGGATCATGTTGTAGGGGTTCGTCGATCCCAGCGACTTGGACACAACGTCCTGCACGCCCAGCATCTCGAACACCGCACGCATCGGACCACCGGCGATGATACCGGTACCGGCGGGGGCCTGACGCATCACGACGCGACCGGCGCCATGACGGCCTTCCATGTCGTGGTGCAGCGTCCGGCCGTCGCGCAGGGCGACGCGGATCATCTGACGCTTGGCCTGCTCGGTGGCCTTGCGGATGGCCTCGGGGACCTCCTTGGCCTTGCCCTTGCCGAAACCGACGCGACCCTTCTGGTCACCGACGACGACGAGGGCTGCGAAACCGAAGCGCTTACCACCCTTGACGGTTTTCGACACGCGGTTGATGGCGACCAGGCGGTCGGCAAATTCCGGCGTCTGCTCTTCACGACGGCCACGGCCGCCGCCACGATTGTTATCACGTTCTGCCATGTTGGCATCCTTATCTTGGGTGGCGTTGCCGCCATTGATGCGATCGCAGTGGGACAAGAGGCCCCCCGATCATCGAGGCGGGCGCCCGAGGGCACCCGCCTGCACTTTAGATTTTCAGACCAGCTTCACGGGCGGCGTCGGCAACTGCCTTCACCTTGCCGTGAAACAGGAAACCGCCACGGTCGAAATAGGCGGTGTCCACACCGGCAGCCTTGGCACGCTCTGCAATCGCAGTGCCCACCTTCTTGGCGGCTTCGATGTTGTTCTGACCCACAACGCCCAGATCCTTTTCGAGCGTGGAAGCGGACGCAAGCGTCAGACCTTTCACGTCGTCGATCAGCTGGACGCTGATGTTCTTGTTGGACCGGTGAACCGACAGGCGCATGCGCCCGGCGTTCACAGCCCGCAGTTTGTTCCGGACGCGCATGCGGCGCTTGAGGAACAGGGTACGTTTGCTGTTTGCCATGTTACTTCTTCTTACCTTCTTTGCGGAAGATGTACTCGCCTTTGTACTTGATACCCTTGCCCTTGTAGGGCTCGGGTGCACGCCACTCGCGAATGTTCGCGGCGACCTGTCCAACAAGCTGCTGGTCGATACCTTCAACAATGATTTCGGTCTGCTTGGGGGCCGTCACGGTGACGCCCTCCGGCACTTCGAAGTTCACATCGTGGCTGTAACCCAATGCCAGTTTCAGGACCTTGTCGCCCTGCATCGTGGCACGGTAACCAACGCCGTTGATTTCAAGCTCTTTCTTGAAACCGGTGGTGACGCCGGTAACGAGGTTTTCCACCATCGACCGGGACATACCCCACTGCTGACGGGCGCGCTTGGACTTGCCGCGCGGCGTCACAGTGATTGCATTGTCCTCGACCGCGAGGGTCACATCGTCGGTTGCTTTGAAGGAGCGGGTCCCTTTCGGGCCCTTCACTTCGACGGTCTGGCCGGAGACTTTCGCCTCAACCCCGGAGGGCAGCTCGACCGGTTTCTTACCAATACGAGACATCTTGCTCTCCTTAGAAGACGGTGCAGAGCACTTCGCCACCAACATTGGCGGCACGTGCGTTTGCATCAGACATCACACCCTTGGGGGTGGAGACAATCGACACACCAAGGCCCTGACGGACGCTCGGCAGATCATTGACGGACATGTAGACGCGACGACCGGGCTTGGAGACCCGCTTCACTTCGCGAATGACAGCTTCGCCTTCGTAGTACTTCAGCTCGATCGAAAAGGCCGGGTGACCGTCCTTGCCGTCGCGCTTCTCGTAACCGCGGATGTAGCCTTCGTCGGCCAGCACATCCAGCACCCAGCCACGCAGCTTGGACGCAGGTGTTTCCACCGCAGCCTTGCCGCGCATCTGACCGTTGCGGATACGTGTCAGCATGTCACCGATAGGATCGTTCATCATGATAAATTCTCCTTACCAGCTCGACTTGACCATGCCCGGGATCTCGCCGTTGGAACCAAGGTTCCGCAGCGCGATCCGGCTGATCTTGAGTTTGCGGTAATAGGCGTGCGGACGCCCGGTGAGCTGGCAACGGTTGTGCAGACGCACGGCAGAGGAGTTGCGCGGCAGCTTGGTGAGGGCCAGCGTTGCCTTGAACCGCTCTTCGACGGGCTTCTCTTGGTCGTTGATGATCGCCTTCAGGCTTGCACGCTTCTCAGCATACTGCGCCACCAGCTTTTCGCGCTTCTTCTCGCGCTCGATCATGGATTTCTTGGCCATAACTTATTCTCCCAATCAGCTGTTGAAGGGCATGTTGAAGGCTTTCAACAGGCTCTTGGCTTCAGCGTCGGTGTTGGCGGTGGTGCAGATCACGATGTCCATGCCCCAGTTCTCGTCGATCTTGTCAAAGTTGATCTCGGGGAACACCAGGTGCTCTTTCAGGCCGGTGGCGTAGTTGCCACGACCGTCAAAGGACTTGCCGGAAACGCCGCGGAAGTCGCGGATACGCGGCATTGCGACGGTGATCAGACGGTCCAGGAATTCGTACATCTTGTCGCCACGCAGGGTGACTTTCGCACCCAGCGGCATGTCCTCGCGGACGCGGAAACCAGCGATGGATTTCTTGGCGCGCGTGGTCAGGGCCTTCTGGCCGGCGATGGTGGACAGGTCTTCCTGTGCGGATTTGGCCTTCTTGCTGTCACGGACAGCCTCAGCACCACAGCCGATGTTCAGGACGATCTTGTCCAGCTTGGGAACCTGCATCTGGTTCTTGTAGCCGAATTCCTCGGTCAGCGCGGCACGGATCGTATCCATGTACTGCTGCTTGAGGCGCGGGGTATAGTTTGCTTGGTCCAACATCAGAGTGCATCCCCTGTGGTCTTGGCGAAGCGCACCTTGGTGTCGCCGTCCATGCGGAAACCGACGCGGGTCGGCTTGCCGTTGGCGTCGGCCACAGCGAGGTTGCTCAGCTGGATCGGCATCGGCTTGGGCGTGCGACCGCCTTCGGACGATTGCGACTGCTTGGCATGACGGATCGCGATGTTCACGCCCTCGACGATGGCCTTGCCGGCCTTCGGATCGACGGACTTGATCTCGCCGGTCAGGCCCTTGTCCTTGCCGGCCAGCACGATGACCTTGTCACCTTTGCGAAGTTTGGCAGCCATTACAGCACCTCCGGCGCAAGAGAGATGATTTTCATGAAGTTCTTGGCACGCAGCTCGCGCACGACCGGCCCGAAGATACGGGTGCCGACGGGCTCGTTGTTGTTATTCAGAATAACAGCCGCGTTGCGATCGAAACGGATCGCGGTGCCGTCTTCACGGCGAACTTCCTTTGCGGTGCGCACGACGACGGCCTTGCGGACGTCACCTTTCTTTACGCGACCACGGGGGATCGCTTCCTTGACCGACACCACGATGATGTCACCCACGGAAGCATACCGGCGGTGAGAACCGCCCAGAACCTTGATGCACTGAACACGGCGAGCGCCGCTGTTGTCAGCAACATCCAGATTGGTCTGCATCTGGATCATTTGGTTACCTTTCGACCTTTAAGGCGCTTTGCCGATTTCTGTCCGGCGGGCCCTAGGGTTTCGTTAAACTGATGATGAAGGCGTCTTAGGACGCGATCACTTCCCAGCGTTTCGTCTTCGACTTCGGCGCACATTCCTGGATGCGCACCTGATCGCCCACGTTGAACGCGTTGTTCTCGTCATGGGCGCGGTATTTCTTCGACTTCCGCACGGTCTTGTGCAGCAGCGGGTGCTTGAAGCGACGCTCGACCGACACGGTCACGGTCTGCTCGTTCTGGTTCGACGTCACGACGCCTGTCAGGATACGCTTGGGCATTCTTTACGCCTCCGACTTGGCGGCGTCTGCCGCTTTCTGGTTGAGAATCGTCTTCACACGGGCCGCACCACGACGGGCGTTGCGGATGCCTGCGGTGTTTTCCAGCTGGCCGGTGGCCTGCTGAAAACGCAGATTGAAGGATTCTTTCTTAAGGTTTACAAGCTCTTCCCGAAGCTGATCGGGCGTCTTGTCACGCAGTTCGTTGGCTTTCATGCCATTTCCTTTCAACATCACTGGAGGGCCCTTACGGGTCACCCTTCGTCCAGTGGAGTTCACGATGAAGCGCTCCTCTACAGGTGTTGCACTCATCTGACAACCCCATAGCCACAAGAGTCTTTCGGTCCCCGGCGACGCCACGGCGTCGGCCCGTGTGACCAAGCTAACCGGTGATCCGTCAGTCGCCCCAGCGATAATTAAAGCTGACCGAAATCCGGTCCTCTTCGGCCATGTTCATCGGCACCTCGTGGCGCAGCCAGCTTTCCCACAGCAACACGTCGCCCACATCGGGGGCCACGTAGATGAACTGGCGCAACGCCTGCTCCGCATCCTTCAAACGACCGGGGGCGGCCATCATCATCGGCAGGCGCGGGTCCTCGAACTTGATGGCAGAGGTGCCCTTGGGCATCGCCACATAGGTCGTGCCGGAGATGACGGAATGCGGGTGGATGTGGGCGGTGTGGATGCCCCCCTCCGGCAGGATATTGATCCAGAGGTCTTCCAGCTTCAGCTTCTTGTCGCCCAGATCGAAGGCCAGGTCGGCGGCAAAGGACCTCACGTGCTTGTCGAGCGCCTTCTTCAGCGTCTTGAAGATCGGCATCCGCCACGGCAGGTCCGTCAGCGACGCGTAGGATGTGTAGCCCGGAAAGTCATGCTCCTCGCACCACGCCTGGCCCGCCTCGTCATCCTCGGCAATCGACAGGCACGTCGCCTCCAGCTCGGCGGGATCGACGGGTTTGCCATGCTCTGACAGCTTGGCACGATACAGGCGGGTCACGAAGAGAGAGGAGATATCTGACATGGGGCAAGCTTATCCGATGGGGTGAAAAGGCAAAAGCCCCGCTTGTGACAGCGGGGCTTTCGTAATGATTGACCGTGTGGGGCCGCAGTTGGCTGCGCCAACCGCTTTCCCCCACCGCGTGAAGACTTACCAGTCCTCGCGGACCACGGTGCGGGTCTTGATCGGCAGCTTCATCGCGGCAAGGCGCAGGGCCTCGCGTGCGGTGACTTCATCGACACCGTCGATCTCGAACATCACGCGGCCGGGCTTGACCTTGGCGGCCCAGAAATCGACCGAACCCTTACCTTTACCCATACGCACTTCGACGGGCTTGGAGGTGACGGGCAGATCCGGGAAAATCCGGATCCAGACGCGGCCCTGACGCTTCATGTGACGCGTCATGGCACGACGTGCGGCTTCGATCTGGCGTGCGGTGATCCGCTCGGGCTCAACAGCCTTCAGACCATAGGTGCCGAAGTTCAGGTCAGACCCGCCCTTCGCATCGCCATGGATCCGGCCCTTGTGCATCTTGCGGAATTTGGTGCGCTTTGGTTGCAGCATCTTCTCTACTCCTTACCGGTCACGACGCGGGCCGCCGGGACCGCGGGGAATCGCGCCCTCTTGCAGCTCGGCGTGCTTGCGATCGTGACCCTGGGGGTCATGCTCCATGATCTCGCCTTTGAAGATCCAGACCTTGATCCCGATGATACCATAGGGGGTCATGGCTTCGTAGAGCGCGTAATCGATGTCAGCCCGCAGGGTGTGCAGGGGCACGCGGCCTTCACGGTACCATTCGGTCCGTGCAATCTCGGCGCCGCCAAGACGGCCCGCAAGGTTCACACGGATGCCAAGGGCACCCATACGCATGGTGTTCTGCACGGCGCGCTTCATGGCACGACGGAAGGACACCCGGCGTTCCAGCTGCTGACCGATGTTTTCAGCGACCAGGGCCGCATCCATCTCGGGCTTGCGCACTTCGACGATGTTCAGGTGCAGTTCGGACTTCGTCAGCTTCGCCAGCTTCTGGCGCAGACCTTCGATGTCCGCACCCTTCTTGCCGATGATGACGCCCGGACGGGCCGCGTGGATCGTGACGCGGCACTTGCGGTGCGGACGCTCGATGATCACGTGGCTAATGCCGGCCTGCTTGCACTCTTTACGAATGAAAGCCTTGATGGCGAGGTCTTCCAGCAGCAGATTGCCGTAGTCCTTGGTATCTGCATACCAGCGGCTGTCCCAGGTCCGGTTGACCTGCAGACGCATGCCGATGGGATTGACTTTGTTACCCATTATGCTTGCTCCTCAATCTGGCGGACCAGGATTGTGATTTCCGAGAACGGCTTGACGATCTTGCCGAACCGGCCACGGGCACGGGGACGTCCGCGCTTCATGATCAGGTTCTTGCCCACATAGGCCTCGGCGACGACCAGTTCGTCGACGTCCAGGTTGTGGTTGTTCTCGGCATTGGCGATGGCCGACTGAAGGCACTTCTTCACGTCGCCTGCGATCCGCTTCTTGCTGAAGGTCAGGTCCGTCAGGGCCTTCTCGACCTTCTTGCCACGGATCAGCGCGGCCACGAGGTTCAGTTTCTGCGGGCTGGTACGCAGCATCCGCAGCTTGGCGCGGGCTTCGTTGTCAGCCACGCGGCGGGGATTCTTGTCCTTGCTCATGGCTTACTTCCGCTTCGCTTTTTTGTCGGCTGCGTGACCGTAATAGGTCCGCGTCGGGGAATACTCACCGAACTTCTGACCGATCATGTCCTCAGAGACGTTGACAGGGATGTGCTTCTTGCCGTTGTAGACGCCAAACGTCAGGCCCACGAACTGGGGCAGGATCGTCGAGCGGCGCGACCAGATCTTGATGACTTCGTTGCGGCCGCCTTCGCGGGACGCTTCGGCCTTTTTCAACACATACGCGTCGACAAAAGGGCCTTTCCATACAGAGCGAGCCATATTAGCGGCCTTTCTTCTTCTGGTGACGCGTGCGAACGATCAGGCGCGAGGAGGCCTTGTTCTTGTCGCGAGTCTTGTTGCCCTTGGTGCCCTTGCCCCACGGGGTGACCGGGTGACGACCACCCGAGGTCCGGCCTTCACCACCACCGTGCGGGTGGTCGATCGGGTTCATGGCGACACCACGGACCGAAGGACGCACGCCGTAGTGGCGCATACGACCGGCTTTACCGTAGTTCTGGTTAGAGTTGTCGGGGTTCGACACGGCACCGATGGTGGCCATGCATTCCTGACGGACCAGACGCAGTTCGCCAGAGGACAGGCGGATCTGGGCGTAGCCACCGTCACGACCGACGAACTGGGCGTAGGTGCCAGCCGCACGGGCGATCTGACCGCCCTTGCCGGCCTTCAGCTCGATGTTGTGGACGATGGTACCGATCGGCATGCCAGAGAAAGGCATGGCGTTGCCCGGCTTGATGTCAGCCTTGGCCGATGCGATGACCTTGTCACCGATCGAGATGCGCTGCGGGGCCAGGATGTAATTCTGTGTGCCGTCTTCGTACTGGATCAGCGCGATAAAGGCGGTGCGGTTCGGGTCGTATTCGATCCGCACGACAACAGCGGACATGTCCAGCTTGTTGCGCTTGAAATCGACGATGCGATAGAGACGCTTTGCGCCCCCACCGATACGACGCATGGTGATCCGTCCGGTGTTGTTCCGGCCGCCCGATTTCGTCAGACCCTGTGTGAGGGACTTGACGGGACGTCCTTTCCAAAGCTCCGAACGGTCGATCAGCACCAGCCCACGCTGGCCCGGCGTCGTCGGTTTGTACGACTTGAGTGCCATGTTTCTGTCTTCCGTTTGCTTGGCGGGACCGCTGGGCGGCCCCTGAAGTGAAGGCCCCCGTAGGTGCCAAAGAATAAACTAAACGGCCCCGGAACGAATCCGGGGCCGGTTGAGTGAGCGGCTGATAGCAGGGAGGGGGTGGGGTGGCAAGGGGTGGAAAAAATCGATCCACGCTAATCGCGCAACCTATGATAAACTTGCGGAAATGCGGTCTGCCCCAGCGAACCAACTAAATCACGTGAAATTTAGTCGTAGTGGGGACCATCGACTTCAGCACTCGAAACGTCCAGATCTTTGCGCACAGCTACCAAATCAAATCGCTTAAAGTAAGCCAACGCTTCACCAGGAGTCATTTGGATGTCCACAGCTCGGATTTTCGACACCCCTCGATCAAACGTGGTGGCTGAAAGGTATACGACGAGGCTCACACTATCGACTGGCCCCTTATCCACACAGCCTGATCCGATCCTGAAGCCAACAAGGATTTCATCGGCCCTAGCAATTCCTTGCTCGGTCAGCATCGTATGAATCCTGTGGTTATCGCTCTCATCTACAGCGACAGTACCTTTTAAATCATCGTATTGAACGGCAGCTTTGAAAGTAGGCATTATGATGTATTTCCCTAATGATTTACCTCCTTGACGTGTGGTGACAATGCCGTGAAATCAAGTAGTGACCCTTTTTCTGGACATCCGCGATTGTCGATTTCTTTGGTTGACGACGCGCTGCGACAAAAAAAGCCCCCGCGTTCCCGCGAGGGCCTCCTTCATTCCAACCGTTCGACCAGTCTTACAGACCGGTGCTCACGTCGATCGTGTTGCCTTCTTCAAGCGTCACGTAGGCCTTCTTGACGTCCTTGCGGGTACCCAATGAGCCGCGAAAGCGCTTCACTTTGCCCTTGGTGATCGTCGTGTTGACGGCCTTGACCTTCACACCGAACAGGGCCTCGACGGCCTGCTTGATCATCGGCTTGTTGGCATCGATCGCCACCTCGAACACGACGCCGTTGGATTCGGACATCATGGTCGCTTTTTCGGTGATGATCGGCTTGCGGATCACGTCGTAGTGTTCAGCTTTCGTGCTCATTTCAGACGAGCCTCCAGTGCTTCGAGACCGGCCTTCGTGATGACCAGCGTGTCGCTTTTCAGGATGTCATAGACGTTGGCACCCATCGACGGGAGGACGTCCAGATTGGCCAGGTTGCGCGCTGCACGGGCGAAGTCGGCGTTGACCTCGGCCCCGTCGATAATCAGCGCACGCTTCCAGCCGCGATCGTTCACGTGCTTGGCCAGTGCCTGCGTCTTGGCATTGTCGACGGCCAGTTGGTCGATGACCACCAGCTCTCCGGCCAGCATCTTGGCGGACAGCGCGTGACGCAGACCCAGCTTGCGGAACTTCTTGGTCAGCTCGTGGCCGTGGCTGCGCGGGGTCGGACCCTTGTAGACACCACCGTGACGGAAGATCGGCGCGCCCTTGGACCCGTGACGTGCGCCACCGGTGCCCTTCTGGCGATAGATCTTCTTGGTCGAGTAGGACACGTCGGACCGGCCCAGCGTGGCGTGCGTGCCCTGCTGCGCGTTGTTGCGCTGCCAGCGGACCACACGGTGCAGGATGTCCGCACGCGGCTCCAGCCCGAAGATGGCGTCGTCCAGTTCCACAGAACCAGCAGCTGCGCCGTCGAGTTTGATTGCATCAGCCTTCATTTTTGTCACCACCTTCTTCAGCGTTGGTTTCATCCACGGACTTGGCGTCGTTCGCCAGTTCCGCTGCGGCGGCTTCTTCTGCGGCCTGCTCTGCCTCGGCTGCGGCCTTGGCGGCTGCGGCTTCTTCAGCGGCGGCTGCATCGGCAGCTTCCTGTGCCAGACGCTTGGCTTCGTCGTCCAGCGACTTCAGGCCAGCGGGGTACATCACGCCTTCGGGTGTCGCCTTCTTGACGGCATCCTTGACGGTGACCCATGCGCCCTTGGACCCCGGAACGGCGCCCTTGACCATGATCAGGCCACGGTCGGCGTCGGTGCGGACGACCTGCAGGTTCTGGGTGGTGACACGGGCGGACCCCATGTGACCGGCCATCTTCTTGCCTTTGAAGATGCGGCCCGGATCCTGACACTGGCCGACAGAGCCGTGCGAACGGTGCGACACGGACACACCGTGCGACGCGCGCAAGCCGCCGAAGTTGTGGCGCTTCATGACGCCGGCGAAACCCTTACCGATCGAGGTGCCGGAGATGTCGACATACTGACCAGCAAAGTAGTGGTTCGCAGTGATTTCTTCACCGACGTCGATCATGTTCTCGGCGGCGACGCGGAATTCCGCGACCTTGCGCTTGGGTTCCACGTTCGCCTTGGCGAAGTGGCCACGCATCGGCGCGCTGACGCGCTTCACCTTGGCTGTGCCTGCGCCCAGCTGAACGGCGGTATAGCCGTCACGCTCTGGCGTGCGCTGTGCGACGACCTGAAGGTTTTCCAGGGCGAGGACGGTCACCGGGATCTGGCGGCCGTCTTCCATGAAGAGACGGGTCATGCCCAGCTTCTTCGCGATCAATCCTGTACGGAGCATATGCAATATCCTCCCTTAAACGCTGATCTGCACGTCCACGCCAGCGGCGAGGTCGAGCTTCATCAGGGCGTCAACGGTCTGCGGGGTCGGGTCGACGATGTCCAGCAGACGCTTGTGCGTGCGGATCTCGAACTGGTCGCGCGACTTCTTGTCGATGTGCGGACCGCGCAGAACGGTGAATTTTTCGATCTTGTTCGGCAGGGGGATCGGGCCACGGACCGACGCGCCGGTGCGCTTGGCGGTCGAGACGATCTCTGCGGTGGAGGCGTCGAGGACGCGGTAGTCAAACGCCTTGAGGCGAATGCGGATGTTCTGGCTGGCTGCCATGTGACATCACCCTTCAACTAGGGCTGAGATCGGAGAGGAGGAGACAGGCTCATCCGGCCCCCTCGTCGCGTCTTCTGTTTAACTTAAAAAGGGCACGCGACGGCGCACCCTTGGCAAGTTGGGTCCCTATAGGGTGAGTCGGGGATGGTGTCTAGGGGCAGTTTGCTCGCCGATCAGATTGGCGACGCTTCAATCCGGGTTTTCGCAGTCTGGCAGATACGATAATATATAGTCGTTCGAAGGGCGTATTTTCTCAGGTAAATCCTGTAGAACCTCATCGACCACCGACGCACTCGCCTCCGCCATGTCACAAGCATAGTCGGACTTAGAACCGTCAGGGTTTTCGTCCTGCCATTCGAGATAATCCTGCGCCTCAAACGCAGCAACGGCTGCAATGCCAACGAGCGGGATTGCTGCAACATAGCGCCTTATCCGAGCTTTAGCTTTTGCTTTCACTACCGCTGAAGCTATCGCCTTGCGGTTAGCTATAACTGTGCCCGCAGCAGAGGCTGACAAAGTTGCCACTTCAGCCGTTAACATGACGGTCTTTGCCAAAAGTGATGCCGTAGAAATTGCTAGGGATACACAAAGGACGACCAAGAAAGCGGTATTTTTGAAAAAGCCAAACATCGGAGGTTACTTTAATTGAAGGCTGCGCCGGTTCTTACACTGCAATCTTTATCGTCATGCTTCAGCGTAACAATCAGAAAAGGCCGCCTCCTTTCGGAAGCGGCCTTCTTTAGCACCTAGCTTGGCACGCTGTGGGACATTCTCATGGTTTCTGCGAAACCACTACCATGTCCCACCCGCCAAATTCGCAAATCGAATTAGGCGAGGATCTTCGACACCACGCCAGCGCCGACGGTGCGGCCGCCTTCACGGATGGCGAAGCGCAGGCCGTCTTCCATCGCGATCGGAGCAATCAGTTCGACTTCGAACTTCAGGTTGTCGCCGGGCATCACCATTTCCGTGCCCTCGGGCAGGATCACGGTGCCGGTCACGTCCGTCGTGCGGAAGTAGAACTGCGGGCGGTAGTTCGCAAAGAACGGCGTGTGACGGCCACCCTCTTCCTTGTTCAGGATATAGGCCTCGGCCTCGAACTTCGTGTGCGGCGACACGGACTTCGGCTTGCACAGAACCTGACCACGCTCCACGCCGTCACGGTCGATGCCGCGCAGCAGGACGCCGACGTTGTCGCCGGCCTGGCCGCTGTCCAGCAGCTTGCGGAACATCTCGACACCGGTGCAGGTCGTCGTCTTGGTGTCCTTCAGACCCACGATCTCGATGCTGTCGCCGACGTTGATCACGCCACGTTCGATACGGCCGGTGACCACGGTGCCACGACCGGAGATCGAGA
This sequence comes from Loktanella sp. M215, assembly GCF_021735925.1. Classification (NCBI taxonomy): domain Bacteria; kingdom Pseudomonadati; phylum Pseudomonadota; class Alphaproteobacteria; order Rhodobacterales; family Roseobacteraceae; genus Loktanella; species Loktanella sp. M215. The sequence goes on from NZ_WMEA01000001.1 coordinate 453,485, forward strand.
ACACGTCCTCGATCGGCATCAGGAAGGGCAGGTCCACGGCGCGGGCGGGCGTCGGGATGTATTCGTCGACAGCCGCGATCAGCTGCTTGATCGACTCTTCGCCGATTTCCGGGCGGGTGCCGTTCATCGCGTGCAGCGCCGAGCCGCGGATGATCGGAATGTCATCGCCGGGGTAGTCGTACTTGGACAGCAGCTCGCGGATTTCCATCTCGACGAGTTCCAGCAGTTCCTCGTCGTCGACCTGGTCGACCTTGTTCATGTAGACGACCATGTAGGGGATGCCCACCTGGCGGCCCAGCAGGATGTGCTCGCGCGTTTGCGGCATCGGGCCGTCGGCGGCGTTCACGACCAGGATCGCGCCGTCCATCTGGGCGGCACCGGTGATCATGTTCTTGACGTAGTCGGCGTGGCCGGGGCAGTCGACGTGGGCGTAGTGACGGGCCTCGGACTCGTACTCGACGTGCGCGGTCGAGATCGTGATGCCGCGGGCCTTCTCTTCGGGGGCGCCGTCGATCTGGTCGTAGGCGCGGAAGTCGCCGAAGTACTTCGTGATCGCCGCGGTCAGCGTCGTCTTGCCGTGGTCAACGTGACCGATGGTCCCGATGTTGACGTGCGGTTTGTTGCGTTCGAACTTTGCCTTAGCCATGATGGCCTCCTTGGTATTCGATGAATGGGGAATGTGGGGCGCGGGGACAGGCCCCGCGCACGCCGTTTATGCGTATTTCTTCTGGATCTCGTCCGAGATGTTCTGCGGAACGGGCTCGTAGTGATCGAACTGCATGGTGAAGTTCGCACGACCGGAGGTCATGGACCGCAGGTTGTTGATGTAGCCGAACATGTTCGCCAGCGGCACGAAGCAGTTGATGACGTTCGCGTTGCCGCGGCTGTCCTGCCCCTGCACCATCCCGCGACGGGACGTCAGGTCGCCGATGACGCCACCGGTGTATTCTTCCGGTGTCACGACTTCGACCTTCATGATCGGTTCCAGCAGCTTGGCGCCAGCCTTGCGCAGACCTTCACGCATGCACATCCGTGCCGCGATCTCGAACGCGAGGACCGAGGAGTCGACATCGTGGTACTTGCCTTCCAGCAGCTGCACCTTGAAGTCGATGACCGGGAAACCTGCCAGCGGACCTGAGTCCATGACCGACTTGATGCCCTTTTCGACGCCCGGAATGTATTCCTTCGGCACCGAACCACCCACGACCTTGGATTCGAACGAATAGCCTTCGCCCGGCTCTGTCGGCATGATCAGCAGCTTCACTTCACCGAACTGACCCGAACCACCCGACTGCTTCTTGTGGGTGTAGGTATGCTCGACTTCGTGGCCGATCGTCTCGCGGTAGGCCACCTGCGGCGCACCGATGTTGGCCTCGACCTTGAACTCGCGACGCATGCGGTCGATCAGGATGTCGAGGTGAAGTTCGCCCATGCCGCGCATGATGGTCTGACCGGATTCGAAATCGGTCTCCACGCGGAAGGACGGATCCTCGGCGGCCAGACGGGCCAGTGCGACGCCCATCTTTTCCTGGTCGGCCTTGGTCTTGGGTTCGACGGCGATCTCGATCACCGGCTCGGGGAAGGTCATCGTTTCCAGAACGACGGGTTCCTTTTCCGAACACAGCGTATCACCGGTCGTGGTGTTCTTCAGACCACCCAGCGCGATGATGTCGCCGGCAAACGCCTCGTCGATCTCTTCGCGGTTGATGGCGTGCATCATCATCATCCGGCCAACGCGCTCTTTGTTGCCCTTGGTCGAGTTCAGCATCGCATCACCCTTCTTCAGCTGACCCGAATAGATCCGGGTAAACGTCAAAGAGCCCACGAAGGGGTCGTTCATGATCTTGAACGCCAAGCCAGAGAACGGCATGTCGTCGTCCGCGCGGCGGGGGATGCTGCGCGTTTCAGTCTCGTCACCGGGCTTGAAGCCCATGTAATCGACCACGTCCAGCGGGCTGGGCAGGAAGTCGATGACGGCGTTCAGCAGCGGCTGCACACCCTTGTTCTTGAACGCGGACCCAGCGGCCACCGGCACGAAGGACAGCGACAGCGTGCCCTTGCGGATCAGCTTGCGCAGGGTCGCCTCGTCGGGCTCGACGCCTTCCAGGTACTGCTCCATCGCGTCGTCGTCCATGTCGACGGCGGTCTCGATCAGCGTGGCGCGCCATTCGTCGGCAAGCTCTTTCAGATCGTCACGGATCGGCTTGCGAACCCAGCTTGCGCCGAGGTCTTCACCTTCCCAGACCCACTCTTCCATCTTGATCAGGTCGATGATGCCTTCCAGCTTGTCTTCGGCCCCGATGGGCAGGCTGATCGGCACGCCGGTCGCACCGGTGCGGTCCTTGATCATCTTGACGCACTTGTAGAAATCGGCGCCGATCTTGTCCATCTTGTTGACAAAGACGATCCGCGGAACCTTGTAACGGTCGGCCTGACGCCAGACGGTTTCGGTCTGCGGCTCGACACCGGCGTTGGCGTCCAGCAGGCAGATCGCGCCGTCAAGCACGGCCAGCGAACGCTCGACTTCGATGGTAAAGTCGACGTGGCCGGGGGTGTCGATGATGTTGAAGCGGTACTTCGTGTCCGAAATGCCGTCAGCGGTCGGGTCTTCCTGACGCTGCCAGAAGGTCGTCGTCGCAGCAGAGGTAATCGTGATACCCCGCTCCTGCTCCTGCTCCATCCAGTCCATGGTGGCGGCGCCGTCGTGGACTTCGCCGATCTTGTGGGACTTGCCGGTATAGAACAGGATGCGTTCGGTCGTCGTGGTTTTACCCGCGTCGATGTGCGCCATGATCCCGAAGTTCCGGTAGCGCTGCAGAGGATAGTCGCGTGCCATTGTGGTGGTGCTCCTGAATTACCAGCGGTAGTGGCTGAACGCTTTGTTCGCGTCGGCCATCTTGTGGGTGTCTTCGCGCTTCTTCACGGCGGTGCCGCGGTTGTTGACCGCATCCAGCAGCTCGCCGGCAAGGCGCTCTTCCATCGTGTTTTCGTTGCGCTTTTTGGCAGCGGCGATCAGCCAGCGGATGGCCAGCGCCTCACGCCGCTCGGGGCGGACTTCGACGGGGACCTGGTAGGTCGCACCACCGACGCGGCGCGAACGCACTTCGACGGAGGGTTTGATGTTCTCGAGGCACTCGTGAAACACTTCCACGGGCGACTTCTTCAGCTTGCCTTCCACACGCTCGAAAGCGTTGTAGACGATCCGTTCGGCGACGGCTTTCTTGCCGTCAACCATCAGGTTGTTCATAAATTTGGTCAGAACGGTATCACCGAACTTGGCGTCCGGCAGGACCTGGCGTTTTTCAGCGGCGTGACGACGTGACATGTCTTTTTCCTCTTATCAAGTTGCGGGCGAAACCCCGGGCAAGGCCCGGGTCGGCCGAGTTTCTTACTTCGGCCGCTTCGCGCCATACTTGGAGCGACGCTGCTTACGGTCTTTGACGCCTTGGGTATCCAGCACACCGCGCAGGATGTGGTAACGGACACCCGGAAGGTCTTTTACACGGCCGCCACGGATCAGGACGACAGAGTGTTCCTGAAGGTTGTGGCTCTCACCGGGGATGTACGAGATGACCTCGAAGCCATTGGTCAGACGGACCTTGGCGACTTTCCGCATGGCGGAGTTCGGTTTCTTGGGCGTGGTCGTATAGACACGCGTGCAGACGCCGCGCTTCTGCGGGCAGCCTTCAAGGTGCATGGATTTCGACCGGGTGACTTTGGGCTGACGCGGTTTGCGGATCAGCTGCTGGATCGTTGGCATTGGGCTGTTGTCCCCATCTTTCTTGTGTGGCGACCACCGGGGGCCGCGGATTGATGACGCGTGCAAATCCGTTCGGAAAAGCACAAAAAATCCGCAGTCGAACCCTTACCGGAGGTTCGGTGCGGTGGGTTCCAGAGGAACAAGGCCTTGCCAGCCCGGTTCTTGACCACTTCAACTCTGATATCGGATTTGGACGGAGTGCGCCCTGACCCGGATGAGGGGCCGTATAGGCCGTTGCACTGGGGGTGTCAACACTGCGCACGGACCGCCCGAAGATCAACAAAACCTAGCGGATGCGGTCCGGTACGACCCGGCGGCGCAGGGCCAGTTGCTGTTCGCGGAACAGGGTGAAGATGCCCGTCGCCACCACGATTCCCGCACCGATCAGCGTCAGGGTCGATGGAAACTCCTTGAACACGATCATGCCCAGCACCAAGGCCGTCAGCAGGCTGGCATAGCGGAACGGCGCGACAAATCCGATCTCGCCCACGCGCATGGCGGCGACCGAGAAGATGTAGCCAAAGACGACAAAGACCGTCGCCCCGCCCAGGCGGAACACCTCTTGCCCCGACATGGGCTGCCAATCGACCCAGATCGACGCGACGCCCGAAAACACCGTGATCCCGACAGCGGCCGAAAGTGAAACCATCAGCGACGGCACCGACCGCGACAGTTTGCGCACGACAAGGTCGCGCAGGGTCACGCAGGCCACCGCCGCAAGGGCATAAAGCGAGAAGATGTTGAAATCCGCACCGCCGGGCCTGACGATCAGCATGACACCGCCAAAGCCCACCATGATCGCGACCAGCCGCCGCCACCCCAGCGGTTCATTCATGAACAGCGCGCCGGCCAGCGCCACGCTCAGCGGCAGGACCTGCAGGATCGCACTGACGTTGGCGATGGGCATGTGGAACAGCGCAGTGATGAAGAAATACGCGCCACCGATTTCACCCAGCGTGCGCAGGCCGATATAGACCCAGTCCCGCACCGACAGATCGAACCGCAACTGTCCCATCGCGCGGGCCATCACGGCCAGACAGATCATCACGCCGATCCCGCGCAGAAACAGCAGCTGCGACAGCGGCAGGACGTCGGACAGCGTCTTGGTGAATGTATCGTTGACCGTGAAGGTCATCATTGCTGCCGCCATCAGGGCCGCGCCGCGCATGTTATCGGATAAGGGTGCCATGGATTGAGGCGTATCAGCGCCCCCTGCCCCACGCCAGAGGGTCTGAACACGCCCCCTCGTTTTTACGCAGGTCGCATGCTGCGGGAACCCACGATCACCGCTTTGCGTCATACCACTGAACAATGGTGGAGCACCGCATGGCCGATACAGCATCACACGACGACGGCGGCAAGGCGGCCGTCTATGCCGCCCTTTTCGCCAACCTCGGCATCGCCGTGACCAAGTTCATCGCCGCCGCCTTTTCGGGATCCTCGGCGATGCTGGCCGAAGGGATCCATTCGACCGTCGATACCGCCAACGAAGGGTTCCTGCTGCTCGGCATGTCGCGCGGCAAGAAGCCCGCGGATGCGCAGCACCCCTTCGGCTACGCCGGAGAGGTGTTCTTCTGGTCGTTCATCGTGGCCGTCCTGATCTTTGCCCTCGGCGCGGGCCTGTCGATATATGAAGGCGTGCGCGCCATCCTGCACGGCGGGCACGAGGCAGACGGCGTGCCATGGATCCCCTTCGCCGTGCTGGGGGTGTCGTTCTGCTTCGAAGGCTATTCCCTGTCGGTCGCGATCCGCGAATTCATGAAGCTGCGCGCCGGGCGCGGACTGATCCGCGATCTGCGCGACATGAAGGACCCCGCCATCTTCGTCGTCCTGGCCGAAGACAGCGCCGCCTGTCTGGGTCTGATCATCGCCGCCATCGGCGTCGGGCTGTCATGGTATCTGGCGAACCCGCTGTTCGACGCGGGCGCCTCGATCGTGATCGGCGTGGTGCTCGGCATCACGGCCGTCACCCTCGCGATCGAGGTCAAGGGCCTGCTGATCGGGGAATCCGCCGCCCCCGAGATGACCGACCGCATCCACGAAATGGTCAGGTCGATCCCAGAGATCAAGCACATCAACGAAATCCGCAGCCTGCACCTTGGGCCGCATCAGGTGCTGCTGACACTCAGCATCGACTTTGCGGACGATGTGCTGTCGCAGCGGATCGAGGCGATCGTCACCGACCTTGACCACGACATCAGGGAAACCTTCGCCATCGTGAACTCCGTCTTTCTGGAGGTCCAGTCCCGCGACGGCCACCGCAGGATCATCGCGGAAACGCCGGACATCGTCAGCGCCTGACAGAAAAAAGGCCCCGGCAATCTGCCGGGGCCTTTTGATGGCCTCACCGTGGGTCGCGATTTACTCGTCGCGGCTTTCCGGCGTGTCCACGATCATCGTATCGAAAACGTCGCCACCGACGACATCCGGCTGCGCGGGCGCGGGCTCGGGGGCTGCCAGACGGGCGGCCTCTTCTGCCTCCTCGCGACGCGTTTCGATCACGATGCTGTCACGCGACGCGGCGATGCCACGGATGCGGCTGGTCGCCCCACCGGTGCCTGCCGGGATCAGACGACCCACGATGACGTTCTCTTTCAGACCGACCAGCTTGTCACGCTTGCCCTGCACGGAGGCTTCCGTAAGAACCCGCGTGGTTTCTTGGAACGACGCCGCCGAGATGAAGCTGCGCGTTTGCAGCGACGCCTTGGTGATGCCCAGCAGGATCGGCTCGCCCGTTGCCGGACGGTCGCCGCGGGCCACAACCTTGGCATTGGCCTCGTCGAATTCGGCCTTGTCCACGGTCTCGCCCTTCAGAAGAACGGTATCGCCGCTGTCCTGAATTTCCCACTTCTGCAGCATCTGACGCACGATGACTTCGATGTGCTTGTCGTTGATCTTCACACCTTGCAGTCGGTACACGTCCTGCACCTCGTCGATCATGTAGTCGGCCAGCGCCTCGACACCCATGACCGCAAGAATATCGTGCGGGGCCGGGTTGCCGTCCATGATGTAGTCACCCTTCTGGACGAAGTCGCCTTCAGCCACCGGGATGTGCTTGCCTTTCGGCACCATGTATTCGACGCGGGTCTCGGAATCGTCGCCCGCTTCGATCGCGATGCGGCGCTTGTTCTTGTAGTCCTTGCCGAAGCGGACATAGCCGTCGATTTCCGCGATGATGGCGTGATCCTTCGGGCGACGTGCCTCGAAGAGTTCGGCCACACGCGGCAGACCACCGGTGATGTCCTTGGTCTTGGCGCCTTCACGCGGGATACGCGCCACGACGTCACCGGCCTGGATGTCCTCGCCGTCTTCGACGGACAGAACAGCGTCAACCGACATGGCATAGCTGACCGGGTTGCCGTCGTCCTTCAACGCCGGTTCCCCGTCGGGGCCTGCGATGATGATCTTCGGCGCCAGCTCGTTGCCCTTGGGGGCCGCGCGCCAGTCGCTGACGATCCGCTGGGTCATGCCCGTCGCATCGTCGGTGTCCTCGCGGACCGCGATCCCGTTGACCAGGTCCACGTAACGGACCTTGCCGCCCTTTTCGGCGATGATCGGCAGGGTAAACGGATCCCATTCGAACAGCTTGTCGCCACGGTGGATCTCCTGACCCTCCTTGACGAAGACTTTAGAGCCGTAGCCGACCTTGTGGGTCGCACGTTCCACACCGGTTTCATCGACGATCGCCAGAACCATGTTCCGGCCCATGACGACCTGATCACCCGCGGTGTTTTCCAGCAGCGACGCCATCCGGAATTCGACCTTGCCGGGCTGGCTGGCTTCAAGGAACGACTGCTGACCACCCTGTGCCACGCCGCCGATGTGGAACGTCCGCATCGTCAGCTGCGTGCCGGGTTCACCGATGGACTGCGCGGCGATGATGCCCACAGCTTCACCGATGTTGACGCGCGTACCGCGTGCAAGGTCACGACCGTAGCAGGTCGCGCAGACGCCGTCTTCGGCTTCACAGGTCAGCGGCGACCGGATGCGCATCTTGGCGACACCGGCGACGTCGATCATGTCGGCTTTGCGCTCGTCGATCAGCTCACCGGCCTCGACGATCACCTCATCCGTTCCCGGACGCAGCACGTCATCGGCCGAGACACGACCCAGAACGCGTTCCGCCAGCGACGACACGACCTCGCCGTCGTTCACGGCAGCTTCTGCCGTGATCGCACGATCGGTGCCGCAATCGACTTCGCGGATGATGCAATCCTGTGCCACGTCCACCAGACGCCGCGTCAGATAGCCCGAGTTCGCCGTCTTCAACGCCGTGTCCGACAGACCCTTACGGGCACCGTGGGTAGAGTTGAAGTATTCAAGAACGGTCAGACCTTCCTTGAAGTTCGAGATGATCGGCGTCTCGATGATCTCGCCCGACGGCTTGGCCATCAGACCGCGCATCCCGCCCAGCTGCTTCATCTGCGTGACGGAACCACGGGCACCGGAGTGCGCCATCATGTAGACCGAGTTCGGCTCGTTTTCAGCACCGTTCTCGTCATTGCCCGCCTTGGAGATGGTGGACATCATCGCGTCGGTGACCTTGTCGTTACACTTCGACCAGGCGTCCACGACCTTGTTGTACTTCTCACCCTGGGTGATCAGACCGTCCATGTACTGCTGTTCGAAATCCTTGACGAGGTCACGGGTTTCTTCGACCAGCGGCCACTTCGTGTCGGGCACGACCATGTCGTCCTTGCCGAAGGAAATGCCGGCCTTGAAGGCCTCGCGGAAGCCCATCGTCATGATCTGGTCGCAGAAGATCACGGATTCTTTCTGTCCGCAGTAGCGATAGACCGTGTCGATGACCTGCTGCACTTCTTTCTTGCGCAGCAGACGGTTGACCAGGCTGAAGGGGGCCTTGGCGTTCAGCGGCAGAAGCGCGCCCAGCCGCAGACGGCCCGGCGTGGTTTCAAACCGCACGACGATCTCGTTCCCCTCGTCGTCGATCTGCTTCATGCGCGCCTGGATCTTGGCGTGCAGATGCACCTCGCCCGACGTCAGCGCATGTTCGACTTCTTCGATGTTAGAGAAGGACATGCCTTCGCCCTTCATCCCGTCGCGCTGGATCGTGGTGTAGTACAGGCCGAGGATCATGTCCTGCGACGGCACGATGATCGGCGCGCCGTTGGCAGGCGACAGCACGTTGTTCGTGGACATCATCAGAACGCGGGCTTCAAGCTGGGCTTCCAGCGAAAGCGGCACGTGCACAGCCATCTGGTCGCCGTCAAAGTCGGCGTTGAAAGCAGAACAGACCAGCGGGTGCAGCTGGATCGCCTTGCCTTCGATCAGGACCGGTTCGAACGCCTGAATGCCAAGACGGTGCAGCGTCGGCGCACGGTTCAGCATCACAGGGTGTTCGCGGATGACCTCATCCAGAATGTCCCAGACCTCGGGACGCTCTTTTTCCACAAGCTTCTTCGCCTGCTTCACGGTCGACGACAGACCCTTGGCTTCCAGCCGCGAGTAGATGAACGGCTTGAAGAGTTCGAGCGCCATCTTCTTGGGCAGACCGCACTGGTGCAGCTTCAGCTCCGGACCCGTCACGATGACGGACCGGCCCGAGAAGTCGACGCGCTTGCCCAGAAGGTTCTGACGGAAGCGACCCTGCTTGCCCTTGAGCATGTCGGACAGCGACTTCAGCGGGCGCTTGTTGGCACCGGTGATGACGCGGCCACGACGACCGTTGTCGAACAGGGCGTCGACGGATTCCTGCAGCATCCGCTTTTCGTTGCGGACGATGATGTCGGGCGCACGCAGTTCGATCAGCCGCTTCAGACGGTTGTTCCGGTTGATGACGCGACGATAGAGGTCGTTCAGGTCAGAGGTCGCGAAACGACCACCGTCCAGCGGCACCAGCGGGCGCAGTTCTGGCGGGATGACCGGAATGACGGTCAGCACCATCCACTCCGGACGGTTGCCGGATTCGATGAAGTTCTCGACGATCTTCAGACGCTTGATGATCTTCTTGGGCTTCAGCTCGCCAGTCGCTTCTTTCAGGTCAGCACGCAGCTGCTCTGCTTCGGCGTCCAGATCGATCTGGGCCAGCATCTCGCGGATGGCTTCCGCACCGATGTTCGCTTGGAACGCGTCGGCACCGTAGGCGTCCTGCGCGTCGTTGAACTCCTCCTCGGTCATCAGCTGACCGTAGGTAAGGTCCGTCAGACCCGGTTCGATCACGACGTAGTTTTCGAAATACAGGATGCGTTCCAGATCGCGCAGCGTCATGTCCAGCATCAGGCCGATGCGGGAAGGGAGCGATTTCAGGAACCAGATGTGCGCGACGGGTGCGGCCAGCTCGATGTGGCCCATCCGCTCGCGGCGGACCTTCTGCAGCGTGACTTCAACGCCGCACTTCTCGCAGACGACGCCGCGATACTTCATCCGCTTGTACTTGCCGCACAGGCATTCGTAATCCTTGATCGGGCCAAAGATACGCGCGCAGAACAGGCCGTCCCGCTCTGGCTTGAACGTGCGGTAGTTGATGGTCTCGGGCTTCTTGATCTCGCCAAAGGACCACGACAGGATCCGCTCTGGTGATGCCAGAGAGACCTTGATTTCGTCGAACGTCTTTACCGGGGCAACCGGATTGAACGGGTTGTTTGTCAGTTCCTGGTTCATCTTCAATTCCTTGAATTGGGGTGCAGAGTGGGACGGGGCGGCGTCAGGCCGCCCCAAGGGATCGGACCCTATTCCCCGTCCTCTGCATCCAGGAGTTCCATGTTGAGGCCGAGGCCCCGGACTTCTTTGACCAGAACGTTGAACGATTCCGGCACACCAGCCTCGAAATTATCCTCGCCCTTGACGATGCTCTCGTAGACCTTGGTCCGGCCCGCCACGTCGTCCGACTTCACCGTCAGCATCTCCTGCAGGGTGTAGGCGGCGCCGTAGGCTTCAAGCGCCCAGACCTCCATCTCACCGAAGCGCTGACCACCGAACTGCGCCTTACCACCCAGCGGCTGCTGCGTGACGAGGGAGTACGGCCCCGTGGACCGGGCGTGGATCTTGTCGTCGACCAGGTGGTGCAGCTTCAGCAGGTACTTCATACCCACCGTCACCTTGCGGCTGAACTGCTCACCCGTGCGGCCGTCGAACAGGATCGACTGACCCGAAGTGTCGAAGCCGGCACGACGCAGGCTGTCGTTCACGTCCGCTTCTTTCGCACCGTCGAAGACCGGCGTTGCGATCGGAACACCGCGGGTGACGTTACCCGCCGCTTCCAGCATCGCGCCCTCTTCCATCTCGGCAAAGCCTTCGTCGTAGACGTCGTCACCGTAAGCGATGCGCAGCGCCTCTTTCACCGGGGTCATGTCGCCGTGACGACGATATTCACCCAAGGCTTCGTCGATCTTCAGACCCAGACCGCGTGCGGCCCACCCCATGTGGGTTTCAAGGATCTGACCGACGTTCATGCGCGACGGCACACCCAGCGGGTTCAGACAGAAATCGACCGGGGTCCCATCGGCGAGGAACGGCATGTCCTCCATCGGCACCACTTTCGAGATCACGCCCTTGTTGCCGTGACGGCCGGCCATCTTGTCGCCCGGCTGCAGCTTGCGCTTCACCGCGACGAAGACCTTGACCATCTTCATCACACCCGGCGGCAGGTCGTCGCCACGACGGACCTTCTCGACCTTGTCCTCGAAGCGCGCATCCATCGTCTTCTTCTGGATCTCGTACTGCTCGTTCAGGGCCTCGACGACCTGTGCGTCGGCTTCGTCCTTCAGGGCGATCTGCCACCACTGACCGTTCGACAGGTCAGCCAGCACCTCTTCGGTCACCTCGGAGTTCGCCTTCAGGCCTTTCGGGCCCTTCACGGCGATCTTGCCAAGGATCATCGACTTCAGACGGGCGTAGATGTTCCGGTTCAGGATCACCATCTCGTCGTCGCGGTCACGCGACAGGCGCTCGACCTCTTCCCGCTCGATCTGCAGGGCGCGTTCGTCCTTTTCCACACCGTGGCGGTTGAACACACGCACCTCGACCACCGTGCCGAAATCGCCCGGCGGCAGACGCAGGGACGTGTCGCGCACGTCGCTGGCCTTTTCACCGAAGATCGCGCGCAGCAGCTTTTCTTCCGGGGTCATCGGGCTTTCGCCCTTGGGCGTGATCTTGCCCACCAGAATGTCCGCAGGCCCGACTTCCGCACCGATATAGACGATGCCGGCCTCGTCGAGGTTGCGCAGGGCTTCCTCGCCGACGTTCGGGATGTCGCGGGTGATCTCTTCCGGCCCCAGCTTCGTGTCACGGGCGGCGACTTCGAATTCCTCGATGTGGATCGAGGTGAAGACGTCGTCGCGGGTGATCCGCTCCGAGATCAGGATCGAGTCCTCGTAGTTGTAGCCGTTCCACGGCATGAAGGCGACCATGACGTTCTTGCCGAGCGCCAGTTCCCCCATGTCCGTCGACGGACCGTCTGCGATGACCTCGCCCTTTTCGACCGTATCGCCCACCTTCACCAGCGGACGCTGGTTGATGCAGGTGTTCTGGTTCGACCGCTGGAACTTGCGCATGCGGTAGATGTCCACACCCGCGTCGCCCAGCTCCAGATCGGATGTGGCGCGCACAACGATACGGGCCGCATCGACCTGGTCGATGACACCACCGCGACGCGCCATGATGGCCGCGCCAGAGTCGCGCGCGACCACTTCCTCGATCCCGGTGCCGACCAGCGGCGCCTCTGCCTGCAGCAGCGGCACGGCCTGACGCTGCATGTTCGATCCCATCAACGCACGGTTGGCGTCGTCGTTCTCAAGGAACGGGATCAGCGATGCGGCGACGGACACCAGCTGCTTCGGCGACACGTCGATCAGGTCCACGTTTTCACGCGGGGACAGGGTGTAATCGCCGTTCTTGCGGGTCGACACGAGTTCGTTCCCGAAAGAGCCATCCTCGTTCAGGTTCGCGTTGGCCTGCGCCACGGTGTGACGCATTTCCTCGGTTGCGGACATGTATTGCACATCGTCCGTCACCTTGCCGTCCACGACCTTGCGGTAGGGCGTTTCGATGAAGCCGTACTTGTTCACGCGGGCAAAAGTAGCCAACGAGTTGATCAGACCGATGTTCGGGCCTTCCGGCGTCTCGATCGGGCACATCCGGCCATAGTGGGTCGGGTGCACGTCGCGCACTTCGAAACCGGCACGTTCGCGGGTCAGACCGCCCGGCCCCAGGGCCGACAGGCGACGCTTGTGCGTCACTTCCGACAGCGGGTTCGTCTGGTCCATGAACTGCGACAGCTGGCTGGAGCCGAAGAATTCACGCACAGCCGCGGCAGCGGGCTTTGCGTTGATCAGGTCCTGCGGCATGACCGTGTCGATCTCGACGCTGGACATCCGCTCCTTGATCGCGCGTTCCATCCGCAGCAGACCGACGCGGTACTGGTTTTCCATCAGCTCACCGACGGACCGCACGCGGCGGTTGCCAAGGTGGTCGATGTCGTCGATGTCGCCCTTGCCATCGCGCAGCTCGACCAGCGCCTTGATGCAGGCGATGATGTCTTCACGGCGCAGCGTGCGCTGGGTGTCTTCCGCATCCAGATCCAGACGCATGTTCATCTTGACCCGGCCCACGGCGGACAGGTCGTAGCGGTCGGCATCAAAGAACAGCGTGTCGAACAGCGCAGAGGCCGCATCGACCGTGGGCGGCTCGCCCGGGCGCATGACGCGGTAGATGTCCATGAGCGCGGTTTCCCGGTTCATGTTCTTGTCGGCCGCCATCGTGTTGCGCATATAGGCGCCCACGTTGATGTTGTCGATGTCCAGCACCGGAATCGTCGTGACGCCAGCGTCGACCAGTTCCTTCAGCGTGCCGCCGTCGACTTCGCCGGCCTTGTTCATTTCCAGCGTCAGCTCGTCACCGGCCTCGACAAAGATCGCACCGGTTTCCTCGTCGATGATGTCGCGTGCGACAAACTTGCCGACGATGTGGTTGTAGGGAACCAGCAGGTCCTTGACGTTGCCTTCGTCGATCAGCTTCTTCACCGACCGCGGAGTCACCTTTTCGCCGGCCTTGGCGATGACTTCGCCGGTGGCGGCGTCGATCAGGTCATAGGTCGGACGGGTGCCGCGCGCGCGCTCTGGGAAGAACTTGGTGGTCCAGTTCTGGCCCTTGTCGTCCAGCTTGAATTCGACCGTGTTGTAATAGGCATCCATGATGGATTCCTGGTCGAGGCCGAGCGAATAAAGCAGCGTCGTGACCGGCAGTTTCCGGCGACGGTCGATGCGGCAGAACACCAGGTCCTTGGCGTCGAACTCGAAGTCCAGCCAGGAACCACGGTACGGAATGATGCGGCAGGCGAACAGCAGCTTGCCCGAGCTGTGCGTCTTGCCCTTGTCGTGGTCAAAGAACACGCCGGGCGAACGGTGCATCTGGGACACGATCACGCGCTCGGTGCCGTTCACGATGAACGTGCCGTTCTGGGTCATCAGGGGCATGTCGCCCATGAACACGTCCTGTTCCTTGATGTCCTTGACGGACTTCGCACCGGTATCCTCGTCTACATCGAACACGATCAGACGCAGCGTCACCTTCAGCGGCGCAGAGTAGGTCATGTCGCGCTGCTGGCATTCCTCGACGTCGTACTTGGGCTTTTCCAGCTCGTACTTGACGAACTCCAGCACGGCGGTCTCGTTGAAGTCCTTGATCGGGAAAACCGACTGGAACACGCCCATGATGCCTTCGCCGTCAAGCGGGGTCGGGCTGTCGCCGGACCGCAGGAACAGGTCGTAAGAGGATTTCTGAACCTCGATCAGGTTCGGCATTTCCAGAACTTCACGGATTTTGCCGTAGTACTTGCGCAGGCGTTTCTGGCCAAGGAAGGAAGAAGCCATGTGTGATATCACCTTATATCTGTCTGTCGCATCTCACCTCGCCCGGGCCGCGGGGTGTGACGCTTATGACTGGGGGCGTGCCGTCCATACGTGACCTCTGTCCCACCAGAGGCCTCCCGACGGTGCCACCTCCCCAAAAGGAGGGCTGTGTTCACAGCCATCCTTTAAGACAGGTGCGGCTGGACCTGCGAGATGCAGATCCAGCCTTGTCTTGCGGTGCGAACCCCCGAAAGGGGCCCGCCGTTCCGGCTTAGGCCAGTTCGATCTTGGCGCCAGCTGCTTCCAGCTTGGCTTTGATCTCTTCGGCTTCGGCTTTGGACGCGCCTTCCTTGACCTTGCCGCCAGCTTCGACCAGGTCCTTGGCTTCTTTCAGGCCCAGACCGGTGATCGCGCGCACTTCTTTGATCACGTTGATCTTCTGTGCGCCGGCTTCCTTCAACACGACGTCGAATTCGGTCTTTTCTTCGGCAGCTTCGGCGCCAGCGGCAGCCGGGCCAGCCATCATCACAGCGCCGCCAGCGGCGGGCTCGATGCCATACTCGTCCTTGAGGATGGTTTTCAGTTCTTGTGCTTCGAGAAGGGTCAGACCGACGATCTCTTCAGCCAGTTTTTTCAGATCAGCCATTTGATATGCTTTCCGTTTGCTTAAGTGTGTTCCAACGTCAGGGGTTACAACCCCCAAGGCAGTTCAGGTTGCTTTATGCAGCTTTCTCTTCGATGGTCGAAAGAATGCTCGCGATGTTCGAAGCAGGCGCGCCAATGGCCCCGGCGATGTTTGCGGCAGGTGCTGCGATGCAACCCACGATGGAAGCAATAAGCTCCTCGCGGCTCGGCATCCCGGCAACGGCTTTCACACCGGCTGGATCCAATGCGGTCTCACCCATGGCACCGCCAAGAACAACGAGCTTTTCGTTTTTCTTGGCGTAGTCGTCGACCACTTTCGCCGCAGCGACAGGGTCTTCCGAATAGGCAAGGACCGTCATGCCCGTCAGGTACTCAGCAATGGAAGCGCTGGGTTTGCCTTCAAGGGCGATCTTGGCGAGCTTGTTCTTGGCAACGCGCACGGATCCGCCTGCAACACGCATCATTGCGCGCAGATCCTGCATTTCTGCAACTGTCATGCCTTCGTAGCGGGCAACCACCACGACGCCAGAGCTTTCAAAGATCTGGCCGAGTTCGTCGACCAGCTTCTCTTTTTGTGCTCTATCCACAGTTTTACTCCAAGTTTGGGGTTTCCCCCGGCTCAATTTTGCCCCCGGACTTCAGGGGGCGTTCGGGTCCGTATGATGGTCCCGAGGCCAATATCGCCCGAGGTTTCCCCCGGAAATCTTGTTCTCGTTTCCCATCTCGGGAAGGAATTATGACAGGCAGATGCCTGCACCCTCCGTCTCGGACAGCACAGCGACGATGGTTTGCCGCTGCGAGATGGCAGGCCCCGAAGGACCCGCCAAATTCTTAATTGCCAGTGGCTGACGCGATGTCGACCGACACGCCCGGGCCCATGGTCGAGGTCAGGTTGACCTTCTTCATGTAGGTGCCCTTGGCGCCCGCCGGACGGGCCTTCTGCACGGCGTCGACGAATGCCTTCAGGTTCTCTTCCAACTGTTCCTGGCTGAACGAGGCCTTGCCGATTCCGGCGTGGACCACACCGGCCTTTTCGGCGCGGAACTGGACCTGGCCGCCCTTGGCGTCCTTGACGGCCTGCTTCACATCCATGGTGACCGTGCCCACGCGGGGGTTCGGCATCAGGTTGCGCGGACCAAGGATCTTGCCCAGACGACCGACGACGCCCATCATGTCAGGGGTCGCGATGCACCAATCGAAATCGATCGTGCCACCCTGAATGGTTTCCATCAGGTCTTCTGCACCGACGATGTCGGCACCAGCGGCCTTGGCTTCGTCTGCCTTGTCGCCACGGGCGAAGACGGCGACGCGCACGGTCTTGCCGGTGCCGTGGGGCAGCGTGACCGTGCCACGGACCATCTGGTCAGCGTGACGCGGGTCGACGCCCAGAACCATGGCGATCTCGATCGTCTCGTCGAACTTGGCGGTCGCGGCGGTCTTCACCAGCGACACGGCTTCCGTCACCTTGACGTTGGCCTTGCCTTCGAATGCGGCGCGGTTGGCCGTCGTGCGTTTTCCGAACTTTGCCATTACTTCACCTCGATGCCCATGGACCGGGCAGAGCCCGCGATGATCAGCATTGCGCCCTCGATCGAGGTCGCATTCAGATCTTTCATCTTCGCTTCGGCGATCTCACGCACCTGCTTGGCAGAGATCGACCCGGCGGTCGTCTTGCCCGGCGCCTTGGACCCGGAGGACAGCTTGGCGGCCTTCTTGATGTAATAGGACGCGGGCGGCGTCTTGATTTCCATCGAGAACGACTTGTCCGCGTAATACGTGATCACGGTCGGGCAAGGTGCGTCTTTTTCCATGTCTGCGGTCTTGGCGTTGAACGCTTTGCAGAATTCCATGATGTTGATGCCGCGCTGGCCCAAAGCCGGACCGACGGGCGGGGACGGCTTTGCGTTGCCGGCCGGAACCTGCAACTTCAGCGAACCCATTACTTTCTTGGCCATGAGGCCTCTCCTTCATCATCAGCGGCGGATCAGATCCGCCCTACAACGGCCCCGCGACGGGGCCAACTTGCCGTGGTTCGCATCACTGCTCCCACGTCCGAAACACGTCAGCCCTGCTTAGAGACCTGCGTGAATTCCAACTCGACCGGGGTGGCCCGGCCAAAGATCGAGACCGTCACCTTCAGGCGCTGGTTGTCCTCGTCCACTTCCTCGACCATGCCATCGAAGTCCTCGAACGGACCGTCGTTGACCTTGACCTTTTCGCCGATCTCGAAGTGGATCAGCGTGCGCGGGCTGTCTTCGCCTTCCTGCACGCGACCCAAGATCGCCTGCACTTCGGCATCGCGCATCGGGCTCGGACGACCCTGCGGACCAAGGAAACCCGTCACCCGGTTGATCGAGTTGATCAGGTGATAGCCTTCGTCCGACAGCTCCATGTGGACCAGCACATAACCGGGCATGAAGCGACGCTCGGTCGTGACCTTCTTGTTCCGGCGGATCTCGATCACTTCTTCTGTCGGCACCAGAACTTCGTCGATCTGCTCTTCCAGACCTTGCTCCGACACTTTTTGACGGATGGTCTCTGCGATCTTTTTTTCGAAGTTCGACAGAACGCTAACCGAATACCAACGTTTCGCCATGTTCGTCGTCACCTCGCACCTGCGACAGTCACCCGGGGGCGTAGCCGCATAAATTCCAGTTCTTTCAGCCGCATAACACGGCCTGCCCCGACAATAAATTTTTGGCGTGCAACACGATTCGCCGCACGCCATCCGGGTAAGTTGTGGGCTATTACCGCCGCAGCCACCTGAATTCAAGGGGGTGCGGACAGATTGTGCCGCAGCTTTGCGTCAGCTGCCGAAGAACGTCAGGATGAACTGCAGGCCCTGACGGATCACCAGATCGACGATGCTGAAAAACGTCGCCATCAGCGCCGCCATGATGAACACCATCACCGTCGTCAGAACGACCTCGCGCCGCGTGGGCCACACGACCTTGGCGATTTCTGCACGGGTCTCGTTGATGAACTTGACGGGATTGGTGGCCATGGCTGCGTCCTTCCGGGGTGACGTGGCGGACATACGGCCTCTGCCCGTCGGTTTCAAGCCCGCTTAGCCAAGGGGGGCAGGTCGCAACAGGGTGACGCCCGGCATCTGCGCGATCTCCGCCACCTGGACGGCATAGAATTCGGCGGATAGCGCACGTTCTTCGGCATCGAAACCATCATGGGCGGGGGTGTCAGGCCCGACCGGAAACCTGTCACGCGCCTGCTGCACGATCGGCCCGTCGGCACCGGCAGCCTTCAACTCCAGCGCGCAGGCCACCGCGGCCGCCGACAGACCCGGATTGACGACCCGCGCGACCGGGCGGATCGGACCGACCCCTGCCCCCAGCAACGCCGCGACAACGGGATCGAACAGGCGATGGTAATCCTCGTGGCGCCACACGGTCAGACTGGCGACGCCGGGCGCCTGACGCAGGCGGCGCACCAGATCGACCCAGTCGATATGCGCCAATGGATTGCGGCGCTTGAAATTCTCCATCGCGACGCCGGACCCTGCCTGCAACACCAGCCCGTACGCTGAATTGAGAAAGCTGGCGGGATCCCGAATACCGATGCACAGGTCGATTCCCCTATCCGGCGCGATGCAGGCCGCCAGCGCCGACAGCCGGTCCGCCGCATCCGGATACAGCGGCACGGGCATGCTGTGGAACGGCCCGGCATAGCGGCGGTCGAACAGCGCACCGATGAAGTTTTCCTCTGACAGCACCAGCCGCGTGCCACCGTCCAGCATTTCTGCCAGCACCTCCGATGCCGGCCGCAGGTCGGCCACGGATTTGCGCGGGTTGAAGTGCAGGTTGAACCGCGCCTCGATCCGCGTGCCGGGCTGGCGCAGGGCGGGCGGACCAAAGAATCGCACGCCGGCGGCTTCGACATGGCGGCGCGCGCCGTGGATGGAATGTTGCAGATGCGTCGTCGCGGTCTTGTGCGCGCCGACGTGAAACACGATCTTAACGGACACATCAGACATGCGACGGGACCGTGTCATAAGAATTGGGAAACTGGCAGGGGCACACAGACTCGAACTGTGGGCCTACGGTTTTGGAGACCGTCGCTCTACCAACTGAGCTATACCCCTGCATCGTGGCGTCGGATTAACGGAAGCCCGCGGCGGGATCAAGTCCCTCCGCACGGTTTCGGTGCAGCTTCATGGTTTCGTCCGCGTCAGACCCGTCGCCTGCGCATGAGAGATATCGACCTCGCGCTGGCCCGCCTGCACCGCATCGCGCCAGCCCGCGTTGTTGATGACCGTGTCGGGCCGGGCGGCCTCCTTGTCATAGAAGGCCAGCAGCGCCTCGACCGTATGCCACTGCGAGTATTCGTGCAGCAGACGGTCGGCGAGCCATTTGACCGGCAACTTCAACAGCGTGTCGGCTTTCTGGTAGTGATAGCAGACGACCTGCCGGATGGCCTGATCGCTGATCTTGCCGGCCTTGTTCCATTTCACGTCGATCATGTTCAGCCGCAGCCCCGCCCGTTCGACCGCGACCGGCAAAGAGATCTGGTCCAGCGTCGGATAAATCCCGCGGGCCAGACGCCGCCGTTCGATCGCCAGCGCCGTATCGCGCCAGAGTTCACCAAAGTGCGATCCCATGTAGGTCACGTAACCGGCCGAGATCGAGGGCATGGTGAACGACTGGTCGGGCCGCGACATGCGCCCGCGCGGCAGGGACAGACCCACGCTTTCATAGGCCGGCACCCAGTCCTGCGGCGTGTTGCCCCACATCCAGTTGCCCGTGGGCCTGCCAGACACCGCCCCCGGCACCAGCGTTTCCGACAGCAGCGCGGGCTGCAGCATGAACATGTCCGTATCAAACAGGATCGTCGCCGGTTCCGCCCGGGGTGCGGCACAGGCGTAAAGCTTGTTGCCCTGCGGATAGATGACCTCGAACCCCGGATCGATCTCGTCCAGCGTGACGCCATTCGCCTTGAAGAAGGCCAGCGTCGCCGGATGCAGCTGGTCGATCAACGCGGCGCGGCAATATCCGTAAAGCCGGATGTCATCACCGGCAAAGGCCCGCAACGACGCCGCCAGCAACACGGCGGGCCATTCGTAGGCCCCCGGCTCGACCATGAAAACGGCGGCGATGGGCATCTGGGCATGGTGGGACGGCATGGAGGCTCCAACACTTCTGGCCCTACCCTAGCGGTCCAACACGTCGCGAAAAGGGCAAAAAGGCGGCGATGTCACCCGACGGTCACGGAACAATGCAGCAGCCGTTCCGTTAGAACCCCAAGCAGATTGCAATAGAAAAGGAAGATCGACATGGCCATGAATTCCCTCAAGGACATCTACCTCGACCAGCTTCAGGACATCTGGAGCGCCAATACTCAATCCATGGCGGTCGTGAACGAGCTGGGTCGCGCCGCGCAGGACAAAGACCTGTCCGAAGCCCTGATCGACGGTGCCAACGGCATCAACGACGGTATCAACGAGATTGCGAAACTGTGCAGCGATCATGGCATCGCCCCCAATGCAGAACACTGCAAGGGCATGGAAGGCCTCGTGAAAGAAGCCCGCGCCCACGGTCTGTCGGACGAGATCACCGACGCCGACGTGCGCGACGCGGCCATCATTCCGCAGTATCAGCGCATGGTCCACTACGCGCTGGCCGGCTACGGCACGCTGGTCGCCTTTGCCAACCGTCTGGGCCTCGACGGCGATGCGGCGGTGCTGCAGAAGTGCCTTGATCACACCTATGACGGCGATCGCCGCATGACGGAAATCGCGATGAAGGGCGGCGTGAACAAGGACGCCGCGTAAACATCCGGAATTGGATCGGAGGAGCCCGCGCCATCTGGCGCGGGCTTTTTTGTGTCGCACGCGAGGCCACCCTGCGCGGATACATGTCAAAAACATAATGTTTCGCATGCGATACATATTATGTTAATTGAATACAATAAGTTAGAATTCATGAACGACGGGTAAAGGCATCCCTCTTTTACCGAGAGAACGGGCCGCTTCGACGCACGATCCGAGGCGTCACCGTCACGCTGTGCTCATCATCGTGAAGATCATGTTAAAACGAGAAAGGCCGCCTCCTTTCGGAAGCGGCCTTTGTAGCACCTAGCTTGGCACGCTGTGGGACATTGTCATGGTTTGCAAGCAAACCACTGCCATGTCCCACGCGCCAAATTCGCAAAGCGAATTAGGCGAGGATCTTCGACACCACGCCAGCGCCGACAGTCCGGCCGCCTTCACGGATAGCAAACCGCAGGCCGTCTTCCATCGCGATCGGCGCGATCAGTTCGACTTCGAACTTCAGGTTGTCGCCGGGCATCACCATTTCCGTGCCCTCGGGCAGGATCACGGTGCCGGTCACGTCCGTCGTGCGGAAGTAGAACTGCGGGCGGTAGTTCGCGAAGAACGGCGTGTGACGGCCACCCTCTTCCTTGTTCAGGATGTAGGCCTCGGCCTCGAACTTCGTGTGCGGCGACACGGACTTCGGCTTGCACAGCACCTGACCACGCTCCACGCCGTCACGGTCGATGCCGCGCAGCAGGACGCCGACGTTGTCACCCGCCTGGCCGGAGTCCAGCAGCTTGCGGAACATCTCGACACCGGTGCAGGTCGTCGTCTTGGTGTCCTTCAGACCCACGATCTCGATGCTGTCGCCGACGTTGATCACGCCACGCTCGATGCGGCCGGTGACCACGGTGCCACGGCCGGAGATCGAGAACACGTCCTCGATCGGCATCAGGAACGGCAGGTCCACGGCGCGGGCGGGCGTCGGGATGTATTCGTCGACAGCGGCGATCAGCTGCTTGATCGACTCTTCGCCGATTTCCGGACGGGTGCCGTTCATCGCGTGCAGCGCCGAGCCGCGGATGATCGGAATGTCATCGCCGGGGTAGTCGTACTTGGACAGCAGCTCGCGGATTTCCATCTCGACGAGTTCCAGCAGTTCCTCGTCGTCGACCTGGTCGACCTTGTTCATGTAGACGACCATGTAGGGAATGCCCACCTGGCGGCCCAGCAGGATGTGCTCGCGCGTTTGCGGCATCGGGCCGTCGGCGGCGTTCACGACCAGGATCGCGCCGTCCATCTGGGCGGCACCGGTGATCATGTTCTTGACGTAGTCGGCGTGGCCGGGGCAGTCGACGTGGGCGTAGTGACGGGCCTCGGACTCGTATTCCACGTGCGCGGTCGAGATCGTGATGCCGCGGGCCTTCTCTTCGGGGGCGCCGTCGATCTGGTCGTAGGCGCGGAAGTCGCCGAAGTACTTCGTGATCGCCGCGGTCAGCGTCGTCTTGCCGTGGTCAACGTGACCGATGGTCCCGATGTTGACGTGCGGTTTGTTGCGTTCGAACTTTGCCTTAGCCATGACAGGCCCCCTTGAATAATGCGGGGTCGGTGGACCCCGTATGAAGCATCGCGGGCGATGTATGGCGGATCGGGGCGGAAATCAACCCGTCAGTTGCGCCCCGGTGCATCGCACTACTCGAAGCGGTTCGACTTGGGGAATCCGTGCGGTGCGCGTTTCCCGACGCCGCCGCGGGCGGCCTTCCATTCGGTCAGATCCGCCTCGGTCCGGGTCTTGCCGCCGCCCATCGTCCAGGACAGGCCGGTGGCCCAGTCGAAGGTCGTCACGTCGCCCAGACCGCCGTCGAGTTCCAGCGTGCCCTGACGCCCGATCACCTTGCGATACTTTTGCAGGCGCACGCCCTTGCCACGGCCCATTTCGGGCAGTTCGTCCAGTGCGAAGACCAGAAAGCGGCCGTTTTCGCTGACGATGGCGACGTGATCGCCGGTGACGCGGCGGACGACCTTGGCCGCACCGTCCTTGACGTTCAGCACCTGCTTGCCCGCGCGGGTCTGCGCGATCACGTCATCCTCTGGCACCACGAAACCGTCGCCTTCGCTGGACGCGACCAGCAGTCTGGCACCGGGGCGGTGGATCAGGATGTCGACGATCTGCGCCTCGTTCGGCAGGTCGACCATCAGGCGCAGGGGTTCACCCATGCCGCGCCCGCCGGGCAGCGTGCTGGCCTGCACGGTGTAGAAGCGCCCGTTCGAGCCGAAGACCAGCAGTTTGTCCGTGGTTTCAGCGTGGAAGGCAAAGCGCGGGCCGTCGCCGTCCTTGAACTTGATGTCGCGGTCGAGCGGGATGTGCCCGGTCATCGCGCGGATCCAGCCCATCTGGGAACAGACCACGGTGATCGGTTCGCGGGCGATCATCGCCTCGAGCGGGACATCGGCGACTTCGCCGGCTTCCGCGAATGTCGTGCGGCGCGCACCACCGGGGCTGTCCTTGCCAAATTGTTTGCGGGTCTCGCGTAGTTGCTCGGCGATGCGTTTCCACTGCAGGCTGTCGTCGTCCAGCAGATCCTCGATCCCGGCGCGTTCCTCCATCAGGGCGTCGCGCTCGGCGATCAGTTCAAGCTCTTCCAGACGGCGCAAGGACCGCAGGCGCATGTTCAGGATCGCTTCGGCCTGCACGTCGGACAGGCTGACCTCTGGGTCGCCGTCTTTGCGCGGCGAGACGTAGTCCTTTTCGTTGACCGCGCGGACGTGGGGCAGTGCCCAGTCCTCGGCCATCAGGGCGCGTTTGGGGTCGTCGTCGTAGCGGATGATGTCGATCACCCGGTCCAGATTGAGGAAGGCGATGATGAAGCCTTCGAGCACTTCCAGCCGGTGGTCGATCTTTTCCAGCCGGAACTGCGAGCGGCGCAGGAGCACCTCGCGGCGGTGGTCGAGGAAGGCGCGCAGGACTTCCTTGACGCTGCATACCTTGGGCGTGAGGCCGTCGATCAGGACGTTCAGGTTCAGGCTGAAGCGGATTTCCAGATCGGAATTGCGGAACAGCATCCCCATCATGACTTCGGGATCGACCGTCTTGGCCCGGGGTTCCAGCACGATGCGGACGTCATCGGCGGATTCGTCGCGCACGTCGGCCAGAAGGGGGACCTTCTTGGTCTGCACGATCTCTGCCAGCTTCTCGATCAGGCGGGATTTCGGGACCTGATAGGGGATTTCGGTGACGACGACCTGCCACTGGCCGCGACCGAGGTCCTCGACCTCATACCTTGCACGCAGGCGGATGCTGCCGCGGCCGGTGCGGTAGGAATCGGCAATGGATTCGGGCTTTTCGACGATCACGCCGCCGGTCGGGAAATCCGGGCCGGGGATGTATTGCATCAGGGTCTCGTCGCCGGCGTTCGGGGACTTGATCAGATGCAGGCAGGCGTCGATGAGTTCATGCAGGTTATGGGGCGGGATGTTCGTCGCCATGCCGACGGCGATGCCGCTGCTGCCATTCGCCAGCAGGTTCGGAAAGGCGGCGGGAAAGACGACGGGTTCTTCCAGCGTGCCGTCGTAGTTCGGGCGGAAGTCGACGGCGTTTTCGGCCAGACCTTCCATCAGCGCCTCGGCGGCGGCGGTCATGCGGGCTTCGGTATAGCGGGCGGCGGCGGGGTTGTCGCCGTCGATGTTGCCGAAGTTCCCCTGCCCGTCCACCAGCGGGTAGCGGACGTTGAAATCCTGCGCGAGGCGCGCCATCGCATCATAGATCGCGGCGTCGCCGTGCGGGTGATAGTTGCCCATCACGTCGCCGGAAATCTTGGCCGATTTGCGGAAACCGCCGTTCGAGGCCAGCCGCAATTCGCGCATCGCATAGAGGATTCGGCGATGCACCGGCTTCAGACCGTCGCGCGCGTCGGGCAGCGCGCGGTTCATGATCGTGGACAGCGCATAGGTCAGATAGCGCTCACCGATGGCATGGCGCAGCGTTTCTGTCACATCATTCGGGTTCGGGATATCGGCGGTATCGTCAGTCATGGGGCCAAGCCTTAGCGAAGCGGTCCTGTCGCAGCAAGGCGGCTGTGGTTCACCACGCCGCTAAATTTCCCGCCGCGGGAACAAAGAATCACGTTATGGTGTTCCTGTTGCATCTGCCAAACGCTGCACAACACCGGGGGCCTTGACCATGGGCAAGTTCATCATTGGGACATTCGGGATACTCGCGTGGACATTCTACGTTCTGTCCGGCGGCGCATCCTTCACGCCTGAAACCCGCGTTGCAGCGGCCGTACCGGCCCAGCCCGTTGCAGAGCAGACGCCGCCCGCAGACGTCGTTGCATTGATCACCCCGGTCGCGCCCGAAACGGTCGAGCCCGCACAAGCGCCCGTCGATGTCGATCCTGTGACGATGACACCGCCGCCCGCCATCGAAAGTGCGCAGGATACAACGCCGATCGCGGTCTCTGCGACCACGTCTTCCGCGTTCGCGGGGTCTGATACGAATGTCATCGGTATCGCGCCGAGCTTTACGTCCCTTTCGGCCCCTGCGCCCGCCAGCCCTGACATGACGGCGCTGCGCGAGGTTGCTGGGCGGGCGGTCAACATGAGGGAAGGCCCGGACACCTCTTATGCCGTTCTGGATACCCTGCCGCAGGGCACCCAGACCGAAGTGATCGAGAGCGACGGCACCGGCTGGGTGCGGGTGCGCGTCGTCGGCACCGGGCAAATGGGCTGGATGGCAGAGCGGTTGCTGACCAACGGATAAAGCCGTTGCCGTCCGGGCGCGGTTGCGCCACAGACGCGCCATGACACAAAAAACCGTTCTGATCACAGGCTGCTCTTCCGGTATCGGCTTTGACGCCGCACATGGGTTGCGCGATGCCGGATGGCGCGTGTTCGCGTCCTGCAGGCAGGCTGCGGATTGCGAGCGGTTGCGCGCCTTGGGCTTTGACAGCCCCCTGATCGACTATGCCGATCACGATAGCATCACGCGCGGTCTGGCCGAGGTGTTGCAGGCGACCGGCGGCACGCTGGATGCGCTTTACAACAACGGTGCCTTTGCCTGTCCGGGTGCGGTCGAGGATCTGCCGCGCGGCGGGCTGGAGGCGATCTTTCAGACCAACCTGTTTGGCGTCCATGACCTGACCTGTCAGGTGATCCCGGTGATGCGCGCGCAGGGCCACGGGCGGATCGTGAATTGTTCATCTGTCCTGGGTCTGGTGGGTTACAAATGGCGCGGGGCTTACGTGGCGACGAAGTTCGCGCTGGAAGGTCTGACCGACGTGCTGCGGCTGGAGATGCGCGACACGCCGATCAGGATCATCCTGCTGGAACCCGGCCCGATCACGTCCCGCATCCGCGAAAACGCGATCCCGCATTTCGAACGCTGGTTCACGCCGGACACCTCTGCCCGGGCTGCGCAATATCCTGACCTGACCAGACGCCTGTACGAGGGCGGCGGCCCGGACCGGTTCGAACTGCCGGCCAGTGCGGTGACGGCAAAATTGCGCCACGCGCTGGAACATCCACGCCCCAAAGCGCGCTATTTCATCACGACGCCCACGTATCTTGCGGCCGCCATGCGGCGTGTGCTGCCGACATGGGCGCTGGATGCGCTGATTTCGCGCAACTGACCGGGGCTGGCCTTTGCGCGACCCTCTGCTATGTCGGCAGAGAGTTTGCACCGGGGGGCATATGGCCAACGATCCACTTTTCATTCTGGTCGCCATCGCCTGCCTTGCGGTGCTGGCGGTCCTGTTGCTGGGCATCGGCAGCTTTGGCAAAGGCGGTGAATACAACCGCAAGAACGCCAACAAGATCATGCGCTGGCGGATCGGCCTGCAGGCCGTGGCCATCGCGCTGATCCTTCTGTTCGTCTACCTGAGAGGAAACTGAGCCATGGTCGTGCTGAACAAGATCTATACCCGGACCGGCGACGCCGGTGACACCGCGCTTGGCAATGGCAGCCGCGTCAAGAAATACGACGACCGGGTCAATGCCTACGGCACCGTGGACGAGACGAATGCGACGGTGGGTCTGGCCCGGTTGCACGCTGACGGTGAGATGGATGCGCAGCTGGCGATGATCCAGAACGACCTGTTCGATCTGGGCGCAGACCTGTGCCGGCCCGACATGGCCGCGGACGCCACGGCGGAATATCCGCCGCTGCGGATGACCGGGGCGCAGGTCGACCGGCTGGAACGCGAGATCGACGCGATGACGCAGGCAGTCGAGCCATTGCGCAGTTTCGTGTTGCCGGGCGGATCGGCGCTGTCGGCGCATCTGCACCTGTGCCGCACGGTGTCGCGCCGGGCAGAGCGTCTGTGTGTCGCACTCGCCGCCCATGACGACGTGAATCCGGCAGCACTGAAATACCTCAACCGGTTGTCGGACTGGTTCTTTCAGGCCAGCCGGATCGCCAATGACGACGGGCGGGCCGACGTTTTGTGGGTTCCGGGGGCGAACCGCTGAAAGCGGCGGGGCGTCCAGTGGACGGCCCGGTCCCCGGAAGCAAGAACCGCTGATCCGTTAGCGCTAAACCGGGCGCCATGTCGCGGGACGCCACGTTCCGGCGGTTTTGCCCTGTTGCCTTTCACGCCTCGTTGCTATCTCAAAAGGCGAGATTTGAAAAAGCATGGGAGTGATGCGCGATGAAGGTGCTGGTGCCGGTCAAACGCGTGATCGACTATAACGTGAAGGTTCGCGTCAAAGCGGACGGTTCGGGTGTCGATCTGGCCAACGTGAAAATGTCGATGAACCCCTTCGACGAAATCGCCGTCGAAGAGGCGATCCGCCTGCGTGAAGCGGGCAAGGTCCAGGAAGTCGTCGCCGTGTCCATCGGCGTGAAGCAGGCGCAGGAAACCCTGCGCACGGCACTCGCCATGGGGGCCGACCGCGCCATCCTCGTCGTCGCGTCCGACGATGTGCACAACGATATCGAGCCGCTGGCGGTGGCGAAGATCCTGAAGGCCATCGTGGACGAAGAACAGCCGGGCCTCGTGATCTGCGGCAAGCAGGCGATCGACAACGACATGAATGCGACGGGCCAGATGCTGGCCGCGCTGCTGGGCTGGTCGCAGGCGACCTTCGCCTCTGAGGTCGGGATCGACGGCGACCACGCCACCGTGACGCGTGAAGTCGACGGGGGCCTTCAGACGATCAAGGTCAAGATGCCGACCATCGTGACGGTGGACCTGCGCCTGAACGAGCCGCGCTATGCGTCGCTGCCGAACATCATGAAGGCCAAGAAGAAGCCGCTGGATGAGAAGACGCCCGCCGATTACGGCGTCGACGTCAGCCCGCGCCTGACGATCGTCAAGACGACGGAGCCCGCCACGCGCTCTGCCGGGATCATCGTGAAATCCGTCGACGAACTGGTCGAGAAACTCAAAGAAGCGGGGGCTGTGTAATGGCTGTTCTTCTGATTGGTGAAGTCACCGACGGCGCGCTGAACGCCGACGCGACCGGCAAGGCCGTGGCTGCGGTCAAGTCGCTGGGCGATGTGACGGTGCTGTGTGCGGGGGCCAATGCCTCTGGCGCGGCGGCCGAGGCGGCCAAGATCGACGGCGTGGCAAAGGTGCTGTGCGCGGAAGATGCGGCGCTGGGTCACCGTCTGGCGGAACCGACCGCCGATCTGATCGTGAAGCTGGCTGGCGATTACACGCATATCGCCGCACCGGGCACGACCGACGCCAAGAACGTGATGCCGCGCGTGGCGGCCCTGCTGGACGCGCAGATCATTTCCGAAGTCACCGCCGTGGTGGACGCCGACACGTTCGAGCGTCCGATCTATGCGGGCAACGCGATCCAGACGGTCAAGTCGTCCGACAGCGTCAAGGTCATGACGATCCGCACCGCCGGTTTCGATGCCGCGTCCATGGGCGGGTCTGCCACGGTCGAGAACATCGGCGCGGCCGGCAACCCCGGTCTGTCCGAGTGGATCGAGGACAAGGTCGCGGCCTCTGACCGGCCGGAGCTGACCAGCGCGGGCATCGTCGTGTCCGGCGGGCGTGGCGTCGGGTCCGAGGAAGACTTTGCCATGATCGAAAGGCTGGCCGACAAGCTGGGTGCCGCCGTGGGTGCGTCCCGTGCCGCGGTCGATTCGGGCTATGCGCCGAACGACTGGCAGGTGGGCCAGACTGGCAAGGTCGTCGCACCGGAGCTTTACATCGCGATCGGGATTTCCGGCGCGATCCAGCATCTGGCCGGCATGAAGGACAGCAAGATCATCGTCGCGATAAACAAGGATGAAGAGGCACCGATTTTTCAGGTCGCCGACTTCGGTCTGGTCGCCGACCTGTTCGAAGCCGTGCCTGCGCTGACCGAAAAGCTCTGATTAAACAGACTAACGCGTGAAGGGGCGTCGCTTGCGGCGCCCCTTTTGCGTGTCAGGCCGCCTTGATGACATGGCGCCTTACGGACGCGATGACCTTTGCGGCGGCTTCCTGATGGCAGCCGATTCCCAGCATCTCTGACGCGGCCTTGGCCTGAGCCGGCGAGAAATACATGCCTTTGGTGCCCATGGACTGCGCCACATCGGTGGGCCGCGCCTCGATCACCTCGAGCACCTGAGGCCGCAGTTTGTCGACCATGCTGGCGGTGATGAACAAGGGATCGACCGACAGCTTGCCGGGGCGCGAATCCCAGGGCGTGTCGCAAAACGGTTCTTTCGAGAACCACAGCAAGACCGCCCGCGGGCCGATCTGGTTGAGCATGTTGCGCATCCGCGCGACCCAGGCTTCGCGTAATTCCGACACCACGATGTCGAAACGTTCCGGCGATTTGGCATAGAGCACCGTCAGCATGTGACGGGTGAAGGTGAAGTCGGAAAAATCGACGTCCGTATAGACCGCCTGCATCACCGTCGAGGCCCGCAGGAACCGGTCGTTGCGGCGCGGATGCACCGAATAGAATCGGTTCGACAGGTAGTTCGCGCCCATGATCTGCACGACCGTCATATCCGCATCGCGGCAGGTCGCCATGATCGTTGGATCGTTCACGAAAGCATCGACGCCACCGTTGACGCAGCCCAGATTGACGCAAGCCTGCCCGATCTCTCTCTCGACAAGGGCAGGCAGGGGCCGGTCGATGAACTTGCCGAAGGTTTCGGTCCCGCCCACAAAGGTAATGTAGGGGCTGTCCAGCCGTCGTTTTGGCCCGCGGAAAAAGATCCGCGACAGCCCATACCGGCACGGTGCATAGTGCAGGCCGGCGCCATCAATTTCATCGTGTTTCATCGGCCTCACCACGTGTCACAGCATCATCGACACACAGATTCGCCTATTCGCATTTCGATTTCGCTAAGCTAGGCATTTAAGCCTGATTTTATCGAAGACCGGCGCTTGAACGCGCCGCAGGCCGCAGCCTATGCTGCGGCCAATCATGCAAGGAACAGGTCTCATGACAATCGAAAGAGTAGGCATCGTCGGCGCCGGGCAGATGGGCAACGGCATCGCCCATGTCTTTGCGGTTGCGGGCTATGATGTGCTGCTGACGGACGTCAGCCAGGATGCGCTGGACCGTGCGGTTGCCCTGATCGACCGCAACCTGACGCGTCAGGTCAGCCGCGACATGATCGACGATGCCACGAAATCCGCGGCGATGAAGCGGATCGTCACGACACCGACCCTGACGGACCTGGGCAAGACCGACCTGATCATCGAGGCCGCGACCGAGCGCGAGACGATCAAACAGGCCATCTTCGAGGACCTGATTCCGCATCTGAAGCCCGATACCATCCTGACATCGAACACCTCTTCGATCTCGATCACGCGGCTGGCGTCGCGGACCGACCGGCCAGAGCGTTTCATGGGGTTCCACTTCATGAACCCCGTCCCGATCATGCAATTGGTCGAGCTGATCCGCGGGATCGCCACGGACCACGAGACGTTTTCCGCCTGTGAAGGCGTCGTGGCCCGCCTTGGCAAGACTTCGACCGCGTCGGAGGATTTCCCCGCCTTCATCGTGAACCGGATCCTGATGCCGATGATCAACGAGGCGATCTATACCCTTTACGAAGGGGTGGGTTCGGTACAATCCATTGATACGTCGCTGAAACTTGGTGCGAACCATCCGATGGGACCGCTCGAGCTTGCGGATTTCATCGGGCTGGATACCTGTCTTGCCATCATGAACGTGTTGCACGACGGTTTGGCGGATACGAAATACCGCCCCTGCCCGCTTTTGACGAAATATGTCGAAGCCGGCTGGCTGGGCCGCAAATCACAGCGCGGTTTCTACGATTATCGCGGCGACGCGCCGGTGCCGACCCGCTGACCCAGCGCCAGCGTGCGCGCCCGCAGCCATGCCATGAGGGCGCGCGGATCGCCCATGCGCGCCTTGACCTCGTCATGGGAAATTGCGTCTCCGATGACGGGCGCAAAGGCGGTGTTGCGGGTGCGGACGACCTCGTGCAGCAGCAGGCTTTGCCGTAGCAGCGGCGAGATCCGGTTGGCGATCTGATAGGCGCGTGAATTGGCCCCGGGAAAGAAGCACGGCACGACCGCCGCACCGGACATGCGGATCATCTTGGCGGTAAAGACGTTCCATTCCGCCTCTTGGACGCGCGCGAACATCCCCGGCGCCGTGGCCACCACGCCGGAGGGGAACAGGGCGACCAGCCCCCCCTGCCCCAGATGATCCATCGCCGCGCGCCGCATGTCGATCATGCGGGCCTGCGCGTCAGGCTGGTGCGGAAAGGGGACGGGAATCATGAAGCGTGACGCCTCTGGGTCGAGAGACGTCAGCAAGGAACGGGTCAGGATGCGATAGTCCAGGCGGCGGCGCCCGATCACATCGGCCAGCACCATGCCATCGACCATGCCATGCGGATGGTTCGCGACCAGCACGACGGGGCCGGTCCTGGGGATGCGCGCGATCTGTGTGGCAGGCGTCGTGACCGTGATGCCCTGTGCCGCCAGCGTCGCCCCCCAGAACGCCTGTCCCTGTGCCGGGCCGCTGCGTTCATAGGCGCGCACCATGCGGATGATCGTGGCCTTGCCGGTCAACCATTCGACCGACCGGATGAACGCCTGGCGCGCCGGGCTGTCGAAGGAGGTCGCGTAGCTGAGCGCACTGCGGTCGTAGACGACCGGCGCGTCCGACTCCTTGTCGCGCGCTGTCGTGCTTGCGGGATCAGTCACCTTCACCGAATTTGTCATCGACCAGCGCCATGATGGCGGCCTGCAAAGCATCAGCCTCCGGACCACGGGTCTCGACCTCGATCCAGGATCCCTTGGTGGCGGCCAGCATCAGCAGACCCATGATGCTGTCGCCGCCGGCGCTCATGCCGTCCTTGCTGACCGTCGCATTGGCATCATGCGCCTCGACCACCTCGACCAGCTTGGCCGAGGCGCGGGCGTGAAGGCCCTTGATGTTCTGGATCTGAAGTCTGCTTTGCGCCATCGTCATTGTGGCCCCACGCTGTGCGAATTGATGTAGCGATGCGCCGCCTCGATCGCGGCGTTCACGGCGTCCGGCACCGACTTGTTGCGCGACTTCGCAAGCTTGATCAGCATCGGCAGGTTGGCGCCATACAGGATGCGCCGATTCGCGGGACTGCAGGCCCGGAGGCTGAGGTTGCTGGGCGAGCCGCCGAACATGTCGGTCACGATCACGACGCCGTCGCCCACATCGACCGCATCGGCGGCATCGCAGATCTCGGCCTGCTTGCTGCTGCGGTCGTCGTCGGGTGCGATCGCGATGGCGCAGATGCCGTCCTGATGGCCGACAACATGTTCCACAGCTGACAGGTATTCCCGTGCCAGATTGCCATGCGCCACGATGACGATACCGATCAAGCGTTCTGTCCCCGGTCTGCACCGCCCGTCGTTGTGGCGCGGCGTTCCATCTCTCGGTGTCGTTTAGACACGGGCCAGCCGTCCTGCGCAAGGGACGCCGCCAGTCTTTCGGCCATGACCACCGACCGGTGCTGGCCCCCGGTACATCCGAACCCGATCGCCAGATGGGCGCGGCCCTCGTCCTTGTGGCCGGGCAGAACCAGATCGACCAGCGCCTTGATCTGCGTCAGGAACGGCACGAACCTGGGATCCTGCGCCACATAGGCATCCACATCGGGGTGACGCCCGTCGTGGGCGCGCAAATGCGGATCCCAATGCGGGTTCCGCAGGAAACGGCAGTCGAACACCATGTCCAGACCGCGTGGCAGGCCACGTTTGTAGGAAAACGACTGAACCGATATCCCCAGCAGCTTGCCCTGACCGGGCGCAAACATACGGTCCATTTCCGACCGCAGATCGTGCGGGCTCATGTCGGAGGTATCGAGCAGGACATCGGCGCGCACGCGGACGGGTGCCAGCAGGTCCTTCTCGGCCGCGATACCGGCAAGGGGCGGGCCGGCGGGCGCGAGCGGGTGGTGGCGCCGCGTCTCTGAATAGCGGCGGATCAGGGTGTCGTCATCGGCTTCGAGGTAGAGGACCTGCATCGTGTGGCCCAGCCGCTGGGCAAGGGAGTCGATGGCGGCAATCAGGGCGTTGCTGCTGAAGTCACGGTTCCGGACATCAAGACCCAGCGCCAGCGGACCCGTTGCAGGCCCATCCAGAAGCCGCGGCAGAAGTGAGAGCGGCAGGTTGTCGATGACTTCGAACCCGAGATCTTCCAGAGCGTTGATCGCCGTCGACCGTCCTGCCCCGGACGGGCCGGTGACCAGCAGAAGGCGGATTCCAACGGTTTCGGCTCTTAGAATTTCAGGCGTCATCACTCGGTCCGTCCGCCACGCATGTACAGCATCAGCGCCGCCGCGAAGTCTAGACCCGGTGCGGGATGAAGCAAGGGAAAGTCGCATCCCAAGACCGTGACCGTCTGCGGGACCGGAAGCCGTGCCTCGCTTTCGCGGTCAAGGTCGACGACGCAGGATAATCGTGTCGGCGGCGCCGGGGTGGCGCGCAGCAGGCCCATACCGCGCGCCTCGATCAGGCCACGCAAGGCGGGCGGACAACTGGCGAGCACATCCGCGCCGCGCAATGTCAGGACGACCCGGTCGTCCGCCACCAGATCAGCGCCGAACGCCATCATGCGCAGGGCCAGATTGGATTTGCCTCTGCCCGACGCCCCGTGGATCAGGACGGCTTTTCCCATGACGGCGACGGCCGTGGCGTGAACGCTTTGCGGAGCGGTCACCGCTTAGACCGGCAGACCCACGACAAACCGGGCGCCCAGCGGCTCCGATGTGATGTCGGCTTCGGTCGGTCTGATATTTTCGGCCCAGATCACCCCGCCATGCGCCTCGATGATCTGTTTGCTGATCGCCAGACCCAAGCCGGAATTGTTGCCGAACTGACCCTCCGGTCTTTCTGAGTAGAACCGTTTGAAGATCTTTACCAAGGCGCCGTCCGGAATGCCCGGCCCGGTATCTTCGACCACCACGAGGATGCGGTTTTCACGGCGGCGCGCCCAGACCCGGATCGCGTCGCCCTCGTCGCAGAACGAAATTGCGTTGGTGATGAGGTTGACGAAAACCTGCGCCAGACGCCCTTCCAATCCCTGAACCATCAAGGGTTGGTCGGGCAGGTCAGAGATATATTCCACGCCCTTCACTTCGGCTTCTCGTGCAAGGAATTCGTTGAGGTTGCCCAGCATCTTGAGCAGGTCGAACGTCTCTTCCTCTTCCTTGACCAGTTCCGAATCGAGCCGCGAGGCGTTCGAGATGTCGCTGACCAGCCGGTCCAGCCGCCGCACGTCGTGTTCGATGACCTCCAGCAGCTTTTCGCGGTGGTCTTCCTTCTTCACGATCCGCAACGAACCGACAGCAGAACGCAGGGACGCCAGCGGGTTCTTGATCTCGTGCGCGACGTCGGCCGCAAATTGTTCGTTGCCTTCGATCCGTTCGTAAAGGGCCTGCACCATTCCGCGCAGCGCGCCAGATAGCCTGCCGATTTCGTCCGGACGCCCGGTCAGATCGGGAATGCGCACGCGCGTCGGTGACATCTTGCGGGCGTTCTTGTCACGGCCCATTTCGGCAGCCGCAGCCAGATCGGCCAAGGGATTGGCAATGGTCGACGCCAGAACAAGGCTCAGGATCACGCTGACGGCCATGCTGACCAGAAACAGGCGCAGCACCTGTTCGCGTTCGCGGCTGACCAGGGCATCGAGTTCGCCTGCCGCGCTGGAAATCGACACCACGCCGACGGCGCGGCCGCCCTGTTCGATCGGGGTCGATACGATAAAATTCGTGCCTTGCGCGGTCTGGATCGCACGCACGTTCGCCCCGTTCGCGATCACACTGGCCACGGCGTCGGGTGTCAGGTCGCGCGGCGCGTCGATCGTCGGCACCTCGGCAGAGATCAGGCCACGCAATCCGGCCCAGAGCCGCGACAATGCGTCGGTTATCACGGTCGTCCCCTGATCCAGACGCGAATTGTCCGGGACGACAGGGCCGCCCTTTCCCGTTGCCGTCGCCACGATCTGCCCCGACGGGCTGTAGATACTGACGTCGATGCCGCCGCGCAGGTCCATGTTGGCCAGTGTTCTGGCCACGTCGATCCCGTCACCGCTGACCAGATCGACAGGCACCGTCAGCGGCATCCGCGCCTCCAGCACGTCGGCGATCAATTCGGCCTCGTTTACCAGACCGTTGGCCCGCTGATAGGCAAGATTGTCGCGCGACGGGTTCAGGTAGAGGACTCCAGCGACCAGCAGGATCATTGCCAGCAGATTGAAGGTGATGATCTTGCGCGCGATCGGCGACGACCGCAGATTGACCAGCCGCCGCGTCTTGCGTTGTCGCATCATTTCACGCTCCGACGCCGATTGCGGGGCGATCCAGTCGTCACCCAGAACCAGTTCGGGTTCATTCCGTGCGGCCCGCCGCACGGAATTCAGGTCACGGACGTCGATGTGGCGGGCAGCGTCGGTCATGGTCAGGCTTCGTTGTACCGGTAGCCGATACCATAAAGCGTCTCGATCGCCGAAAACTCATCATCGGCCTGACGCATCTTCTTGCGCAGCCTCTTGATGTGGCTGTCGATCGTGCGGTCGTCGACATAGATCTGGTCGTCGTAGGCGACGTCCATCAGCTGATCGCGCGATTTCACGAATCCCGGGCGCTGGGCCAGGGCCTGCAGCAGCAGGAATTCCGTCACGGTCAGAGAGACGTCGGTCCCTTTCCATTTCACCGCATGACGCAGCGGGTCCATCGTCAGATCGCCGCGGACCATGACCTTGTTTTCCTCGGTCTCTTCCACGACCTCGCCGCCGATGACGTCCTGACGCCGCAGCAGTGCGCGGATGCGTTCCACCAGCAGGCGCTGGCTGAACGGCTTCTTGACGTAATCGTCCGCCCCCATCCGCAGGCCCAGAACCTCGTCGATTTCGTCGTCCTTGGACGTCAGGAAGATGACCGGCATCGACGTCTTCTGCCGCAGCCGCTGCAGCAGGTCCATGCCGTCCATGCGGGGCATCTTGATGTCAAGCACGGCCATGTCCGGCATGCGCTTGTTAAAGGCATCGAGGGCGGATTGCCCGTCGTTGTAGGTTTCGACCTCGAACCCTTCGGCTTCGAGAGTCATCGACACGGACGTCAGAATATTCCTGTCGTCGTCAACCAGTGCGATCTTAGACATGGGTTTTCCCCTACTGCTCAATTGTTGTTATTAGCTGCTTTTTCAAAAATCTTTCGTTGGTTTGCCATAGCGAATCAACCCTCTAAAGCGAATCAGCCAGTGATCCGTGCCTAATTTGCGCCACAATTTCCGAAGGAATGGCTAATGGGTCACAATCGTGCGCGGCAGCCCGGTTTGATTGCGCTAACATGTCGCTGGTTGCGCTAACGTCGCAAATCTGGGCTGTTACGTCGGAAAAACATGGTGCTAAGACGGGCGCAGGCCAGGAACGGCCGCAACCCAAGGAGCGCACCCATGGACCATGGAACGGTCAACCCCGCGATGAAACTTGAGGATCAAGGCATCACAGGACTGGGCGCTGTCTATTATAATCAGTCCGCCCCCGACCTGCAGACCGCCGCCGTCGGCAACGGCGAGGGCATCAATGGCAAGGGCGGCACGTTCCTTGTCACCACGGGCAAGCATACGGGCCGGTCGCCCAAGGACAAGTTCGTCGTCCGCACGCCTGATGTCGAGGACACGATCTGGTGGGAGAACAACCCGCCGCTGGATCCTGCGGATTTCGATGTCCTGCACGCCGACATGCTGGACCACATGAAGGGCCGCACCGCCTACGTTCAGGATCTGTTCGGCGGCGCCGACCCAAAGTACCGTCTGGATGTGCGCGTCGTGACCGAACTGGCGTGGCACGGTCTGTTCATCCGCCACTTGCTGCGGCGCCCCGCGGAATCGGAACTTGCGGAATTCGTGCCTGATTTCACCATCGTCAACGTCCCGAGCTTCAAGGCCGACCCGGCCCGCCACGGCTGCCGGAGCGAGACGGTCATCGCGCTGAACTTTGCCAAGAAGATCATCCTGATCGGCGGCACGGAATACGCCGGCGAGAACAAGAAATCCGTGTTCACGCTTCTGAACTACCTGCTGCCGGCACAGGGCATCATGCCGATGCACTGTTCCGCCAACCACGCCACCGGCAACCCGGTCGATACGGCGGTCTTTTTCGGCCTGTCGGGCACCGGCAAGACGACGCTGTCCGCCGATCCGTCGCGCACGCTGATCGGTGACGACGAACACGGCTGGTCCGACCGCGGCATCTTCAACTTTGAAGGCGGCTGCTACGCCAAGACGATCAACCTGCGCGCCGAGGCGGAACCCGAAATCTATGCCACCTGCACGATGCCGCATACGGTGATCGAGAACATGGTGCATGACCCCGAGACGCTGGAGCTCGATTTCGACGACGCCAGCCTGACGGCGAACATGCGCTGCGCCTATCCGCTCGACTATATCTCGAACGCGTCTGACACGTCGCTGGGCGGGCATCCGAAGAACATCATCATGCTGACCTGCGACGCCTTCGGTGTGCTGCCGCCGATCAGCCGTCTGACCCCGGCGCAGGCGATGTATCACTTCCTGTCCGGCTTCACGTCCAAGGTGGCCGGCACCGAGCGTGGCGTGACCGAGCCGGAGCCGACCTTTTCCACCTGTTTCGGTGCGCCCTTCATGCCGCGCCGGCCAGAGGTCTATGGCAAGCTGCTGCAGGAGAAGATCGCATCCCACGGCGCGACGTGCTGGCTGGTGAACACCGGCTGGACCGGCGGCGCCTATGGCACCGGGTCGCGGATGCCGATCAAGGCGACCCGCGCCTTGTTGACCGCCGCACTGGACGGCAGCCTCGCTGAATCGACCTTCCGCAAGGACCCGAACTTCGGTTTCGACGTGCCGGTTCATGTCGAGGGCGTCGATGAC
This sequence comes from Loktanella sp. M215, assembly GCF_021735925.1. Classification (NCBI taxonomy): domain Bacteria; kingdom Pseudomonadati; phylum Pseudomonadota; class Alphaproteobacteria; order Rhodobacterales; family Roseobacteraceae; genus Loktanella; species Loktanella sp. M215. The sequence goes on from NZ_WMEA01000001.1 coordinate 491,783, forward strand.
ACGCTGCTGAACCCGCGCCTGACGTGGTCCTCTCCAGAGGCGTATGACGCGCAGGCGCGCAAGCTGGTGCACATGTTCTCTGACAACTTTGCGAAATACGTGCCCTACATCGACGACGATGTGAAAGCCGCGGCGATCGGCTGACCAAGGCCGGGCGGCATTTTACCACTGCCCTCGCCAGCGTAACGACGATAGGGTCAGGCCATGCGCCTGACCCTTTTTCTTTGCCTCATGTCGTGTCCCGCAGCGCTTGTGGCGCAGGGGGCCACGATGACCAGCCCGGCGATCGCATCGCTGGAAACGGGCGTGATCTGCCCGCCCCCCTCTGTCGGCGAATCCGAGGCACCCGGCACCCTTGCGGGAACGACTCACCTGATCGAGGAAGAGCCGCCTTTCGTCTCGAAGTCCAATGGCGTTCCGGCAGTCATTGGCATCGGGTTCGGTGCCAAGAGCATGACCGCCGACCTGTTCGGCCTGCAGGATGTCACGATGACCGTGACGCACCCGCCCATGGGCAAGGACGGAATCACCAGCCAGACGTTTCAGACCCGCATTGACGGGACGGAACCGTCGTTGACCTTCTATCAGTTCGATTTCGCCTACGAGCTGGTGCAGGGGGAATGGCAGATGGAGGCATCGAAAGATGGCGACATCCTGTTTCGCACCACCTTCGAGGTGGTCGCACCCGGCACCGTGCCCGAACTTGCGCGGATTTGCGGATTCGAAGACCTGCTGTCCTGACGGCAAGGGTCCCACGGGCAGAGGCGTCGCTGTGTCGTCTGCCCTGTCCGTCCGCGCAACTGCGGCCATGCGCCGATCAGGTCAGAAAACACATCTCCCTAAAGGTTAAGAAAAAATTGACTTCTCAATCAAAATCAGCATTTAATCGCCTATTATAAGATTCATTAAGCGCCTTCTTGCCGATTCGATATTAAAAATTAAGCACATTGGAGAACTGTAGCCTATGGCAGTCGCTTCCAAAATATCGACCGTGGGGATTGTAGACGATCACGCCTTGTTCCGTGAAGGTCTATCAGCCGTTCTGTCGCGATCAATGCAATACTCTGTCGTCTTCGAAGGCGAGACCGCTGACGATGCCGTCAGCAGTGTACTGACACACCTTCCGGACCTCGTTCTTCTTGATCTCGGGTTGCCCGGCAACACGATCGATGCCCTGCGCAAGATCAAGGAGCGCGCCCCGAAGACGTTTTGTGTCATCCTGACGTCCTGCGACGATCCATTGAAGGCCATGGCGGCCCTGTCGCTTGGCGCTGAAGGATACATCCTGAAAGGGATCAAGGGTGACGACCTGTTGCAGGCGTTGCACGGCATCCTTGAACGCCGGACCTATGTCTCGCCCGAATTCGCGATGCGTCTGGTGACGGCCGCGAACGCTCAGTCGCGCAAGAGCCATCAGACCACCGACCTGTCCTACCGCGAAGAGCAGGTGATCCGCGAGGTTCAAAACGGCCTGACCAACCGCGAGGTTGCGAGCCAGCTGAAGCTGAGCGAGCAGACCGTCAAGTTCTATATGTCGAGTGCGATGCAGAAGCTTGGGGTGAAGAACCGCGTCGGTGCCGTCCGGGAATACCAGAAACGGACATCGGAGTCGGGCGACTTCGCTAAAGGACTGGCACACTGATCCGCACGATGCAGCCGCCGTCGGCCGGCGTGTCCAGTTCCAGCCGCGCGCCGATCCGCCGCGCCTGATCCTGCATCCCCGAAAGACCGTGATGGTTGGCCGCCACCTTGTCGGCCAACACATCGTCCGGCGGCAGACCGGGCCCGTGATCCGCGACTTCGATCACCAGCCTGCCGTCGGACAGGCCCGCGGTCACGGATTGCCCGCGCGCGGCCGCGTGACGAAAGCCGTTGTTCAACGCCTCTTCCACGATCCGCGACACGCCGCGCTGCGCCGGCAGGCGCAGAAGGTCCGTCAATTGCAGACCATCCGTCACGACGTCGGCCTTGCTGCGCTGCGCGTAGGCGGCGACGACATCGGACAATGCCGCCGGCTGTCCGCAGCCGGACGCCAGCAACCTGTTGGAAATCTTGCGCAGCTCGACCTGGATGCGGTCCGTGGTCGCCTGCATATCGTCGACATCGTCTGATCTGGCATCGCCGCGGCGTCCCACCACCGCCAGATTGTCCAGGGCAAGGCTGAGGTAACCCAGCATCTGCACCGGACCGTCATGCAGTTCCTGGCCGATCCGCCGGCTGACCTCCTTGTCCATGTCTTCCAATTGCCCCCGCGCCGTTTCCAGTCCGGCCCGCAGCTGTGCTGTATCCGCCTGCAGCGCTTCACGCTCTTCCTGAATGCGCAAAATGGCGGCCTTCTGCGATTCGATGGTGCGGCTGCCTTGGCGGAAGACGGCAAAGAGGCCCGCAAAGATCGCCAGCCCGCACACCGTCAAGACCACCCAGTCGCCCCGCAACAGGGCGAACAGTTCGGTGCGTATCCGCGTCGCGTCTTCGTAGAATTCCCCGACGGCGATGATGGATCCGTCGGCCCTGCTGCGCAGCGGGACGTAGATCTCGAAGATCGGACCCTGGAATTCCCGCTCGAACACATTCTCTTCGTCAGAGAGGTTGTCGAAATAGGCGGCGGGCTGGCCGGTCAAAGGCACGACGAGATCGTCGGTTCCAAAGTTCTGTCCGACCAGTTCGCCGTTGGTGGCGTGAACGATCGTGCCCGTCGGGTCCCAGATCTTGATCGACAGAACGTGCCTCCGGAGCGTCGGATTGTTCATGACCGTGTCGAGCGCCGCGCGGTCCTGCTGCGACAATGGCTGACCACCGGCCATGCTTTGCACGTTCGGTTCAAGAAAGGTGGTCATGTAGAAGGCGGTCGAGACCTTGGTATGATCAAGCAGGTAGGCCGAAACGCTGGTGGAGACGAGCGAGCCGAGACCGACGACGATGATCACGATCGACAGAAGTGCTGTCAGAAGAAACTTTTGTTTCAGCGACATACCATACCTCCGCGCCGTATGCGTCGACTGTAGGGGCAACGGGGATCAAGTCTATCGGGATTAAACCAAAGGTTAATACTTTATTGAACCTTGGTGGCGCCGCGGGGACTGACGAAAGGCTGAAAGACCCTGTCGAACTGCTGAAAAACGACTGAACCAATTCGTCTGTTGTGCCGGGTCGTGTCGCGCAACTCTCAGGGTACGGTTTTTTTACAGATTTGATTTACGCGGCGAAAGTTAAGGAAGGATTAATCCCCGCCCGAACTTCGCACGACGCTTACCCAGTAACCGCAAAAATTCATTACGGCCTGCCAATTCCGGCAGCGGCCGCCATCAAAAGACCTGCCTGGGGAGGCTTGCCATGACTGTCGAACTGAAACCCTTCGTGCTGAACATCGGCGACATCACGTTCCTTCTGGATCAAGTGAACCTGACGCCGCTTTTCGATGCGGCCGGTAATCTGATCATGAACTGGGGTGGCGACACCGCGATCTATGCGACCTCGGCCGGTGCCGCCGGCGCGCCGGAGACCCTCCTGTTCGATCCGCTGGTCACGCCGCTCGACCCCGCTCTGGCCATCGCGAAATATGGTCATTCCTATTATTCCGTGGCCGACGCCGCAGGCGTGCGCGATGTGGCCGGCGTGGCCAACAACCTGCATGTGGGCAATGAATACTGGGGCGCGACGGATGTGCCGTTCCTGAACGTGGGTGCGGCGAGCGATCTTGGCTACGGTCACTACACGACGGGCAACTATCTGTCGGCGGAGGCGCCGAACTACACGATCAGTGGCGACGGCACGACCGTCATCATGGACAACGTCACGGACTACACGCCCCGCATGATCACGCAAACGATCATGACCGGCGGTGTCCGCCTGTTGCTGGACACCGACGACCACATCGTTCACTGGGATCCGACCGCCTATGCCACCGACGCCGCCTACCGCGCCCTGATTGACGTTAACAGCATCGACGTGACCAAGCTGGTCGAGGGCACGGCGATCGTGAACACCCAGCCCAACATCGTAGGCACCTATGATGCGGGGCTTTATGCCTATGGCCTGCTGATGCAGGCGCTGGGCGTATCTGCGGCGGGTCAGGTCGGCCACATCGGCCTCAGCATCGATGTGCCCTTCCTGCAAGAGGCGGTTGACCAGCTTGACCTGATCACAATGCACAACATCGACGTCTCGGCGTTGTCCAACGGCGACACGCTGATCGACATCAGCATGAACCCCTACGGTATTCTGGGCGAGATTGGCGTGCCGGACCGTCAGAATGCGAACAATGGCGAATTCTTCCTTGAAAGCCAGAACCCCGGCGTGGCCCCGACCAACGGTTTCTTTGCCGTCTTCGGCCAGTTCTTCGACCACGGTCTGGATTTCATCGGCAAAGGGGCGTCCGGCACCAAGATCACCATTCCGCTGCTGACGGACGATCCGCTTTATGGCGTGATCGGTCAGGATGGCCGTCCCACCACGTCCATCACCATCTCGCGCGCCAACGTCGATCATCTCGATGCGAACGGCGTGCCGCTCTATCAGAACCACACCTCGCCCTATATCGACCAAAGCCAGACCTATGGCAGCGTCGAGCAGATCACACAGATCCTGCGCGAATGGGTCGAAGACCCGAACGACCCCGGCCATTACATCCCCGGCGCACGTCTGCTGGACGGCGATCACACGGTGAAATGGGTCGATGGCTTCGGCACCGAGACGACATCCACCCTGCCGACCCTCAACGAACTGCGCGCCCATGTCCATGCAACCGGTCGCGAGGACCTGACATGGGCCGACGTTCTGGACCTGCGCCAGCGCGATGCGGCCGGACAGCTGGCCGATACCGACCCGAGCATGGCCGGTGTTCAGCCGGGGGGCAGCGGCCATGGCCTGTTGCTGGACATGAATCCGCGTGTCGACGGGGCGCATCTGCTGGCTGCGCTCGGTGGCGACGCGCAGGCGGTCATCGACGCGCAGGCGGTCATCGACGTGCTGTCGGCCGAGGTCGACTCCTACAATGTGGGGTCAGTAACGGGCTGGTCCTTCGGCATGGACGCCAACGGCGTCATCAGCCTGACCATTCCCGCCGGCATGATGGGGGCATCGGAAGTTGTCCTGACCGGCATCTCTGCCCTCTACCCGTGGATCAACTTTGGAACCTTCGACATCGTGGGGAACGCCATGTTCCCGGCCATGTCTGCCGATGCCGCAGCGGCGGTCGGAGAGGTCATGATGGCCGCGGTTGGCGACCACTACGTTGCTGGCGACGGCCGCGTGAACGAGAACGTGGCGCTGACCTCGATCCACCACATCTTTCACATGGAGCATGACTACCAGACCCAGAACCTGGAAATCGCGCTGTTCCAGCAGGATGCGCTGAACGGGACAGCGGGCGACCATTCGATCCTGAACGACTGGCAGGTGGGCGTAAAGACGGACGTAGCGGTCGGCACCGTCTCTGCCGCCAACGCCCTTATCGAATCCGCCGACGACGGTGACGCGGCGCCGACGAACATCTGGGTCGCCACCGATGGCATTCTGGCGCGCGACGACGACAACAACTACTACGTCGTGGCCGATGGCACCGTCACGGGCGACCTGCCCATGGGGCACAGCATCGTTCTGGGACGCGACGGCGCGACCATCGACGCGACGGGCAGCTACACCGATGCGGCGGGCCACGTGTCCTGGGATCAGGAACGCATGTTCCAGGGCGTCAAGCTGGTGGTCGAGATGGAATACCAGCACACGGCGGTCGACCAGTACGCCCGTGCGGTGTCGCCCGACATCCCCGAGTTTTCGGCCTATTCCACGGATATCGACGCCACGATCAACATGGCCTATTCGCAGGGCGCCTTCCGCTTCGGCCATTCCACCCTGCGCGAGACCATCGACACGATCGACCCGAGCGGTGACATGACCGGCCGCATCATGAGCTACGCGCTGGAACAGGCGTTCCTCAACCCAGCGCTGTACGAACAGGTCGGCGCGGCCTCGCTGGTGATGGGCATGACCCGTCAGGTAATGAACGACATCGACGAATTCGTCACCCCCGCCCTGCAGCAGGGTCTGCTGGGTCTTCCGATGGACCTTGCCGCGATCAACATCGCGCGGGGCCGTGACGTCGGCCTGCCGACCCTGAACCAGACCCGCGCGCTGCTGGACCTGACCGTCTATACCAGCTGGAACGACTTCGGGCAGAACCTCTATCACAGCTCGTCGCTGGTGAACTTCATCGCGGCCTACAGCTTTGACGGAGACATTCCCTCTGCGCAGGCGATCCTCGACAACGCCGCTACGGGCGACGTCGCCGCCCTGAACTTCCTCAATGGCGGCAACACGGATTTCAACGCCATCGACATGTGGATCGGCGGTTTGGCCGAGGCGCATATCTCGGGCGGTCTGCTGGGCGAGACGTTCAACGTCGTCTTCGTCGATCAGATCCAGCGCCTGATGGACGGGGACCGGTTCTACTACCTCTATCGTCTGGCCGGGACGCAGTTCGGTGACGAAATCATCAACGAACAGTTCAAGGACATGGTCGAGCGCAATACTGGCACGACCCACCTGAACGGCAACATCTTCGGCTATTCCGACAACTACTACGAGCTGAGCGACGCGCAAGTCGCGACGGAACGACTCTATGACGCGGACGGCGCCGGTGCGGTGGCCGACCCGCTGGTCTGGATGTCGGGCGGTGACCGGACAATCGAGGTGAGCCTGGTCAACGCCTCTTTCGAGGCCGACGTGCAGGCGCTTGGCGGTTACACCACCGAGAACGCGGCCCAGCCGATCGCGGGCTGGACCCTGACCGGCGGCGGTGGCGTCTACTATCCTGCCGGCACGATTGACCCGGCGGGCCATCAGGGCAACAACGTGGCCTACCTGCAGAACGGCGGTTCGGTGTCCCAAGACACCGGCGTCGTGGTGCGGGGCGGCACGAGCTACACGCTGAACGTGAATATCGGCGACCGCAACGACACGATCTTCGGCGGCGGCATCATGCGCCTGTTCGCCTCGAACGGCACCGAGACGATCGAACTGTCCAGCATCCCGCTGGCAGTGCCTATGGACGGCCATTGGGCCGTGACGTCACTGAGCACCGGTCCGGTCCTTCCGATGTATACGGGTTATACCCTGACAATCGAGATCACCAATACCAGCCCCGGCGCCGGATCCAATCAGGTGCTGCTGGATCAGGTCAGCCTGACGGCGGATGTGCCGGGCGGTGTCTTCGATCCGGCGGCGACCTACTACGACGCACAGGGTGTCGCCTATACCGCGACCCGCCCGATCCCGGTCGATGCGAACGGTCTGGCGACCGTGAACCTTTACGGTCCGAACGGCGATCACGCGAACACGCCGCTGGTCGGTGTCGGTGGGCACTTCGACCCGGCCATCGCCTACTACGACGTGGCCGGCAATCCTGCGGATCAGCACAAGTACGGCGACATCATCGCGGCCTACAATGACGACCATCCGGGCGCCTCGATCGGCATCTACACCAATGGCGGCGCCTCCATGGCCGGCAGCGGACAGGTGGTTGTCATCAACGGCATCTCTTACATCCTCGACCAGCGTCCGGACCTTGCGCCCGACGCGCTGAACACGGACGGGACGCCCACGTCCGGCATCAATTCCAACGAGGTGCTGGCCGGAACCGACAGCGCCGACCTGATCTACCTCGGTTTTGGTGACGATACGGGCTATGCCGATGGCGGCAACGACATCGTCTATGGCGGCGGCGGCGGCGACCGGATCTATGGCGGCGCAGGCAACGACATCCTGTACGGTGACGATGCGCCCGACGTGGTCGACGGTGGTGAAGGCGACGACATCATCTATGGCGGCGACTCCGGCACATCGGTCGGCGGGTTCGACCAGCTGATCGGCGGCGCGGGCGACGACAAGATCTATGGCGGCGTCGGCATCGACAAGATCTATGGCAACGGCGGCGACGACGCGATCTATGGCGGTGCCGATACCGACCCCTTCATCTTTGGCGGCGACGGGTCGGACATCGTGGACGGCGGCGACGAGCAGGACAACATCTACGGCAACGCCGGTGACGACCTGCTGATCGGCGGCAACGACAAGGACATCCTGTTCGGTCAGGAAGGCGACGACATCCTGCGCCCCGGCATCCCCGCAGGATCCGCCAACGCAGGCGGCGGCAACACCGGCAACGCCGTCTTTGGCCCGGACGAGGTGGTCGGCGGTTTCGCCAACACCAACGAGGTCGACGCCGGCTTCGACCTGATCGACCTGTCGGACAATACCACCGCCTTCCAGCTGGAAGTGAACCTGAACGCCCAGAACAATCCGCTGATCCTGATCGACCAGAACCAGGTCCTGCCGACCATGATCGAGATCGACGGCATCATCGGCACGCAGGCCAGCGACACCATCATGGGCGATGTGACGGACAACTGGCTGATCGGTGCCGGGGGTGCCGACGCCTTCGAGGCCGATGTCGCAGCCCGCCTGAACGGCGCACAGGAGGCCATTCTGGCCGAGCGTGGCGGCAACGACGTCATCATCGGCGGCGCAATCCGTCTGGATGCGCTGATCGGGGCCTACGGCAAGATGGTTGACGGCAGCTTCGTGGCCGACGCCTACAACACCGCCTATAGTCTGATCGGCGCCAACCACCGGGTCGCCGCAGACGCCAGCCTGATCGGCGGTTTGCTGAACGGGACCGCAACCGCGGGCCTCTATGCCCTGCATTTCACCGAGATGCTGCGGTCGGCACAGTTCAAGAACCTGATCCTTGGCAGCGCCGCCAACGAGGTCGGCGATCTGGGCAATGATCTGGCAAGCAATCCCCTGAAGATGCTGGATACCAGCAACGACAGCGTCCAGTTCTCGGGCAACTTCGAGGATTACAGCGTGGTGGCCGTCGATATCAATGGCAACGAAGTGGTGGACCGCGTTGCCGATTACGACAGAATCGTCGGCGTCCGGCTGACGGACAACGGCACGGCCAGCACCGACCCCGCCCTGACCCGGGCGGCGACGGACGGAACCGACCTGGTCGTCAGCGTCGAGACCTTCCGGTTCGCCGATGGCCCCCTGTCCCTGCAGGAGCTGCTTGGGGTGAACTTTCCACCTGTCCTGAACAACGACCGCATCGTTGCCGGAGACGCCAGCTTCGACGTCCCGACCTGGGCGCTGACCGCCAACGACACCGATCGCGACGGCGATCCGATCGTGGTCACCGACACCTACAACGCCAACGGCCTCACCACCGCGGGACCGACGGATGGCCTGATCAGCGTGACTGACATCGAGGGCGGCACCAACGCCTTCCGCTACCACGTGACAGACGGCCAGTCGGCCCGCGTCAGCGTCATCTTCCAGCCAGGGAACATCATCACGGGCGCCAACGTCGATGACATCTTGGTCGGTACGGCTGCTGCGGATGTACTGAACGGCAACCGTGGCAACGACCTGATCTTCGCCGGGGCCGGCGACGACTCCATGGTCTGGTTCGCGAATAGCCCGAATGCCGTCGCGACCGACGGCCACGATTTCTTCGATGGCGGCGATGGCACCGATACCTTCACGATCAACGGCAACGGCACCGCCGAGACCTACCAAATCCTGACCTCCACGGTCGCCGCTGGCCTTGGGTTCAGCCCGCTCTATGCCGGGACAGAGATCGTCGTCGTCCGCGACGGCCAGATCATCGCCGAACTCGACAACATCGAGGAGATCGTGCTCAACACGACGAATCTGGCGGCAAATGTCGGTCTGGGTCAGGGCACCACGACCATCCCGGGCACGACCGGCGACACCATCGTCGTCGCGGGTGAATTCGGTGCCACCAGTCTGGCCTACAACACGATCCACGTGAACGGGTCGGAGGCGCATGACACCGTGGACATCAGCGGGCTCACCTCGGCGCATCGCATCGTGTTCGACACGCAGGGCGGCAACGACAGCGTCATGGGGCCGGTACGTCCACAGGACGTCATCATGCGCCCGGCTGGCGACGGCCCGGTGCAGCCAGAGACCGGAAATGACGACCAGGATGAGTACGAGGATGACACCGAGACCGGCCACGAGGCAGATCAGGGTGGGGATCAGGGCAACGTCCAGGGCACGGGCGACGACAGCAGTCCCCCTGCCGCTCCCGACGCCGATCCGATGATCCTCACCGGCACCGACGCCTCCGAGACTCTGGTGACCGAGACCGGGGCGGATCATGTGTTTGGCGGCGGCGGCGATGACAACATCATCACGGGTGCTGGGGCGGACATGGTCTTTGGCGACGGCGGGAGTGACCGGATCTTTGCCGGCGACGGGGCGGATTACGTCACCGGCGGGGCCGGAACGGATCTGGTCTTCGGCGGGGCCGGCGACGATACCTTCGTGGCGACTTATAGCGACGGCGATGACATCTATCATGGCGACGGTTTGGGGGGTGACAGCGGGTCGGACACGCTGGACATGGCGGCGATCAAGCTGGCCGTCACGGTCGATCTGGGGACCGACGGCAACAGCCGCGGCAGTGCCTACAGCGGCTGGACCGGGACCGATATCCTTTACGACATCGAGAATGTCGTGACCGGGTCCGGCGACGATGTCATCACCGCAAGCACGGCCGTCAACGTGATCGACGGCGGGGCGGGCATGGATATCTTCCGCTTTACCAGTGCGGCGGCGGCGGACGGCGACACATTGTCGAGTTTCCAGCCCGGCGACACCATCGATCTGTCGCAGATCGACGCGATGGCCGGACAGGCCGGGGATCAGGCCTTCACCATCACCAGCGGCGCGCTGACCGGTGCGGGGCAACTCCTGATCTCGGAGGAGGTGCGCGACGGCCAGACCTTCACCTTGGTGCAGGGCACGGCGGACGATGACGCAGAGGCCGACTTCACCATCGCGATCCGCGGATCGCATCACCTGACCGCGGGCGACTTCAGCCTGTGATCCCGCAGGCCCCGGGCGGCGTCACGCCGCCCGGGGCCCTACACGTCAGTCACATCACCTGAGGGGAAGCGTCATGCGCGCAGGGGACACCAAAGACCACATCAAGATGAAGCAGGTGCAGAAGATCACCGCCGGGCTGAAGTCCGTGCTGGTCTATATCTTCGGTCTGTCGGGGATCATCAACATCCTGGCCCTGACCGGGTCGATCTACATGCTGCAGATCTATGACCGCGCGCTGGGCAGCGGCAGCATTCCGACACTGCTGACGCTGTCGGCGCTGGCGATCGGGCTCTACCTGTTCCAGGGGCTCTTCGACATCCTGCGCTCGCAGCTGCTGGTGCGGGTCGGGGCGCGGCTGGACCGGCAGATCGCCCCCCTCGCCCACCGCGTCGTCGTCGACATGCCGCGCTTTGGCTACAGCACCGCCGAGGCGCTGGAGCGGGGCCGCGACGTCGATACGGTGCGCGCCTTCCTCGGCAGTCAGGGGCCGGTCGCGATCTTCGACATTCCCTGGATGCCGGTCTTTCTGATCTTCGTCTACATGCTGCACCCGCTTCTGGGCGCGCTGACGCTGGGCGGCATGGTCGTGCTGGCGATGATCGCCGTCGTCACCGAACTGCTGACCCGCCGCCTGACCGGGGCCACGCAGGCGGCCGTGATCGCGCGCAATGCCATCGCGGAATCCAACGCCCGCAACGCCGATGTCATCAAGGCGATGGGCTTTGCCGGCCGCGCGGTGGAGCGGTTCACCGCGGCCAACCGCGACCATCTGGACCTGCATACCAAGGCCAACGACATCTCGGGCACCTTCGGCGCGCTGTCGCGGGTGCTGCGGATGATCCTGCAGTCCGCGCTGCTGGGTCTGGGCGCCTATCTGACCATCACCGGCGATCTGTCGGCGGGGGCGATCATCGCCTCGTCCGTCGCCTCGTCGCGGGCGCTGGCGCCCATCGACATGGCGATCGGCAACTGGAAGCAGGTCGTGGGCGCCCGCGCCGCCTTTGCCCGCCTGAAGGAGACGGCCATCGCCCTGGCCAGCGCCCCCGCCCCGCTGTCTCTGCCCACACCGGTCGGATCCCTGCGGCTGGACGCGATCACCGTGGCCGCCCCCGGATCGGGCCGGGTGCTGCTGGCGGATGTCACGATGGAACTGGTGGCCGGTCAGGCGCTGGGGATCATCGGGCCGTCGGGCAGCGGCAAGACGACGCTGGTCAAGGCGATGACCGGCATCATGCCGGTGCTGCGCGGGGCGGTCCGCCTTGACGGCGCCGACCTGCCCCAGTGGCCCGAGGCCGAACTGGGCCGCTACACAGGCTATCTGCCGCAGGACGTCAGCCTGATGGACGCCACGATTGCCGAGAACATCGCGCGCTTTGCCGAACATCTGGACATGACGGCGATCGTCGCGGCAGCGCTGGCCGCGGGCGTGCACGAGATGATCGTGAAGATGCCCGACGGCTACCAGACGCGTCTGGGGGCGGGCGGCATCGCCCTGTCGGGCGGTCAGCGGCAGCGGATCGCACTGGCCCGCGCGCTTTACGGCGACCCGTTCCTGGTGGTGCTGGACGAGCCGAACTCCAACCTCGACACCGAGGGCGAGGCGGCCCTGACCGAAGCGGTGGCCAAGGTGCGCGCGCGCGGCGGCATCGTCGTCGTCATCGCGCACCGCCCTACGGCGCTGGCCGCGGTCAACATGGTCGCCGTCGTGCAGGGCGGGCGTCTGACCGCCTTCGGCCCGAAGGACGACATCATCGGGCCCAAGCCCGTCCCGCAACCCGCAGCAGACCGACCCGCAGCAGACAGGCCCGCCACAGACAGGCCCGCGGCGGCAGAGCCGCAGCCGATGGTCCTGCAACCGGCACACCGGGTGACGGCATGATCAAGGTCAAGAAGACACGGTCCGATGCGGATCAGAAAGACCCGTCGCAGCCCTACGGCTTTGACGACGGCGCACCGAAGGGCGGGTTGCCGCAGGCGATCGCCATGGCGGTCCTGTCGGTCGCCTTCTACCTGCGCTCAATGGTGAGCGGGCACACCGAAGCCGCCCGGCCCCAGACCGACGCAAGGCCGGACCAGCCGCGCCCCGCGGCGCCAGAGGATCCGCAGGTCGGCGCGGAACCCGTGGCGGCCGAGGCCGATGCGGCACCGGCGCAGGCCCCCTTCGTCGACCCCGATGCCACGGCCTTCATCGCGACCCTGTCGATCAGCACCGGCCGCAATGTCGTGTCACTGTTCCACAACACGGTGGCGCTGGACCGGGCGGGTCCGGGCGCGCTGCACGGCGGGACCGTCCCGCAGGCCGCAGGGGTCCAGACCTTCCACGGCGGCACTGCGCCGCACGCGAACAGCCTGCACCGCGGCGCTGACGTCGCAGGACCCGGCGGGCATGAGGCGCCACGTCCGGCCCCTGCCCCGCAGACGCCACACGCCCAGACACCACACGCCCAGACACCACACATCCAGACCCCGGACCCCCAGGACCCCGTGACCGACACGCCGGCACCGCCGGCGGTCCCGCCGGCCCGGCCCAACCGGGCGCCGGTGCGGCTGCGGTCCGTGACCCTTGACGACATTCTGGGCACCGGCGCGATCCTGATCGGCACCGCACACCTGCTGGAACATGTCAGCGATCCGGACGGCGACGTCCTGCGGGTCGTGGACATCACCGCCTCCGCAGGCACGCTCATCCCGGTTGCGGGCGGGTTCCTCTATACGCCGGACCCCGGCTATGCCGGTGTCGTGCAACTTGCCTATCAGGTCAGCGACGGTCAGGCCGCGGTCGCGCAGATGGCGCACCTGAACATCCGCCCCGTGTTCCAGGACGGCACGGATGCAGCCGACGTCCTGACAGGGACCGATGGCGTGGACGTGATCGCCGGGGGCCGCGGCGATGACCAGATCGCGGCACAGGGCGGCGACGATGTCATCTACGGCGGCGACGGGGCCGACCGCATCCTTGGCGGGGCCGGCGACGATCTGATCTATGGCGGGGCGGGCGACGACATCATCTATGGCGAGGCCGGGCACGACCGGATCGACGGCGGCGCGGGCCACGACATGATCTACGGTGGCGACGGGTCCGACGTCCTGACCGGCGGCGCGGGCGACGACGCGCTGTTCGGCGGCGCGGGCTCCGACATGATGGACGGCGGCACCGGTGACGATGTCCTGTCCGACGGGGCCGGGTCCGATATCGTGACCGGCGGTGCGGGGTCGGACACCGTCATCGTCAGCGCAGACCGCGCCGACGACACCTTCCGTGGCGACGCACCCGAACCGGGCGTCGCACCGGACACAGGCGCCGTCGATACGCTCGACTTCAGCGCCGTGACCGCCCCCCTGTCCATCGACATGACCACAGGTGTGGCCGAGAGCACCGACAGCGGGCACGACAGTTTTGCCGGGTTCGAGGTCGTGATCGCGGGCCGTGGCGACGACGTCATCCGCGGCAGTGCGGCGGACGAGGTGATATACGGTGCAGACGGCGCCGATGCGATCACCGGCGGGGCCGGCGATGACGCGCTGTTCGGCGGCACCGGCGACGATGTCCTGTCCGACGGGGCCGGGTCCGATATCGTGACCGGCGGTGCGGGGTCGGACACCGTCATCGTCAGCGCGGACCGCGCCGACGACACCTTCCAGGGCGACGCACCCGAACCGGGCGTCGCACCGGACACAGGCGCCGTCGATACGCTCGACTTCAGCGCCGTGACCGCCCCCCTGTCCATCGACATGACCACAGGTGTGGCCGACAGCACCGACAGCGGGCACGACAGTTTTGCCGGGTTCGAGGTCCTGATCGCGGGTCGCGGCGACGACGTCATCCGCGGCAGTGCGGCAGACGAGACCGTCGTGGACGGCGCGGGCCGCGATACCGTCACGCTGGCGGAGGGCCGCGACCGGATGGTCGTCACGCAGGACATGTCGGCGGACAGCTTCGACGGCGGTGCGGGTCAGGATACGCTGGATCTGTCGCAGATCGAGGGCCCCGTCGTGGCCGACCTCAGCACCGGGCGCGTCGCAGGCGTCACCGGCCCCGCGGACAGCTTTGACAGCTTCGAGGTCATCATCGGCACCACAGGCGGCGACCGGTTCATCATCGGCGACGGGTCCGTGACCCTGACCGGCGGTGCTGGCGACGACGTCTATTGCTTCAACACGGTCGATGGCATCGCGCAGAATACCGCGACGATCACCGACTTCGGCATCGGCGATGCGATCGAGACGCGGATCTGGCGCTTCTTCGAGGACGACGGGCGCGACGATCACGGCGGCCTGCGCCTCGATGGCGCAGCACCGCCCGACACGCTGCGGCCGCTCAACCTCAGCTTCAGCTACGAGACCGGCACCGATGGCGACACCACCCGGATCGACATCCACGAGGATGACATGTTCGACGCCTTCATCACCCTGACGGGCCACCACGTCCTGATCCTGCACGATGCCCTTTGATCTGACCAACGGAGAGACACGATGACGATGACCTATCCCGGCACGGCCCCGATGGCCCTCTCGGCAGACAAGGACGCCCTGCGCCTCTGGCCCCGGATGCTGACCGGCCTCGTGCTGGCCACGGCGCTGATCGGCGGCGTCGGCGGCTGGATCGCCACGGCCGAACTCGGCGGTGCCGTCATCTCGCAGGGCGTGGTCGTGGTCGAGGCGAACGTCCAGTCGATCCAGCACCGCGACGGCGGCATCGTCTCGGCCATCGCCGTGCGCGAAGGCGACGTGGTGACCAAGGGGCAGCTGCTGATCCGCCTCGACGACGCGCAGACGACGTCGGAACTGGCCATCGTGCAGGGCCAGACGACCGAACTGGAAGTGCGCAGCGCCCGGCTGACGGCGGAACGCGACGGCCGCGACCGGCTGGCGCTGGACCCCGACTGGATCGCCGCCCACCCCGAGGCCGCCGAGATGATCGCCGGCGAGACGAAGCTTTTCGACGGTCAGCGCCAGACCCGCGACAGCCAGCGCCAGCAGCTGGAACTGGGCATCTCGCAGATTACCGAGGAAATCGCGGGCCTGCAGGGCCAGCGCACCGCCAAGGCCGCCGATGCCACGCTGGTCGAGGCCGAATACGACCGCACCCGGTCCATGACCGAACGCAAGCTGATCGAGGTCTCGCGGCTCTACGGGGTCGAGCGCGAGCGCGTCCGCCTCGCCGGCGAGATGGGCGAGATCGAGGCCGCGATCGCCCGCGCCGCCGCCCGCACCAGCGAGATCCGCCTGCAGATCCTCGCCATCGACGACACCGCCCGCACCGAGGCGCAGCGCGAGCTGAGCACCGTCGTCACCCGGCTGGCCGAACTGACCGAACGCGAGATCGCGATCCGCGACCGGCTGAGCCGCACCGAGATCCGCGCCCCCATCGACGGCGTCGTCAACGAGCTGAACATCCACACCCTAGGCGGCGTCGTCACCCCCGCCGAGGGACTGGGCAACCTCGTCCCCGGGACAGCCCGGGTCGCCCGCCTGCGCTTTCCCGCCTTCAACCAGCGCGTCACCCCCGAACTGCGCGGCGCCATCGTCCACATCTCTCCTGCCACCACGATCGACCGCGCGACCGGCCAGTCCTACTACCAGGCCACCGTCGACATCGCCCCCGGAGAGATCGCAAAACTCCACGACAGCCACCTCATCCCCGGCATGCCCGTCGAAGTCTTCGTCACAACACAAGACCGCACCGTCGCATCATACCTCATCAAACCCATCACCGACAGATTCGCACACGCCTTCAGAGAACGCTGAAAGAGGGGGGGGCTCTGTCCGCTGACGTCCGGCGTGTTGCCACGACACGGCGCCTGACCCTGTCGGCGCAATGAAGGTGAGAGGATGAAACGAGAGCTGACACATCGGTTGTCCGGACCGGCAACCGATGTGTCCGTCGCCCCATGCCGTAACAGGACAGACCTGCGCAGGTCGGGCTGAACGGATGATGTCCGGTCCGCCGGGGGTCCTGTCAAACTTGCCAAGATTGCTCGCTTGACCGATGCTGTGGAACAGGGGGCGCCGCGGGACCGTTGGCTTGCGCGACAGACATCAGCGAAAGACAATCGACGTGGGCGAACAACAGGCAGGGCTGGCGACCGCCGGGTCGATTTTTAGACCGGACGACACGTGCTGGCGGATCGAACGCGCCAGCCGTCTGGCCTTCATTTTCGATGCGGCCGACTATTTCAAGATGCTGCGCAAGGTCATGCTGTCCGCCAGACGCGAACTGCTGCTGATCGGCTGGGATTTCGATTTCGAGATCGAGATGTATCCCGGCGAGAGCGACGATGACGGCTGCGCGCCCGACGGGATGCCCAACCAGCTTGGCGCCTTTCTGGAAGCCGTCGTGAAGCAGGCGCCCGATCTGAACATCTATATCCTGAAATGGAACGGCGCCGTGCTGGCCGCACCGGGGCGGCTTCTGCCGACGCTGGCGCTGCATGTCTTCGGCGATGACCGCATTCATTTCGCGCTGGACGGGCATCATCCCTTTGGCGCGTGCCATCATCAGAAGATCATCGTCGCGGACGATGCCTTTGCGTTCTGCGGCTGCATCGACGCCACCGAAGACCGGTGGGACACGCCCGCACATCGCCCCGACGATCCCCGCCGGGTGCGCAAGGACGGCTCGCCCTCGGAACCCTGGCACGATGTCACCTCGGCGCTGACCGGCCCCGTCGCCAGCGCCTTGGCAGAGCTGTCGCGCATGCGCTGGTTGCGCGCGACGGGCGATACGCTGTCGCGGCCCGATGTGTCGGAGGCCGAGATCTGGCCGGACACGCTGGAGGTGGCGGCACGGGACATCGACGTCGCCATCGCGCGGACCGAGCCCCCCTATGATGGCGCGCCGATGATCAACGAGATCGAGCGGCTGTACCTTGCAAGTATCGAAATGGCGCGTGACACGATTTATATCGAATCTCAGTACTTCGCGGCGGACACCATCTGTGATGCCATCGAACGCCGCCTGAAAGAGGACGGCGGTCCCGAAGTGATCGTCATCAATCCGGAGGCGGCCCTGTCCATTGTGGAAGACAAGGCGATGCACACCCTGCGGAGCCGCATGATCGACAGGCTGACACAGGTGGATCATCAGGACCGGTTCCGGATCTGGAACCCGGTCAACAGTGCCGCACAGCCGATCTATGTCCACGCCAAGATCATGATCGTGGACGACACGCTGTTGCATATCGGGTCCAGCAATCTGGACGACCGTTCCATGGGGTTCGACACGGAATGCGATATCGCCATCGCGGACAGGCCCGACGTGATCTCGGACTTTCGCAGCACGCTGTTGTGCGAGCACCTCGATACGACGCGGCAGGTTCTGGACGAGACATTGCAGCAGACCGGCAGCCTGATCGCCACGATCGAGACGCTGAATGCGGCGCAGGGGCGCGGTTTGCGGCGCATCATGCCCCTGCAGGAAGAGCCGGTCGGCTGGTTTCTGGCCAACACCCGCCTGCTGGACCCGCGTTATTATGCCAGTCAGGCCGCATCCGCCGGTGAGGGGATCAGACCCCGGCATCTGGCCCTGATGGCAGGGGGTGCCGCCTTGGGGTTCCTGAGTTGGAAGGCCTGGCAGCGCTGGATCCGGTCGCGACGATAAGGCGCCAGCCGACGCGCTGACCTTTGTTGGCAGGACGACCGTCGCTTACCCGATCAGACCCCGTCGGACCAGATTGACGCCTGCGACGATTAGAACGATCAGCGTGACCTTGCGAAACAATGCCTGATCGAACCTGTCGCCAAGGCGGAAGCCTGCCAGCATGCCCAGCATGGCTGGCAGCACCAGCAGCGCCGACAACTGCCATGTGTGCCCGTTCAGCACGCCCGATTGCAGGTGTCCCAGGAACAGCATCACCGACCCCAGACCGTAGATGACGCCCTGCACCGCCATCTGCCGGTCGCGCGGCGTTTCCAGCGCCAGCAGATACAGCACCGTCGGCGGCCCCCATGTGCCGGCCAGCCCACCCAGCGTGCCGGCGGCCAGACCTGACCCCCATTCGAACGGGCGCCGCCAGCGCGGACCGATGACGGGTTTCCAGCCCAGCAGTTGCACGACGCACAGGGCCACGACCGGCACGCCCAGAATCACGAACATCGCATCCGCCGAGATCACGGTCAGGAATTGCGCCGAAATCAGTATCATCACGCAGACGATCAGCAGATAGCGCCAGTGTTCGACGACCGCCGCCCGCGCCGGGCCCAGACCGGATCGCGCGATCTGCCAGCCATTGCTGACGAGGATCGGCAGGATGATGCCGGCGACAACCAGTTGCGGATTGATCAGGATTCCCATGCCAGAGATCATGATCAGCGGCATCGCAAAGCCGACGGCGCCTTTCACGAACCCGCCAAGCAAGGTCACGAGACAGGCGAAAACAACGAGGTGAAGCGGCAATACGGCAAGGATGTCTGTCATGATGGGCGCACTTTGCTGGATTATGATTGCCGCCGCCACGGCAAATCGACCGCGACATTTTCGTAATTTAAGGAATTGTTCTGCGCATGATTATTGCGCTGCGACTGCAAAGTCGCTATCTCTGCATCTGCAAACCAGCGAGGATTCGACCATGGCCGACGGACAGACCCCGATCAACGACAACGCTGTGCTGGCCGATCTGTGCGCCCTGACCCGCGCCAGCCTGCCTGCCGTCGATGCGGTTTTCGCCTCTGCCAAGGCCTCGGTCGGCGCGATGGTCAGTGAGGGCGGCCGCGTCTCGGCCCGGTTGATCGACATGCACCAGACCGCCGCCCACGGGCTGGCGTGGCTTGCGACCTATCATCAGGCGCTGCACCAGATGCAGGCCTGGGCCGACCGCCTGACCGCCGCCGACCGGTTCACCGAGGTCGAGCGCCTGATCCTGCAGATCGCCTTTGGCGAATACCTGTCGCAGATCGCGGGCGGCATCCAGATGAACCAGACAGAGGTCGTGCGATACGCAGACCTTGGGCTGACCCGCGCCGATCTGGCCCCCCTTGACGCAACCGCGCCCGCAGCCCTGATGATGCGCGGCAATACGCAGGCCGCGCGCACGCAGCTTGCGCAGCTGATGCAGGACCGCAGCGCAGAGCTGACGGTCGGCGCCTCCGGCCTTGATGAAGAGCTTGAGATGATCCGCGACCAGTTCCGCCGGTTCAGCCGCGAAAAGGTCGAACCCTTTGCCCACGACTGGCACCTGAAGGACGAGCTGATCCCGCTGGCGATCATCGACGAGATGGCCGAGATGGGCGTTTTTGGCCTGACGATCCCGGAAAACCTTGGCGGGTTCGGCCTGTCGAAATCCGCGATGTGCGTCGTGTCCGAAGAACTGTCGCGCGGCTATATCGGTGTCGGATCGCTGGGCACCCGGTCCGAGATCGCGGCGGAACTGATCCTGTGCGGCGGCACCGACGAGCAGAAATCCCAGTGGCTGCCGAAACTCGCATCCGGTGAAATCCTGCCGACCGCCGTCTTCACCGAACCCAACACCGGGTCCGACCTTGGCGCCCTGCGCACACGCGCGGTCCGCGACGGTGACGACTGGCAGATCACCGGCAACAAGACCTGGATCACCCACGCCTCCCGCACGCACGTCATGACCGTGCTGGCCCGGACCGAACCCGACACGACCGACTATCGCGGATTGTCGATGTTCCTCGCCGAAAAGACCCCCGGCACCGATGAGGCCCCCTTTCCCGACGCCGGTATCACCGGAGGAGAGATCGAGGTCCTCGGTTATCGCGGCATGAAGGAATACGAACTGGCGTTCGACGGCTTCAAGGTGAAGGGCGAGAACCTGCTGGGCGGCGAGACCGGCAATGGATTCAAGCAGTTGATGCAGACCTTCGAGTCCGCCCGCATCCAGACCGCCGCCCGCGCGATCGGCGTGGCCCAGTCCGCGCTGGACGAAGGCATGAAATACGCGCAGGACCGCAAGCAGTTCGGCCAGTCCCTGATCGCCTTCCCCCGCGTATCCGGCAAGTTGGCGATGATGGCGGTCGAGATCATGGTCGCCCGTCAGCTGACCTACTTCAGCGCCCACGAAAAGGACGCCGACCGCCGCTGCGACCTGGAGGCCGGGATGGCCAAGCTGCTGGGCGCCCGCGTCGCATGGGCCTGCGCCGACAATGCGCTGCAGATCCACGGCGGCAACGGTTTCGCGCTGGAATACAAGATCAGCCGCATTCTGTGTGACGCCCGAATCCTGAACATCTTCGAAGGGGCCGCCGAAATTCAGGCGCAGGTCATCGCGCGACGTCTGCTGTCCTAACCGGCATTGACCGCACGCGGCAGCCCAAGGCGCGGGTGCAACCGGCCCGCGACAAGGAACCCTGCCGCCAGCCCGATGCCACAGGCCGCAAAAACGACCGATACCGGACCCGCAAGCAGGATCAGCGAGGCCGCCGCTGGCGTGGCGATGCCAGAGGCGTCGCGGAAAGTGGCATAGACGGCGACCATCTCCGTCCGCTCTGCCGGGCGGACGGCCATCAGGAACGGCAGGCCGCCACAGACGTCCAGCAGGACCAGCGCGACCGATGCGCCCATGATGCAGGCGACCGTGACGGCCGGGACGCCGGACATCAGGAAACCCAGCATGAACAGGCTGGACGCGACCGCAAATCCGGTCCGCACCGCAGCCCGCACACCGAATTTCCGCACCTGACGCAGCATCAATGGCGTGGTGAACAGCAGCGCGTTGCTCAGGCTTAGCGCGATGGCACCGACCTTGTCGCCAAGGCCCGCCTCGATGCAGAAGATCGGCAGGTAGACGATATAGACCCACCAGCCGCAGGACCGCAT
The DNA here is from genome assembly GCF_021735925.1 of Loktanella sp. M215. Taxonomy (NCBI): domain Bacteria; kingdom Pseudomonadati; phylum Pseudomonadota; class Alphaproteobacteria; order Rhodobacterales; family Roseobacteraceae; genus Loktanella; species Loktanella sp. M215. The sequence continues at coordinate 513,474 of NZ_WMEA01000001.1, forward strand.
GACGGCAAAGAACCAGCCCGCGATCAGCCGGGGCTGTGCCGCGAACCGGCCAAGGTAGGCCAGCGGGTTGGGGGCGGGCGCCCGCGCCCGCGTGATCTGTCGCCCGTTGCCCAGACGCAGGCGCCAGAACACCGCCACCAGCACCAAGTTAAAGCAGCCCGCCAGAATGAACGGCGCAGGTTCCCACCAGTTCAACAGGGTCACGCCCAGAATGGGACCGACGCTCCATGGAATGGCGCTGTAGACCATACGCATGGTTTCGTTCCGGCTCAGGTCCAGCCGACTGATGTAGTCGAGGACGTAGGCATTCAGGCACACGGTGAACGTCACCGTACCCATCGCGTTGAACAGCAGGACCAGCGCCTTCAGCATCGGGCCGCCGGTCAGGGCCAGCGTGATCCCCGTCGCGTAGAACGCACAGGCCAGCGTCACCATCCAGCGGCGCGGCACCCAGCGCGCCACGAAGGGCACCATCAGCCCGACGCACATCGACCCGATGCCGACGCACAGATAGATGCGGCTGACGATCGCCGCATCACCGAAGGCGCGGTAGATCACCAGTGGCATGACCGACAGCAGGGATGCGCGGATACAGGCCTCCAGCGCCGCCAGAAGGGCAAAGTCCGCGATTTTCGGCGTGGGGGCGTGGGTCAGATAAAGGGGGGCGCGGGGCGCGATCATGACGCAAAGTCCTTGTCAGGCCTCAGCGAGTGACACGATGCACCACCTGCATCTATGCCGAATGCGACACGCGGTGTCGATTACGCATCCCTGACGCCCTTCAGCAGGCGATCATCGCAGGTATCGCCATGCAGGACACTGACATCGCCCGTCGGTTCGAACACGACGGCCCGCACCTTGGAGAAGTCCAGCGCGTTCGCCTCGCGCAGCTTGCCGATCAGGTCGCCTTCGGTCATGCCCGCGCCGCGCAGGTTGTCATGCAGGATCACCCCGTCGCGCATGATCAGCAAGGGGTCGTTGTCTGTTGCGTCGACGACGCCCTTGATCCGCGACCGGGCATGGGCAATGGCGGTCTGCACGACAAACAGGGTGACCAACGTCAACCCGCCATGCCAGAAGGGCGTCCCCGGCGACATCGCCGTCGCCGCCAAAACGGACCCGATCGCCACCGTCACGGCGAAATCGAACCCCGACATCTTGGAAAACGACCGCAGGCCGAAGATCCGTGTCAGCGTCACGACCAGCGCAACGGCCACGATGGTCCGCACGATGATTTCCAAGATATCCGACATGACGTTCCCCTGCTGATGTGACAGGAACACGTCAGACCCATTGATCGTTCCACCCCTGATGATTTGCCTGATCGGATCCCTGCCGTGTCCCAGACGATTTTACTGACCGGCATCACCGGCTTCATCGCAAAGGCCATTGCGGCCGATCTGTTGAACGCCGGATACGCCGTGCGGGGGTCGCTGCGCAGTCCTGACCGCGCGCAAGAGGTCAGGGACGCCATCGCACCCCGCCTGACAGACCGCGCCAGCCTGACACGGCTGTCCTTCGTCACATTGGACCTGATGGCGGATGACGGTTGGGACGCGGCGATGGAGGGGGTCGCTGCCGTCATCCACACCGCCTCGCCCTTTCCCGCCAAGACACCCGCGCACGAGGCCGACCTGATCCGCCCCGCCGTCGACGGTGTGCTGCGCGCGCTGCGGGCCGCCGAGGCTGCCGGCGTCAGGCGCGTCGTGATGACGTCATCGACCGCCGCCATCATGCAGCGCGATCTGCCAGACGGCACGACGGTAACGGCAGAGATGTGGTCGGACCTGAACCACGTCAGCATGACGGCCTATGCCAGATCCAAGACGCTGGCCGAACGCGCCGCCTGGGATTTTGCCGAACAGCACCCATCGATGCAGCTGACTGCGATCAATCCCAGCCTCGTCATCGGCACGCCCCTCGACCGTCATTACGGCACATCTTTGGGTGTCATCGCACAGATGATCTCGGGCAAGTTGCCCCTGATGCCGAATGTCGGTTTGGCCCTTGTCGATGTGACCGACGTGGCGCAGGCCCACGTCGCGGCCCTCAAAGCGCCCCACAGCATCGGTAAGCGCATCCTGCTGGTGTCGGACTACGTCATGGCGCGCGATCTGGTCGCGATGCTGCGGGACGCGGCACCACAGGCCCGCCTGCCCCGCGTCGCGGTGCCACGGCTGGTGGCCCGCGCCATCGGCCTCGTCTCGCCGCAGGTGCGCAGCCTGGTGCCGCTGATCGACAAGACGCTGCACATCGACAACGCGCCGGCCCGCGATCTGCTTGGTATCGCCTTCACGCCCCCGGCAGGGGCGGTTGCCGCGACGGTGTGCGCGCTGAACGCCTAGCCGGCGCGCCCGATCGCCTCCAGCAGGCGGGCGCGGGCGCCGGGCATCTCTGCCCCACCCAGCGAGCGCAGCAAGCGGCGTTCGATGAAATACCCGGTGGTCCCAAGGGCCAGCACGATCTCGGCAGCACTTGCGTCGCCCTTCCCTGCCAGCACAGGCGGCAGCGGCAACAACCGGTCAGCCCAATCGCCGGCCGCCTGACGGCTGACCGCCCGACCGGACCGGGGAGAGACGAAAGCCAGATCCTCGTTCACTCCACGCACGGCGCAGGCACTCAGGTCCAGACCAAACCCCATGGCCTCAAGCAGCGCCTGTTCCCATTGCAGGTAGGCCAGCGGCCAGACGTCGCCCTGCCCCAGCAAGTCCAGCAGTTGCACGGTCCGGTCGTAAAGCGGCAGATGGGCTTCGCGTTCCGGCAAGACGACGGCCAGCAAGGCGCAGACCGCGTTCAGGCCCGCCAGCGCCAGCCGGTCGCCCATCGCCTGCGCGGACCGGCTGCGCAACGGCTCGACGGTAAAGGCACCCAGATGCTCGTCCAGCCGCGCCTTCCACGTCAGCGCTACCTGCGCGCCCGGCTGCAGCATCGGCGCGATCCTGCGGCTGACACCGCCCCGCACGACGCCCGCATGGCGCCCGTGCCCAGGCGTGAAGACCTCGATGATCGCCGAGGTCTCGCCATGCGGGCGTACCCGCAAGACCGCACCTTCATCCTGCCAGCTGATCATGCCCCGATCCTCCCAGCGCGCGCCGGCCAAAGCCATCCTGTGCAGCGGCTGCGCAAACCGCCCGCCTCTCTCTGTTTTTCAAATATCCCCGCCGGAGGCTTGGGCGCCGCAGGCGGCCAATTCAGGTCAGTCCTGGCTGATCCAGCAGGTGCCGGCCCTGCCGGTCCTCGACCTCGATCACCCACAGGTCGCTGTCAAAACCGCGCTGCCGCGCGATCGAGGCATCGACCTCGCGCTCGGCGCCCTCTGACAGCGTCACCCAGACCCGCTCACCGCTGAGTATGTCGAAGGACCGCGTAAAGGCCGTCGCCCGTCCGTCCAACGTGTTCAGCTTGACCAGCACCGCCCCCGCCGTTCCGTCGCCCCGCGCCACGACGAAGGCCGGGATATCCATCACGCGCAGTCGCGCAAGGTAGGCACTGACCCAGATCTCCGCCGTCAGGCGCGGCTCAGGCATCGCCATCCTTGAAGTCGAGCCCCATCTCGTCGTAGCGCTCCTTGTCCTCCAGCCAGTTGGCGCGGACCTTGACCTGCAGGAACAGATGCACCTTGCGGCCCAGCAGTTCCTCCATCTCGACGCGCGCCGCCTGTCCCACGGCCTTGATCGTCTCGCCCTTGTTGCCAAGGACGATCCCCTTGTGGCCGTCGCGGATCACATAGATCAGCTGGTCGATCTTCGCGGACCCGTCTGGCCGCTCTTCCCAGTTTTCGGTCTCGACCGTCAGCTGGTAGGGCAGTTCCTGATGAAGGCGCAGGGTCAGCTTTTCGCGCGTCATCTCTGCCGCGATGTTGCGCAGCGGCGAGTCAGAGATTTCGTCATCGGGATAAAGCCACGGACCAGCGGGCACCGCACCCGCCAGCCAATGCTTCAGCGTCTCGCAGCCATGACCGCGCTCGGCCGAGATCATGAAGGTTTCTTCAAACGCATAGGCCTCGTTCATCTGCTGCGACAGTTGCAGCAGCGCCTCTGACTTCACCCGGTCGATCTTGTTGATCGCCAAGGCGACCTTAGCCTTGCCGACGCGAGAGGCCAGAACATCAAGGATGCCCTTGACCCCTGCGGTGATGCCGCGGTTCGCCTCGATCAGCAGCACGACGACGTCGGCGTCGCCCGCCCCGCCCCATGCGGCGGCGACCATGGCGCGGTCAAGACGCCGCTTGGGGGCAAACAGGCCCGGCGTATCGACGAAGACCAGCTGGCTTTGTCCGTCCTGCGCCACACCCCTGATCCGCGCACGGGTCGTCTGGACCTTGTGCGTCACGATGCTGACCTTGGCGCCGACCATGCGGTTCAGCAGCGTGGATTTGCCGGCGTTCGGCTCTCCGATCAGGGCGATGAAACCCGCGCGTGTGTTTTCCGTCATGGTCCGACCCTTTCCAGCAGCGCCTGTGCGGCCGCTTGTTCCGCCTGCCGCTTGGCCCCGGCGGTCGCCTCGGCGTGCTCGCCCGTTTCCAACGTCACGCGAATGGTAAAGACGGGCTGGTGATCCGGCCCGGTCCGCGCGACCTCGGTATAGACAGGCGGTGGCGCGCCCCGCGCCTGCGCCCATTCCTGCAGCGCCGTCTTGGCGTCGCGGGCATCGGCGGCCACGGTACCGACCAGCGGTTGCCAGTGTTTCAATATCACGCGCCGGGCCGCATCGAAACCCGCGTCGTTGTAGACCGCGGCAATCACGGCTTCCATGGCATCCGCCAGCAGCGCTTCCTTGCGACGACCGCCGGACTGCATTTCGGACCGGCCCAGTTTCAGCACCTCGCCGATGCCGATCTGGCGGGCGACGTCGGCACAGGTCTCGCGCCGTACCAGCGCGTTGTAGCGGGGGGCGAGCAGCCCTTCGGGTGCACCGGGATCGGCCTGCAACAGTGCCTCTGCGATCACCAGACCAAGGACCCGGTCGCCCAGAAATTCCAGCCGCTGGTTGTCGTCGCGATGCACGCTCGACATGCTGGAATGCGTGACCGCGCGCACGAGGAGGGCGGGGTCGGCGAACTCATGCCCCAGCCGGGCGGCAAAGCCCGCGAGCTGGGCCGAGAGCTTCACTCGATTCCCTTGAAGAAGCGGTCGGACCGCCACGTCCAGAATGCCAGCATCGACCGCCCCGCGGACGAAAAGATCACGCGGTCGGCCCGGCCCACGATATCCTCGCGCGGCACGAAGCCCACGCCGCCCAGCGACTGCGGCACACGGCTGTCGGTGGAATTGTCGCGGTTGTCACCCATGAAGAAGAAGTTGTCAGCGGGCACCGTGTAGACGCCGGTGTTGTCCAGACCGCGGTTGCCGATGTTCAGGATGTCGTGGGTCACGCCTTCGGGCAGTGTTTCGCTGTAGCGTTCCTTGATGCAGGCGGCACCCGGACCAACCGGCGCATTGGCGCAGGCGGGCATCGACTGCTCTGGTCCCTGCGGGGCATAGGTCTCGGTGAAGACACCGTCGTCGGCGACGACGACGGGTGTCCCGTTGAGGTAGAGCAGCCCGTTCTTCATCTGGATCTGGTCGCCCGGCAGGCCGATCAGCCGCTTGATGAAATCGCGGCCCGTGACCGGGTGGCGGAAGACGACGACGTCGCCACGCTCCGGATCCGACCCGAACAGGCGGTCGGTCTTGCCCTTGAACATGCCGCAGAAATCGTCGGCGCCGATATCGACGTTTAGCGCGGGGATCAGGATCGACGGGCAGGAGGCGTAGGAATAGCCGTAGGCCATCTTGTTCACGAAAAGGAAATCGCCGATCAGCAGCGTGTCCTTCATCGAGCCTGACGGGATCCAGAAGGGCTGGAACAGGATCGTGCGGAACGCGCCTGCGATCAGCAGCGCATAGACGACGGTCTTGACCGTCTCGATCACGCTGCCCATCACGCCAGTCTTTTCGGCCATCACACATTTCCCGTTCAACGCATTGCCCGGCTACATGATCCCACCCGTGCCCCCTGTCAAGGCAGAGCGCTTCGGCCTGCGATGCGATGATTTTTCGTAGAAAAATCGGGGGCCCTACAGCGGACGCGCCTCGATCAGCACGAACGCCTGCGCCCAGGGGTGATCGTCGGTCAGCGTCACATGGATGACCGCGGCGTGCCCGGGCGGTGTCATCTCGTCCAGACGGGCCTTGGCCCAGCCGGTCACCTCCATCACGGGCTGGCCGGTATGCAGGTTGCTGACCGCCATGTCCTTCCAGGCAATGCCCATCCGCAGGCCGGTGCCCAGCGCCTTGGAACATGCTTCCTTCGCGGCCCAGCGCTTGGCATAGGTGCCGGGGGTATCCGCCCGCCGCTCGGCCTTGCGCTGTTCGACTTCGGTGAACACACGATTGCGGAACCGGTCGCCGAACCGGTCCAGCGTGCGGGCGATGCGGTCGATGTTGGCCAGATCCGTGCCGATGCCAAGGATCATGCGGACTCCACGTCGGCGACCAGAATATCCTCGCACAGCGCCATCAGCCGCGCGCCCAGCGCCTTGTGGCGCGGATCGTCTGCATAGACCGCCAGCGCCAGACTGTCGTGAAATTGCGCAGTGAAGCCATGCGCAAAGGCCGGCGAGCGGCCTTCGTAGTCCCGGTTCGGCCCGTGGCGGAAGGCGGTAAAGCCCTTGATGTCGCCCACCAGTGCCGCGAGGCCGTCCATGACCGCGGCCAGTGCGATCGCGTCGTGATCGGGTTTGAGGTGCAGCAAGACGATATGGTCGATCATTCCGCCGCCCCCGGTGCATAGATATGGCCGATGCGATCCTCTTCGATGCCGCCCAGAAACCAGAAGGCACCGTCGCAGGCGCGCTGGAAATCAGCGATTCGCATCTGCGGAAAGCGAAAGAAGGCCGCGTCCGCATTGTCCTGCTGCGCCCCGAAGACGACCCGGTCGATCTGGGCCCAGCGCATCGCGCTCAGGCACATCTCGCAAGGCTGGCAGGAGGCGAGCAACGTGCAGCCCGACAGGTCGCGGGTGCCAAGGATGTCGGCGGCCTGCGCCATCGCCACGACCTCTGCATGGCGGGACACGTCATTGGTGTCGCCGACTTCGTTGCGGGCCTGCACGATGATCCGGCCATCCTTCACGATGGCCGCGGTAAAGACGATGTCGCGCCCGTCGGCGTGCAAGTCCAGCGCATGGTCCGCGACCTTGCGCATGGCGTCCCGTTCCGTGTCGGTCATCCGCATGTCAGGCATCCTGTGTTCGTGCGGCATCCATGCAACGGCGCATTTCCGCGATGGCATCCGGCAAGCCGCGAAAGATCGCCTCGCCGATGATGAAATGCCCGATGTTCAGCTCGCGCACCTCGCGCAGGGCGGCAATGGGTCCGACGCTGTCGTAGGTCAGGCCGTGGCCCACGTGGATTTCAAGGCCGAGGGAATGGCCGTAGGCTGCCGCCTCTGTCAGGCGCTTCAGTTCGCGGTCGCGGTCATCCCAGCGGCCTTCGGCCCAGGCATCGGCGTAGGCGCCGGCGTGCAGTTCGATCACGGGGGCGCCGATGCGCGCGCTCGCCTCGACCTGATCGCGGTCGGCGGAGATGAACAGGGACACCCGGCACCCGGCATCGCGCAAAGGCGCGATGTAATCGCCCAGCACGTTCGCCTGACGCGCCACTTCCAGCCCGCCTTCCGTCGTGCGCTCTTCGCGTTTTTCGGGCACGAGGCAGACCGCGTGCGGCTGGGTCGCCAGCGCGATGCGCTGCATCTCGGCGGTCGCGGCCATCTCAAAGTTCAGGGGCACGCGCAGCGCCGCCTTCAGGCCCGCCATGTCGGCGTCGCGGATATGGCGGCGGTCTTCGCGCAGGTGGGCGGTGATGCCGTCGGCGCCGGCATCCTGCGCCATCAGGGCGGCCCGGACGGGGTCGGGATTGTCGCCGCCACGCGCGTTGCGCACGGTGGCGACGTGGTCGATGTTCACACCCAGTCGCAGTTTGTCGGTCATCGCGTCACTCCATTCTTTTGGCGCATAGTTAGCGCGCCGCCGGGCCGTCGCCATCCCGCGGCTTGGGTTGGGCCAATTGGCTCAGTTTCGCCTTCAGGACGTTGCGACGCCGCTTTTGATAGGCCTGCAGGACCGGAACCGACAGATAATACGCCGCCGTTGCGGTCACGACGCCCGGCAGGATCCCACCGATCATGTAGGGATAGAAGATGTCAAAATAGAAGATCGACAGCCCGTGCCAATCCATCGTTTCGGGGGTGAAGATCGCCACGACATTATGCCAAAGATCGGCGCCCGCGTCGGAAAACTTTTGGCCCAGCGACGACATCGGCCCCCGCGGCTTGCGCCCCAGCAGCCAATGACCGGTCCCCAGCGAGACGGCGGCGATCGGCAGATAGGTCAGCGGGTTGCCGAAGAACGTGGCCATCAGGGCAGCGAGGAAGTTGCCACGCATCAGCTTGGCGATGATCGCCGCGACGATGAAGTGCAGGCCATAGAACGGAGTGAATGTCGTGAAGACGCCCGCCCAGATTCCGCGCCCGATCTTTTCGGGCGTGTCCGGCAGGCGGCGGACGCGGTGCTTGACGTAGGAAAAGGCACGACGCCAGCCCCCCTGCGGATACAGGGCGCGGGTCACGACCTTCCACGCCGGCCGCCTGTCCCTGCGCTTGAACACGGGTGTCGTCCTTTCCCCGGGCCTCAGCCCGCGCGTTGCGCCCCGGATTGTCCGGGGTCGCGGTGCCGGCTGATCCCCGACACGTGACTGTCCGCCTCGACCGCCGTCATGACCCGGTGCAGGTGTTCCACGTCGCTCAGGTCGATGTCGATCAGCAGGCGGTAGTAGTCGGGCTTGCGGTCGATGAACTTCAGATCAGAGATATTGGCCTTCTGTTCCCCGATCAACGTGCAAATCCGGCCCAGAACGCCGGCATCGTTGGTGATCGAGATGTCGAACGTCACGGTGTTGATCGCGCGGTGCTGGCCATCCTCCCAGCGCAGATCGACCCAGCGTTCGGGCTGATCTTCGAAATCCGCAAGGGCGGCGCAGTCGATGGCATGCACGACGACACCTTGGCCCCGGTAGGTGATGCCGACGATGCGTTCGCCCGGGACCGGCTGGCAGCAGGCCGCGCGCTGGTGGCTCTGGTCGGCGGCGAGACCGACGACAGCGCGATTGGCGTCGATTTCGTCCCCGGTCCGTGTTGCAAGATCAGGATAGATTGCACGCACGATGTCCCGCGCGGTGATCTCGGCGCTGCCGAGGCTTGCGAGCATGTCGTCGACGCCGTCCAGCGCCAGCGCCTTGGCTGCGGTGCGCAGGGCCTTTTCAGTGAGCCGCTTGCCGACGTTTTCGAAGGCGACCCGCGCCAGTTCGCGTCCCAGCCGCACGAACCGTTCGCGGTCCGCCTCGCGCAGGGACCGCCGGATCGCGGTCTTGGCACGGCCCGTCGTGGCGATGTCCATCCACGTCACCTGCGGCTTCTGGCCTTCGGCGGTGATGACCTCGACGCTTTGCCCGTTCTTCAGGCGCGTCCACAGGGGCACACGGATGCCATCAACCTTGGCGCCGACGCAGGCCATGCCGATCCGGGTGTGGATCGCAAAGGCAAAGTCGATGGGCGTGGCGCCGCGCGGCAGCTTGATGACGTCGCCCTTGGGGGTGAAGCAGAACACCTGATCGGTGAACATTTCCAGCTTCACGGCCTCGAGGAATTCGTCGTGATCCTGATCCTCGTCCAGCCGTTCGGTCAGCTTGGAAATCCATTTCACGGGATCGACGGCAAAGCGGTTTTCCACACGCTCGCCGTTGCGATAGGACCAATGCGCCGCCACACCTGTTTCGGCGACCTCGTGCATCTCGCGCGTGCGAATCTGGACCTCGACCCGCTTGCCGTCGCGGCCAGAGACTGTGGTGTGGATCGACCGGTAACCGTTCGTCTTGGGCTGAGAGATGTAGTCCTTGAACCGTCCCGGCACCGCACGCCAGCGCTGGTGGATCGCACCAAGGACGCGGTAGCAGTCGCCTTCGGTCGCGGTGATGATGCGAAAGCCGTAGATGTCGGACAGGCGGCTGAACCCCATGTCCTTTTCCTGCATCTTGCGCCAGATCGAATAGGGCTTCTTGGCGCGGCCCATGACCTCGGCCTGGATGCCCGCCTTGTCCAGTTCCACACGCATGTCGGCGGTGATGCGCGGCACCACGTCACCCGCCTCGCGCTGCAGCGTGATGAAACGGCGGATGATGCTGTTGCGCCCCTCGGGGTTCAGGACGCGAAACGCGAGATCCTCGAGTTCCTCGCGCATCCACTGCATGCCCATGCGACCGGCCAATGGTGCAAAGATATCCATCGTCTCGCGGGCCTTCTGCGCCTGCTTTTCGGGCTTCATCGACTTGATGGTGCGCATGTTGTGCAGGCGGTCGGCAAGCTTGACCAGCGTGACGCGCAGGTCCTTGCTGGTCGCCATGAAAAGCTTGCGGAAGTTCTCCGCCTCTTTCGTCTCTCGGCTGGTCAGTTGCAGGTTCGTGAGCTTGGTGACGCCGTCCACCAGTTCGGCGATCTCGCGGCCGAAACGGTCGGTGACGATCTTGAAGGATGCCGGCGTATCCTCGATCGTGTCGTGCAACAGGGCGGTGATGACGGTGGCATCGTCCATCTGCATGTCGGCCAGAATCTGGGCGACAGCGATCGGATGCGTGAAATAAGGTTCGCCCGAATGACGGAACTGGCCCTCGTGCATCTCTTCGCCAAAGGCAAAGGCATCACGCAGCAGCGCTTCGTTCGTGCGGGGGTTGTAGGTGCGGACCAGCGCGATCAGGTCGTCTGCAGTCGTCATGCTGGTCCGGCACTTCTTTGTTGTGGGCCGGGAAATGGCCTTTACCGCTGTCCTTGCGCTTCCATCAGCGCGCGCAGCAGCTTTTCTTCGCTCATGTCGTCTTCGACCGGCTTGTCGGCCTCGGCGCCCATCAGCAGCGCCATCGAGTCCTCTTCGGGCTCGTCAACCTCGATCTGGGTCTGGTTCGCTTCGATCATGCGCTCGCGCAGATCGTCCGCCTGCTGCGTTTCCTCGGCGATTTCGCGCAGGGACACGACGGGGTTCTTGTCGTTGTCGCGGGCGACCGTGACGGGCGACCCGGCTGTGATCTCGCGGGCGCGGTGAGCTGCCAGCATGACAAGTTCAAACCGGTTCGGGACCTTGTCGACACAGTCTTCGACGGTAACGCGGGCCATCGGCACACTCCAATTCTGTCCAGGCGTGGATGCAAGCCTTGCTCATACCGCGCCGGGGTGGCGTTGACAAGTCGATTTCCCCGTCCTGTCAAGCCCTCTTTACGCGCCATCCTCGCCGGCATCCAGGGGTACGATGCCGGCCACGTCTGCCGGCGGCAGCGCGTCGCGCATCTGGACCACTGTCAGACCGGTGACCGGGTGCACCCAATCCGGCGCGACTTCGGCCAGCGGCACCAGCACGAAGGCGCGGTCCTGCAGGCGGGGGTGCGGCAGGATCAGATCTTCCGGCCAGCGATGGCGCTGGTCTTCTGGGGCCAGTCCGCGCCACAGCGTCTGCGTCGCCCTGTCGGGCAAGACACATTCGCCGACCCCCAGCAGATCCAGATCAAGTGTCCGCGGCCCCCACCTGACAGACCGCTCCCGCGCTGCCTTGTGTTCGATCGCATGCAGTTCGGCCAAGATGGCATCTGGATCAAGCGTCGTCCGCACCGCCATCGCTGCATTGATGAAATCGGGGCCAATCCCCGGCGGAAAGGCAGGCGTTTTGAACAGCCTGCTGCATCTGGCCCCATCGCCAAACAGACTGACAAGATGTAGCCTGCCAAAAAGTACAGATGACGTCGGGGCATTATGGACGCCGGATGCGTTACTCCCCAATGAAACAAGCGCAATATCGCCGCTCATGTTTACCCCTTCGGGTTGCAAGGACCTACTTCAACACGCATATAACCATCAAGTCGCGGGCAAGACAGCTTGCATCTGCCCTAATCCAGATTAAGAAAAATACCGGACTGTCAGTCCGGAAAAGGACACACAATGTTTTATCGCGACGAGCGCCTCGCGCTTTTTATCGATGGCGCAAATCTTTACGCTGCGGCAAAAGCTCTCGGATTCGACATCGACTACAAACTGCTGCGCCAGGAATTCATGCGCCGTGGCAAGATGGTGCGTGCTTTCTACTATACTGCTTTGCTGGAAAATGACGAATATTCGCCGATTCGGCCGCTGGTGGACTGGCTTCATTACAACGGGTTTTCGATGGTGACGAAACCCGCGAAGGAATACACTGACTCGATGGGCCGCCGAAAGGTCAAGGGCAACATGGACATCGAACTGGCCGTCGATGCGATGGAACTTGCGCCGCACGTCGATCATGTCGTCCTGTTCTCTGGCGACGGCGATTTCCGTCCGCTTGTGGAAGCCCTGCAGCGCAAGGGCGTGCGCGTCTCGGTCGTATCGACCATCCGCAGTCAGCCCCCGATGATTGCCGACGAACTGCGCCGCCAGTGCGACAACTTCATCGAACTGGACGAATTGCGCGATGTCGTCGGTCGCCCGCCGCGTGACACGGTCGACCGCAGCACCGAATCGACCGAGGACGACTGATCGTCGTAGCACCGCCCGGCAACCGGCAGCGTCGGTATCTGGCCCCGACGTCCCCCGCCGACATGGTACTGCAAATGCGGCTGTCAGGCTGTTCCAGAGGACAGCCCTGGACCCTGCCCTGCCTTCACCTAACCGGATAAACTCGCGCCGGAGGCAACCCTTCGGTCCAGCCAACGCCGTTGCACGCCTTTACGCGCACCCGCAGCCCCATTACCTAGAGGACGACACTGGCGGAGAGACCGATGACCAAGCCACCACTGACCCTCTATCTTGCCGCGCCACGCGGATTTTGCGCGGGTGTCGACCGTGCAATCAAGATCGTCGAGATGGCATTGGAAAAATGGGGCGCTCCGGTCTTCGTGCGCCACGAGATCGTGCACAACAAGTTCGTCGTCGATGGATTGCGCGACAAGGGTGCCGTCTTTGTCGAATCGCTTGACGATTGTCCTGACGATCGGCCCGTCATCTTTTCGGCCCATGGCGTGCCGAAGGCCGTGCCGGCCAAAGCCGCAAGCCGCGATATGATCTATGTCGACGCCACCTGCCCACTGGTCAGCAAGGTCCATATCGAGGCCCAGCGCCACGCCGATAACGGATTACAGATGGTGATGATCGGCCACGATGGCCACCCGGAAACCATCGGCACCATGGGCCAGTTGCCGGATGGCGAGGTTTTGCTGGTCGAAACCGTGGCGGATGTGGGCAGCATAGCACCGCGCGATCCGGACCGGCTTGCCTTCGTGACGCAGACCACCCTTTCGGTCGATGACACGATCGATATCGTCGCGGCCCTCAAGGCACGGTTCCCGGCGATCATCGGCCCCCACAAGGAAGACATCTGCTACGCCACGACCAACCGGCAGGAAGCCGTCAAGGCGATGGCACCGAAATGCGACGCCATGCTGGTGGTCGGCGCGCCGAATTCCAGCAATTCGAAGCGGCTGGTCGAAGTCGGTGAAAAGGCCGGCTGCGCCTACAGCCAGCTTGTCCAACGCGCCACAGACATCGACTGGCGCAGTCTGGACGGCATCACCACCGTGGGTATCACGGCCGGCGCATCGGCGCCGGAAGTCCTGATCGACGAAGTCATCGCAGCCTTCGGCGAGCGCTACGACGTCACCGTGGACTACGTCGAAACCGCGGTCGAGACTGTCGAATTCAAGGTGCCCCGGATCCTGCGCGCGCCTGCGTGACAGGCGGATCGGACAGCCGTTCTGCAGGGTGCAAGGCGCAGGCGCCGGGCGTTTCACATTCAGCCTGCGCTGTTCTGATGCGCAGCATGTTCTGATCCATTCGCGCCTCCTCCTTTGATGGACGGATCAGCCACGGGACACTGCTGCTGCCCCTTGTCGGATCATCGCCGCGATCTTCACCGTGACCACCGCGCTGCCAAAGGTGGCACTGCTTCAAACGATCTGTCAGATTGATGGCGTATTCTTCAAGGACTGTTCATGTTCAAATCCATCCCCCGCGCGCCATTGCTTCTGGGTCTTGCAGGCCTGCTGCCATTTCTCTGGGGACTGGCGACCCTGATGATCCCGTCTCTGGGCAATTGGGCCCTGCTGACGCTGGGAGGTCGGTTCACCGCGCCCTTCGTGCAACTGTCCTACGGCACGGTGATCCTGTCGTTCATGGCCGGCGTCCTTTGGGGGTTTGCCACCCGCGACGACGGGTGGAGCGGCTATGCCCTCTCGGTGATCCCGGCCCTCTGGGCTTTCTTCATGGTCGGCGGCGGCCCGACGTCGGCCGCCATGAACCTTGTCATCGGTTACCTGGGATTGCTGCTGCTGGACCTGCATTTCTGGCAGCGCGGCGTGACACCCGCCTGGTGGATGTCGCTCCGCCTGCTGTTGAGTGCCATCGTCGTGGCGTCGCTCCTCCCGCTGGCCTTTTCGTGACAGATCCCCGGACGATCGCCGTCTACGACGCGCGTGCAAACGCCTATGCCGCGCTGGAGACTGACACACCGCGCCCGTCGCTTCTGGCCTTCATCGCCGCCCTGCCGCCGGGTGGCGCGGTGTTGGATCTAGGATGCGGTCCCGGCAGCGCTGCAGCCCATATGATGACTGCGGGCCTGCATGTCGACGCGATCGACGCCTCACAGGCGATGGTCGCGCTGGCCCGGGCGCGCGGTGTCCCGGCCCGCGTCGCGGGTTTCGATGACGTCGCGGGCACTGCCATCTACGATGGCGTCTGGGCCAGCTTCAGTCTGCTGCACGCCCCGCGCACCGATCTGCCGCGCCACATCGGCGCAATCGCCGACGCCCTGCGTCCCGGGGGCCTGTTTCATATCGCCATGAAAACCGGCACCGGCACGCGGCGCGACCCGATCGACAGGCTCTATACCTACGTCACCGAGGCAGAGCTGCGCGGCCTGCTCTGCGATGGCGGCCTGACCCCGGTTGACGTGCGAACGGGGGTGGACAAGGGCCTTGCCGGCACCGATGACCCCTTCATCGTGATCCAAGCCCGGAAAGACCCCCATGCCTGACCTTTTCGCCTATACCGATGGTGCCTGTTCGGGAAATCCCGGCCCCGGCGGCTGGGGCTGCGTGATGATCGCCCGCGAGGGTGATGCCATCGTCCGGCAGCGGGACCTGAACGGCGGGGCCAAGCTGACCACGAACAACCAGATGGAACTTCTCGCCGCGATCTCGGCGCTCGAAAGTCTGACGAAACCCAGCCGGATCACCATCGTGACGGACAGCGTCTACGTGAAGGACGGGATCACCAGCTGGATCCACGGCTGGAAAAAGCGCGGCTGGAAGACCGCTGCCAACAAGCCCGTCAAGAACGAGGATCTGTGGAAGCGCCTTGACGCCGCGACGCAATCCCATGACGTGACCTGGAAATGGGTCAAGGGACATGCTGGCCACGCGGAAAACGAGCGGGCCGACGAGCTTGCCCGCGCCGGAATGGCCCCGTTCAAGCCGTAACCCTGCGTTCCACGTCGCCAGCCGGAGGCTTTTGCCAATGCCCCTCCTCACCGCCCTCGATTACGCCAGTGTCTTCGTCTTCGCCCTGACCGGCGCGTTGGTGGCAAGCCGCGCCCAACTGGATTTGATCGGCTTTATCTTCATCGCGTCCATCACGGCCGTCGGCGGCGGCACCCTGCGCGACGTGATCCTGAACCGGGACACGGTCTTCTGGGTCGCCAACCCGGTCTATATCGGCGTGGCGGCGACCGCCGCCGTCATCGTCTTCTTCACAGCACACCTGCTGGAAAGCCGGTATCGCGGCATCGTCTGGCTCGACGCGCTGGCACTCAGCGTCGCCGTCCCCTCCGGCGTCGGTGCCGCCGTCGCGATGGACATGTCCTCCTCCATCGTCGTGATCATGGGCATCACGACCGGATGCTTCGGTGGCCTGATGCGGGATGTGGTCTGTAACGAAGTCCCCCTCGTTCTCAAACAGGGAGAGCTCTACGTCACCTGCGCCCTTTGCGGCAGCACGGTGGCGGTAGTCCTTCTGGCTGTCACGGGTGCTCTACCCCTGGCGCTTCTGGGCTGTGCCGCGGCGACATGTGCCCTGCGGGCCGGCAGCATCCTCTGGCACTGGCGCCTGCCGGTCTACAAGAGCTTCCCGCCCCGACAGTGATCATCGCCGGGGACGGTGGGCGGGGCGTCGTGGGCGGCGCAGCCGCGTCACGCGCGCCGTCCGCCGTCCCCGCGCCCCGTCAGACCTTCAGGACAATCTTGCCGATATGATTCCCCGCTTCCATCCGGGCGTGGGCACCACTGGCATCGGCAAGCGCGAATTCCTGATCCATCACCGGCCCGACCCGCCCCGCCGCCAGCAGCGGCCAGACGTGGTCGCGCAGCTGGTCCGCGATCCGCGCCTTCGCCAGATCGCTCTGCGGCCGCAGGGTGCTGCCGGTCAGCGTCAGACGTCGGGTCATCATCTGGACCATGTTCAGCTCGGCCTTCATGCCCTGCAGGAACGCGATCTGCACAAGGCGGCCGTCGTCGGCCAGGGCGTTGATGTTGCGCTGGATATAGCTGCCACCCACCATGTCGAGGATCAGGTCCGCGCCACCCTCGGCCTTCACCACCGCAACGAAGTCATCGTCCTTGTAGTTGATGGCGATCTCCGCCCCCAGGTCACGGCACGCTGCCAGCTTGTCGGCGGAACTCGCCGTGGTGAACACGCGCGCACCCAGCACATGCGCCAGCTGAATCGCCGTCGTGCCGATCCCGCTCGATCCGCCGTGGACCAGAAAACGCTCTCCGGCCTGCAGACCGCCGCGCATGAACACGTTGGACCAGACCGTGAAATAGGTTTCCGGCAGGCAGGCGGCATGCTTCATGTCCATGCCCTCCGGCACCGGCAGACAATGCGCCGCGGGGGTCGCGACGTATTCCGCGTAACCGCCGCCGGGCAAAAGCGCGCAGACGGCATCACCCACCTTCAGCGACGCGACATTGGCGCCCACCGCATGCACGGTCCCGGCACATTCCAGCCCCGGGAGGTCGGATGCAGACTTCGGCGGCGCATAATTCCCCGCCCGCTGCAGCGCGTCGGGTCGGTTCACCCCGGCGTAAGCGACCTTGATGACGACCTGGTCCGGCCCCGCCTCGGGCATGGGGCGTTCGCACAGCTTGAGGACGTCCGGGCCACCCGGCGTCGTGATCTCGACAGCCTTCATCGGTCACCTCCCATGCGCCACATGCCGGGCACACGCGGGTCACCGCCGGCCCGCGGCGCCTTGACCATCCCCATCAACCGCCCGAGTGGCGCCGTCAGCGGTTTCAGCAACCGGCTCTCGTTGACCTGTGCCTTCAGCTTTTCGATCTGCATCACCTCTGCAATCCGCCGGTCGATGAAGGCGTCGGTCTCGGCATGTCCCTCGGACTGGTCGCCCAGCCAGAACAGCACGACCGAGGCCCAGACACCCGACAGCGTCGCGCGTTTCGTATACCAGTTCACATCGTCAGAGGTGTCGCCCAGCGCCGTCCAGATCGCATCCGCCGTCCCCCAGATCAGCTTTGCACCGTCGGCAGCCAGATGTGGCAGGGCAAACAGGGCCGTGCCACGCCGCACCGCTTCCTTGTCCTCGATCACGTCAAGACGGACGCGCAACGCATGGGCCACCCATTCGCTGTAGCGCCTGTTGCCACGCGATTCCCGTTTCATGGCGTCAACCATGGCGCGGTCACCTTCGGTGTGAAACAGGGCGGCCAGATCGACGGCACCGCGCGGGCACAGCGCGCGCGCCTGTGCGGGGTCCATCTGGGTCGCATCGATGGCCGCCTTGAAGGTGGCGGGCGACCAGCCGTCGAATGCGACGTTCGGCAGGGCGGCCTCCAGCAGTTGCAGCTTGGCAGGATCGGGGGCTGTCATCGGCATGATAGGTCCTTCGTTCAGGTCACTGGACAAACTAGTGCGGCGCTGCTATGTGCCCACTTCCTGCGAATTATTGCAAATCCAACTTAGAGAGGTGGTGAAAACCACATGCAGGTTAGTGTTCGTGATAACAACGTCGATCAGGCGTTGCGTGCTCTGAAGAAGAAACTTCAGCGTGAAGGCGTGTTCCGCGAAATGAAGCTCAAGCAGCATTTCGAGAAGCCCTCCGTCCGCAAGGCGCGCGAGAAAGCCGAAGCCATCCGCCGTCAGCGCAAGCTGGCGCGCAAGAAGGCCCAGCGCGAAGGTCTGTTGTAAGACAGATCAACGTCGATTGACACGGTTGAACCCCCGGCTGGCAACAGACGGGGGTTTTTTTTATCTCAAATTGGTGGCGTGTTTTACCGATCGGAAAGTTTTGTCGGCGAGTATCTGAGTGTTGGCTCGAAAGGAAGCGTCATGACTTACCCTCCTCGGATCGTACCTGACAGCGGCTGCAGTTTTGCGCCCCGGCAAGCCTACGACGGCGGCTTTACCATGGCGTTTCAGCCGATCTTCGACACGGCAAGCGGTAAGATCTTCGCCCATGAGGCGCTGGTCCGCAGTGCAGCTGGTGGCCCTGCTGCCGACGTCATGCGCCACGTTAACTGCAAGACACGCTACAGCTTTGACCGCAGATGTCGCGTCAAGGCCATTGCGATGGCGTCCGCCCTTGGCCTGACCTCGCGGCTAAGCGTGAATTGCATGCCCGACGTCGTCATGGATCCGGACACCTGCATTCGCGCGACCCTGATGGCCGCGGACCACTACAAATTCGATCCCGCAAAACTGATTTTCGAATTCAACGAAAAGCATTATCTGCGCGATCCGCAGCACTTGCGGGCCGTCATGGCCGGTTACCGCAGACACGGCTTTCTGACCGCAATCGACAATTTCGGGACCGGGTTTTCGGGTCTGGGGGCCTTGTGTGACGTACAGACGGACATGATCAAGCTGGACAAGACCTTGATCCGAACGATCGACGGCCATGAGGAACAGCAAAGAATGGTCCGCTCCATCATCGGCCTGTGTGATGACCTTGGCGTCAAGATCATCGCGGAGGGGGTCGAGACGCAGCGCGAATTCGACACGCTCCGCGGCCTCGGGGTCACGCACGTACAGGGCTTCTATCTGCGCGAACCGTTGATCGAACGTCTATGCGAAACCGCCCTCGTACCACTGCCCGTCGCGGCCTGAGGGACGGCCATTCCTGGATAGTCACCTAACATGAACGGCTCCACTCCGCCAAACATCAGGCTGTGATCCACTCGCGCAAGTCAAAGACAATCGGCCCGGGAGAGGATTACAGAGCACGCTCCGGGCTTGTTGCGGACAGCGTCGGCAGCAGGTCGGCAATTGCGTCGCGCCGCGCGCCGGTTGCGCGGTCAAGAAGGTCCTTGGTCAGGGCCAGATGGCGTTCACGACACATCTTGTCGGTCACCGTATAGGGTGCAGCGGCAACGAAACTGGACTGAAACAGCCCCGCGAAATCCAGATGCTGAAAGCGGACGCGCTGCGTTTCGTGTGGTGACAGGCCACCGTCGTACAAGAGCGCCTCCAACAGTCCCGCATGCAGCCAGTTCAGACAGTTCATTGCGGTGAACGGGTCGTTGAATCCCGGCGACAGGGCGCGGGCGATCATTTCGACCAATTCATCGGCGATGAACGTCGTCGATTGGGCCTCTGTCCGCGCGTTTCCGGTCGCAAAGGCATCTTGCAGGGTCTTGATCTGCTTGTCGGTCAACGCATCCCGCGCCGTCACCACCATGACGGTCTGATGCGGTGTCACGAAGTCGCCGGGACCCGCGCGAACGGCAATCACCCAGTCATTGTCGCGCGCGCAGTCGACAAGCGTCTTCTTGTCCAGTTGCTGGATATACCCGGTCGTCGTCAGCGCGATGTCATGGCTCTCTGCCTCCTCGGCGACATTTACGGTTTCACTCTCGTGGCCGGACCGGTCGTCGATCAGGCCACGGATACTGGCGCTGAACGTGTGGCCAAGGTTGGACGCGATGTTGGACACGTTGATCGTCTCGGGGACGTGGTGGATGTAATAGATGATCGTAAAGACCGACATCAGCGTCAGTCCCATCGCCGTGGCAAGCCCCACGTAAGGCACGAACGGCGCATCACCGTCCTGCACCGCGCGCAGGACGATGACATTGAAGACAAACGTGCCAAGCAGCAGACCGAAACTGATCTGGGTGCCACGGTCGCGCATGAAATTGCCGATCAGGCGCGGGCCAAAGGTGTCGGCGGCAAATGACACCGCAACGAGCGTCATCGAGAACATGACCCCCGCGACGCCAATCACGGCAGTGGCCAGCGTCGAAAGGGTATTGCTAGCACTGCTGGGATCAATCGCCGTCAACCGGTCCGGCAGATCGAAGGGCAGGACATCCGGATGCAGATCAATCGCGATGGCCCCGCGCCCCAGCAGCAGGCCGCCGATGACAAGCGTCGACGGCCAGAACCAATAGCTGGACCGCGTTTCCTCGATGAGCTTGCGCAGCAGGGCGCGTGACCCGAAAAGCGCCATCTCAGTCACACCCTCTGAACAGTGGAAGGGCATGCTGGCAGACCGGATCGGCCCCGCAGGTGGTGATCACATCAAGCCTGTGGTGCAGGCCAGAGCCCGTCCGTCTGGCGCCTACGAAAGCAATGAGCCGCAGCACAGTCCGATCCCCACAGCTATCCGTAACATACTGCCTCGTGGTTTGTGTCCGGTGCCGCGATGTCCGGCGCCGGTCGCAATCCTGCACCACATTCGGCCGATCCGTGTTCCATTGTCCACCTGCGAAAGCGTGATGGCACGACCATTCCGACCTCAGGCGCATTCTTTTCACGGTGCCGCATGGGAACCGATCCGCGACATGCGGGTTGGTAGGACAGAAAGACACATGTCCCCGTGTCTTGTGTGACTGGCTGATCGGTGTTGTTCCCTCGGCACTTGGATCGGCCAGTCGCCCCCCTCCCACCCTACCAAATGTTGAACGGTCGTAGGCGGCATCGCTGGAACCGGTCGTCGTCAGGACAGTTATGGTCCAACACGATTTGGGGAAACAGCGATGAGCAATTTCAACGAAGGCGACAGCGTGAAGTGGAGCTGGGGCAGCGGGTCCGCGAAAGGCGAAATAGTCAAGCGCTACACGCGCAAGACAACCCTGACCATCAAGGGGACAGAGGTCACGCGTGACGCCAGCGAGGACGCGCCAGCATTCCGCATTCGCCAGGACGACGGCGACGAGGTGCTGAAATCCGTGACCGAGATCGAGGCCGCCTGAATGGCATGCTCTGACATCGCCAAGGCTGCGGACCTTGTTTACTATCCTGACAGCGAGCCGGGGATCAGACGGCGCAGGGCAGGCCGTGGCTTCAGCTATACGGCAGCCGACGGCACCCGGATCGACGACACCGCAGAGCGTGACCGGATCGCCGCCATCGCCGTCCCACCGGCCTTCGAGGATGTCTGGATCTCGCCCTTGTTGCGCGGCCACCTGCAGGCGACGGGCCTCGATGATCGAGAGCGCAAGCAGTATCGCTATCACGCAGACTGGACCGAGCATCACGCACAGCTGAAATTCGAGAAACTGGCGGCCTTTGCCGAGAGTCTGCCGCAGCTTCGCCGGTGGATCGGCAGTCGGCTGCGCGGCCCCATCGGCGACCGGGATACGGCCGTCGCGGCGACGCTTGCCTTGATCGACCGCGCGTCGTTACGGGTCGGTCACAGTGTCTATACCGAGGAAAACGGCAGTTACGGCGCCACGACGATGCTGAATGCGCACGGTGATTTCACCGACGGCCGCGTGCGGTTGGCCTATATCGGCAAGGGAGGTGCCGAGATCGAGAAGGATTTCTACGCCCCGCGCCTCGCGGCCGTGCTGGAAGCCTGTCAGGACCTGCCAGGGGCAGAGATCATCACCTGGATGGATGACGCTGGACAGGCCCATGCCGTCCGGTCAGAGCAGATAAACGAGACGCTTCACACCCTGTGCGGGCCGGACATCACCGCCAAGACGATCCGGACTTGGAATGGGACGCTTGCCGCTTTTGGTGTGGCGCAGTCTGGCGACACCCTGACGATCAAGGCCATGGCAGAGGCGGCAGCCGAGGTGCTGCACAATACGCCGACTGTGGCCAGAAACAGCTATGTCCATCCGGCCGTCATTGCCTTGGCCGAGACGGACAGGGAGGCCGTGACCGAAAGGCTGCAAAATCTGTCGACAGCGCAAAGCCCTGCGGGGTTGCGTCAGGGCGAGGCAGATCTGATCGCCTTCCTGCGCAGCATGTGAAACGGCCGAAGTCCCGCCGTCACATCAAGGGTCGGCGGGGAACGAGATCCAGTTCGACCCTTGCGATCTCGGCAAGTTTGACCTTGTCGTTGATCGTCAGATGCCCATCCGACCAGTCGGCCAATTGCTGATCGCGCAACTTCGAAAGCGTCTTGTTGGTATGCACCAGTGACAGCCCAAGCGCGTCCGCCAGATCCTGCTGACGATACGGCAGGTTCATGCGGCGGTTCTGAACCAGCCCGATCGCTTCGGCGCGCACGAAAGTCCGCAACAAGGCCCACGACAGGGCCTCGAACGCGGAACGCTGACCGATCGAGGTCAGGGCTTCGCCCAGAAAGTGCTCTTCGACCGCTGCAAGCCAGGTGATGTCAAAGCCACGCTCTGGGTGCGATTTGAAGAAATTCCACAATTCCGACCGGTTGAAGACGCAGAGGGTCATCTTGGACGAGGCTTCGACGGAATGGGCCATTTCGCCCATGACACCCGCCTGCAACCCG
This sequence comes from Loktanella sp. M215, assembly GCF_021735925.1. Classification (NCBI taxonomy): domain Bacteria; kingdom Pseudomonadati; phylum Pseudomonadota; class Alphaproteobacteria; order Rhodobacterales; family Roseobacteraceae; genus Loktanella; species Loktanella sp. M215. Next base: position 536,229 of record NZ_WMEA01000001.1, read on the forward strand.
ATGAAATCACCCGGAAAGACAAAGTTCACGACTTGGCGGCCACCGTCCATCGTCGTCTTGTATCGCAGCCCCATCCCGCGCAACGCGGTAAACAGCTGTGGCGAATTCGAACCTTCGATCAGAACGGGGGTGCCAGCCTCGATCGTCAACTCACCAACTTTGAACCGCTGCATCGCCAGCACGTCCTGTTCATTCATCGGTTTGAACAGGGAATGTCGGCGGAGCGGACACTGACTACACTTCGTCGCCATGATGCTTCCCGACAATGACAGCCCTTTGACCCGGCTGTCTCATACTCAATGCAAAAGAGTGCGGACTGGTTCCGCCGCGCCCGGCGGGCGCGTTGCAAACACGCCGTTTCATCAGCGCGGGCGCGATCCTGACATCAGGATCGCGCCCGTCAGATCAGACGTTCAGTGTCTCAGTCGACGAGAAGAACATGGCCTGCGCCACGGCAGAGCGCACCTGATCCTCGGTATAGGGTTTGGCGATCAGGAACGCCGGTTCCGGTTTGTCACCGGTCAGCAGACGCTCTGGGAAGGCGGTGATGAAGATCACCGGCATGTCGCCGAATTCCCCCAGTAATTCGTTGACGGCATCGATACCCGACGAATTATCGGCCAGCTGGATATCGGCGAGAATCAGATCGGGGCGTTCGGATTGTCCCAGCGTAATCGCACCGGCGTGGGTGCGCGCGATGCCCGTCACCTTGTGACCCATGTCGGACACCAGCGATTCCAGATCCATCGCGATGATCGCTTCATCCTCGATGATCAGGATCCGGCCAGAAACGCTGTCCGCCATTTCACGGTGTGCGACATCGATCAGATGCACGACTTCGGATTCGTCGATCGACATGATGTCGGCGATTTCCGCGTGGCTGAATTCCTCGATGGTGTGCAGCAGAAGCGCCTCGCGCGTGTTGGCGGTCAGCTTTGCGAGGTGACGCTGTGCGGCCCCCTCGATGCCCAACGGCAACTCGCCCGGATCGGAGGTATCGGTGCTGATCCACATCATGTGCAGCGTCTTGAACAGCGCGGATTTCGGCGAAATCTGTGTGTCAAAAATGCTGCGGTCTTCCAGAATCGCTTCGAGTGTGGCGGCGGCATAGGCGTCACCACTCGACTGCGTGCCCGTCAATGCCCGCGCGTAACGGCGCAGATAGGGCAGATAGGTTCCGATTGCGGTGGTAATATCCTGCTGTGCAGTGCCGTTTGACATAGTCTTTTTTTCCTGTCTTTCCCTATCGCGGGAACCGAACGCGTATCGCCGCGTTTGGGTTCCTCTAGGCCGAGTGTAGAATTTAGATAATGGCAGGCGGGCAAATGTCCAACGATACCCCGAGCGAAAAGGCGCGTCATCAGATCGACGCCAATCTTAAGCGTGTCTTCCGTGAGCAGGAGCAGGCCGATTTGCCGGACCGTCTGAAGGAACTTTTGGCCAAGCTCAAGGAACAGGACTCGGCCGGTCAGGATGGAAAAGCATGACCGCCGATCCGCGCGACGAACTTGTCAATCACCTGCCGGCCCTGCGTGCCTTTGCCATTTCGCTGACCCGGAACGGGTCAACGGCCGATGACATGGTGCAGGATACGGTCGTGAAGGCCTGGACCAACATCGAAAAATTTGAACCCGGCACGAACATGCGCGCCTGGTTGTTCACGATTTTGCGCAATACGTTCTATTCCAGCCGCCGCAAGGCCAAGCGGGAAGTGGCCGATGTTGATGGGATCTTTACAGAGAATATGGCCGAAAAGCCCGCCCATGACGGCCATTTGCAGATGACCGACTTTCGTCACGCCTTTGCCAAGCTGCCAGACGAACAGCGGGAAACCCTGATCCTTGTCGGGGCGTCCGGCTTTTCCTATGAAGAGGCCGCCGCGATGTGTAACGTCGCTGTCGGAACGATCAAGAGCCGGGCAAACCGTGGTCGCAAGCGGCTCGCGGAATTGATGCACCTTGACGCCGATGGCCCCGTCGAACTGACGGACAAGGTCACAATCGCCGTGGTCGCCAACAACGGCAATTCGGCATTTTGATGTCGTCCGCGCCGGACGGAAAAGACGACCGCTGGCCGTTGTTGCAAAGCCTGCCGTTTCGGGTCGTGGCATTTCTGTCGCTGGCCTTGCTGCCGATCGGTCTGCTCGCGATCTGGCAGACCCAGAATCTGGACGAGACGCTGCGCGCCCGGACGGCGCTGTCATTGGTGGCCCTGACAGAGCTTGCGATTTCAGGCGAGCGGCAGACCCTGCAACGGGCAATCGGTGCCGCACGCAGCCAAGCGACAACCGTGGGGCTGACGTCCGATGACCCTGAAGCGTGCAGCGCCGCTTTTCGGGCTTTCCGGGATTCGGACCCCAGCATCAGCTTTGCCGGTGTTCTTCAGACATCGGGCATGATCGCCTGCTCGTCGGAAAGTGCACCGTTTTCGATCGGCACCGATGACCGCGCACGCGCGGTGGCCAGCAGCGCGGACACGGTCCTGAATACACGGCTGGGTGCCGAACCGGGTGAAAGCAACAGTGTCATTCTGTTGCAACCCATCGTGCGGGACGGGACGGTCGCCGGTCAAATCGTGCTGGCTTTGCCGACCGACACATTGACCGGTATGCCCGACCTCGACAATTCCGCGCCGCCGCTGTCCCTTGTCATCTTTGACCGCAACGGCCAGATCATAGCGTCGCAGGGCGAAGCGCCGGTCAATCCGGTCGTCGACCTGTCGCAAGAGGCTTTGCTGCGGCTGGGCGCCGACCCGTCGACCTTTGTCGGGCGCAACGCGGATGGCCAGCGGCGTGTCTTCGTCATGCTGACGCTGGTGCCCGGCCTTGCCTACGCCATGACCGGGTGGGCCCCGACCGAAGGCTTCCTCGCGAGCACCGCGATCACGCTGCCGTCGTTCTTTCTGCCCGCGCTGATGTGGCTGGCAAGCCTTCTGGTCGCGTATTTCGCCGTCCACCGTCTGGTGGTCAGCCCGGTCCAGGATCTGCGCAGCCGGATGCGCCGCTTTGCCGCTGACCGGGCGCTGCCGAAAGCCAAGAACACCGAAATGCTGCCGCAAGAGCTTTTCGACCTGGAACAGACCTTCGTCAACATGGCCTACGATCTGATCGACGATGAAGCCCGGATGGAAAACAGCCTGCGTGAAAAGAACGTGTTGCTGAAAGAAGTCCATCACCGGGTCAAAAACAATCTGCAAATGATCTCGTCGATCATGAACATGCAGATCCGGACGGCCCAATCGGACGAAAGCCGTCATGCCCTGAAACGGCTGCAGGACCGTGTCCTTGGCCTCGCGACGGTGCATCGCTACATCTATCAATCCAAGGATCTGGCCCGCACCGAGGCGCGGCCTTTGATGGCCGATATCTGCGGCACGCTTTTTGCCCAGCTTTCGGAAATCGGCAATGACATCGAACATGATCTGAAGGTCGATAATTTCCACCTGCTGCCGGATCAGGCCGTGCCCCTCGCTCTTCTGGTCGGTGAAGTCGGAACAAATGTGACCCAGCAACTGGGCGCGGCACCTCGGACGGATGGGGCCCAACGCTTTATGCGGTTCAGCCTGTTGATTGTTGCGCCGGGAATGGCGCAATTCCAGTGCAGCACATCGGCCGTTCTGTCTCAGGATCACAAAGGGAAGGGTGTCGGCCATCAGTTGATCCGAGCGTTTTCCGTCCAGTTGGGTGGCAAAGTCGAAACGGCTGAAACCGCCGACGGGCACACGGTCACGGTCGCTTTCCCGATCACGACGGACATTCCGGACCCCCTCGACTATTGACGCTGCACCGCTGCAAATCAGCCACAGCACGAGGTTAGTGGTCGCAAGACGTCAAACCCGGGAACCGAATCCATCCAAGGCTCGTTTGGTTACAAGCTAGGATGGAACTGACCATGACCTTCGATGTATTTCTTGCCAGCATGGCCGCGATCGGCCTGGCGGCGCTTATGATCTTCCTCCTCACACGCAAGGGGGATCCCTTTAGCGGGGGAACGCGGCAGTCCGTGCGGACCAACGACCGACGCCAACGGGACGACCGGAACCAAAGATAAAAGGCCCGCCAAAAGGCGGGCCTTTCAGTCTTTCTATTTGCGCAGCTGATCCCGGATTTCGATCAGGACGTCCAGTTCGGATGGACCGGTGTGGACATCAGGCGCGATATCATCCGGCCGCTCTGCCTGTGATTTGATGCTGTTGACGGCCTTGACCAGCATGAACACCACGAAGGCGATGATGAGGAAATTGATGCAGGCCGTGATGAAAGCACCGTAGGCAAACACGGCTGCACCGGCATCCCGCGCAATCTGCAGACCGGCATTATCCGGTACGGTGCCAGACAGTACGACGTACATGTTGCTGAAATCGACCCCGCCAAGGATCAGGCCAATGATCGGGTTGATCAGATCACCCACCAAAGACGTCACGATGGCCGTAAAGGCCGCGCCGATGATGATACCTACGGCAAGATCCATGACATTGCCCTTGGCAATGAAATCCTTAAATTCGTTCAGCACGCTTTTGTCCCCCTGTGATTCAGACTGCGACGGTTTGCCGCTTTCCTGCAATGCGCGCCACCTTTATCGCCTTTGTAGAAAAAAAGAAGCCGTTTCAACGCGCCACGCGCCCCAAAATGTGGACCATGCAATGACCGACCTTTCAGCTTTCCCCATCACATCACGCTGGCCGGCCGCCGATCCGACGGTGATTCAGCTGTACTCCTATCCCACGCCCAACGGCGTGAAGGTTTCCATCGCCCTTGAAGAGATGGGGTTCGCCTACGAGCCGCATCTCGTGACCCTCAAAGATGCCGACGTGAAATCCGACGCTTTCACCTCCCTCAACCCGAACGGCAAGATCCCGGCCATCATTGATCCGAACGGGCCGGACGGCCCCATCGGCCTATTCGAATCCGGCGCGATCCTGATCTATCTGGCTGAAAAGTCCGGCAAGCTTCTGGGCCGGACCGCCGCCGACAAGGCGCGGATCATCCAGTGGGTCATGTTTCAGATGGGGGGTGTCGGCCCGATGTTCGGCCAACTTGGCTATTTCTACAAATTCGCGGGCAAGGATATCGACGATCCCCGCCCCCAACAGCGCTACATCACAGAGGCGAAGCGCCTGCTCGGCGCCGTCGAAGCCGCACTCGCAGGGCAAGAGTGGATCGCCGGCGACTTCTCCATCGCGGATATCGCCTTGGCCCCTTGGCTGAATGCGCTCGATTTCTATGGCGCGAAAGAGGTCACCGGCTACACCGACCTGACGCATGTGCCGGACTACGTCGACCGTTTCTTCGCCCGACCCGCCGTCCAGAAAGCCAAATCCATCCCCGACCCCAAGGCCTGAGACTCCGCATTAACCTGAACGGACAGGCATCCGGGTCTGCACAGGCAGACCCGGACGCGGCTAGCCGCGCAGCGTGCCGCCCGTGGCCTTTTCGACCTTAGCCACGATCTGCTTGCCGATCCCTTCGATCTGCGCCTCGGTCAATGTCGCATCCACGGGCTGTAGCCGTACGGTGATCGCGAGTGACTTCTTCCCCTCGCCCAGCGACCCGCCGGTGAAGGAATCGAATACCCTCACTTCGGCGATCAGCGCCTTGTCGGCACCGGCGGCGGCATTGACCAGTGTCAGCGCCTCGACCTGTGCATCGACGACGAAAGCGAAATCGCGCTCGACGGCCTGCAAGTCCGTGGCCACAAGGGCCGCACGCGTGTTCGTCTTGTTGCGCGGCAGCGGGATCTCTGCCGGGAACAGGGTAAAGGCGACCGCGGTCCCCTTCACATTCAGCGCGCGCAGCACACGCGGGTGCAACTCGCCGAAGATGCCCAGCACCTTTTTGGGCCCCAAACAGATCAGACCGTGCCGCCCGGGGTGCCACCAGCCGTCATCCCCACGCAGGATCTGCACCTTGGCCGGTGCGCCCATCGCAGCCAGCAACGCTTCGGCATCCGCCTTCGCGTCGAAGACATCGACGGCGCGCGACGCGCCATGCACGTCCTTGGGTCCGGTGCGCCCGATCATCACGCCCGCAACGCAGGGCTGCTGATCACCCGGTTCGCCACCGCTAAACACATCACCCGCCTCGAACAGCGCGATGTCACCGAACCCGCGCGCCTGATTGCGCGCCGCGGCCTGTAACAGCCCCGGCAGCAAGGATGGGCGCAGATGCGACATCTCGGTCGAGATCGGGTTTTCAAGCCGCGTGGCATCGGTGCCGCCGCCGAACAACCCGGCCGCGGCTTCGTCGAGGAAGCTGTAGGTCACGCATTCGTTGTAGCCCAGCGCCGCAGCTGCACGCCGCGCCACCGTCAGCCGCACCTGCGCGGGTGTCAGCACCGGCTTTGGCACGCCCGGCTGCGTGCGCGGCATCGGCACGCCGACCAGTTTGGTCAGCGACGCGATCCGCGCGACCTCTTCCACCAGATCGGCCTCGCCCTGCACGTCGCCGCGCCAGCTTGGCACATGGGCCATGTCACCCTTCAGCACGAAGCCCAGCGCCGCCAGCGTCGCGCGCTGGGTCGCGGCGGGAATGTCCATGCCCACAAGGCTGATGACGCGGTCCGTGTCCAGCTTGTAGGCGCGGTCGGTATCCGGCACGGCGCCGGCCTGCACGACCTCTGACGCCTCGCCGCCCACGACCGACTGGATCAGCGCGACCGCATGGTCCAGCCCGTCGGGCGTGAAGGCGGGGTCGATCCCGCGTTCGAACCGGTAGCGGGCGTCGGAATTGATCTTCAGCGCGCGGCCGGTGTAGGCGATCTGCACCGGGTCCCAGTAGGCACTTTCGACGAAGACGTTGACCGTCTCGGGTGTGCATCCCGTGGCATCGCCGCCCATGACGCCTGCAATGCTTTGCACGCCGGCGTCATCGGAAATCGCGATCTGGCCGGGCGACAGGGTATAAATCTTGTCATCCAACGCCACGATCTGTTCGCCGCCCGTTGCGCGGTGGACGCGCAGATTGCCCTGCACCTTGTCGGCATCGAAGACGTGCAGTGGCCGGTTCAGATCGTAGGTGAAGAAGTTCGTCACATCGACGAGGAACGAGATCGGCCGTAGCCCGATCGCCCGCAGCCGCGCCTGCAGCCAGTCCGGGCTGGGTCCGTTGCTGACGCCACGGATCAGACGCCCGCAGAACACAGGGCATCCGTCGCGCGTGTCGTCATCAATCGACACGCCCAGATCGGAAGTGAAGGTGCCGTCGATCTGCGGCGTCTCCAGCGGCTTCAGTGTTCCGAGTCCCCGCGCCGCCAGATCCCGCGCCACGCCGCGCACGCCCAGCGCGTCGGCCCGGTTCGGCGTGATCGCGATCTCGATCACCGGATCGACGCGCGCAGGCGCGTGCACCGCCAGCCAATCGGCAAAGCTGCTGCCAACCTCGCCCTCGGGCAGTTCGATGATACCGTCGTGTTCCTCGGACAATTCCAGCTCGCGTTCCGAGGCCATCATGCCGTGGCTTTCGATGCCACGGATCTTGCCCACGCCGATGGTCGTGTCGATGCCGGGGACATATACGCCCGGATGGGCGACGACCACGGTGATGCCCGCCCGCGCGTTGGGCGCGCCGCAGATGATCTGTTCCAGCCCGTTGCCGGTCCGCACCTGACAGACGCGCAGCTTGTCCGCGTCGGGATGCTTCTCGGCGGTTTCGACATAACCGATGGTGAAGGGGCGCAGCTTTTCGGCGGGGTTCTCGATCCCCTCCACCTCCAGCCCCAGATCGGTCAGCGTCTCGGCGATCTCTGCAACCGAGGCATCCGTCTCAAGGTGGGTTTTCAGCCATGACAGGGTGAATTTCATCGCGCGCACTTTCGCCAGATCAGAAGTTGCGCGTTCTTAGCGCATCGCTTCCGCGGGTGAAAGCACTGGTCTGCGGGCCGCCTCAGCCGCCAAAGCTGCGGCTGCTGCCGAAACTGCTGGTCCGCGACGACCCGAATCCGCCGGTCTTGCTGACCGTGGCGCGTGACATGGGTGCCGCCGCTGCAGGGGCTGCGCGAAAGCTGGATGGCTGCATCCGGGCGCTGCCGCGATTGCCGTTCAGCACCGTGCCGCCCCCCGCCGTCGCGAACTTGCCCCCGGCATCGCGGTACAGCGGCTGCGTCATCGCGCGGTTGCCGCCCAGCATGCTGCCCATCAGGTAGCCCGCCATCAGCGGCATGAAGATCGACCCGCCGCCACCAGCCGCTCTCTCGTCCACGACGCAGGCGCCGCCGTGCTGTTCCTCGCACAGCGCCTGATCGTCGTAGCGCGGGGCGGACCGTTCGTATTCGACCAGCGCATCCTGATAGGCGGCGTCGCAGTCCTGGACGGTGAATGCGACCGTCCCGGCATTCGCCGCGGCCTCACAGGATGCCTTGTCGGGAAAGGCGTTCGCCTCGACCGCGTCGTCCTTGCAGCCGGCCAACGCAAACGCAGTGGCCCCCAGCAGGATTGCGGGCATGATGCGGGTGCGTTTCAGGGGGCGGGATGCGGTCACGGTGGCGTCTCCTTGGCAGGCGGGCGGGTTCATGGCGTTAGATAGGGTGCATCAGTCGAGAATGTAATGCGGCTTGAACCGGCTCAGATCCTGCGTGATCCGGGACCGGTCTTCCCGCAGGCCCATGCCGACGCAGGTCTCGCCGACGATCCACGTGCCGATGACGGGACGAAAGCCGTCGAAGACCGGCATCTCGTGATAGGCCTGCGCGATCATCGGGTGCGCGTCGTAGTCGCGCACGGTCGCATCCTCGATCACCGCGTCGCCTTGCCGGATACTGATGCTGGCACCTTCGCGGCTGAACACTGGCTTTCGCACGACCCCGCGCGCCAGCGCATCCTCCGCCCGCGTCACGGCGTCCGACCCGGCATCCAGGTCGTCGGCAAAGAAGCTGGGCAGCAGGTTCGGATGCCCTTCGAACATCTGCCACAGAACCGGCAGGAGGCCCTTGTTCGACACGACGGCCTTCCACGCGGGTTCGAGGTATCGGCATTGCGCCCCCGCCAGATGGGTCGCGAAATCGTCGCGCAGCAGGTCTTCCCATGGATAAAGCTTGAACAGGGTGCCGATCACGCGGCCCTCGGCATCGGCGAACTGGCCGGTGTCGGTCACGCCGATCTCTGGCAGGTTCACGAAATGTGCGCCCATGTCGGCGGCCCGCGCCGCATAGGCCATCATCTCGACCGTGGCGTAATCCTCGGGCGAGTCTGCGAAGGCGGTGAAATGGATATGGGTGCCCGCCGGACTGATCTGGGCAAAGCGCGCGGTCAGGGCCTCGTAGATGCCGTTGAACTGGTCTGTGCCTTCCGGCAGGGCGCCGTTACGGATCATGTCCTCCAGCCAGTCCCACTGGAAAGAGGCGCTCTCGAATAGGGCCGTGGGCGTGTCGGCATTGTATTCGATCATCTTCGCCGGACCTTGTCCGTCGTAGATCAGGTCGAACCGTCCATAGAGCTCCGGCGCACCACTTTGCCAGGATTCGGCCACCAGATCCCAATGCTCACGCGGGATCGCCAGCCGCTGCATCAGCTCTTCCGACTTGACGATTTCGGCTACCGCTTCGCGGCACATGGCGTGCAGGGCGGTGGAGGGGTCCTCGATGTCGTCCTCGATCTGGCGCAGGGTGAAGGCATAGGCCGTCTCCTCGTCCCAGTAGGGTTCGCCGTACATCGTGTGAAAGCTGAAGCCCGCGGCCTCGGCCTTTTCGGCCATATCGAGGCGCGCGCCGAGGGGGATTCTTTTCATGGATCAGGCCTTTGAGGATGAAGGGAAGGCAGATGGGCGGGTCAGGCGGCCGCAGCGTCGCCCTGGCCCAGAAGCGCCGCGCCCTGGTGCCCGATGATCCGGGCAGAGACGATACGCCCCTCGGGCTGGTCGCTGTCGAGATGGACCTCGGCGAACTGCGCGGTGCGGCCCATGCGGGGCGATTCCATCAGGATGTCATGGCGCTGGCCGACCTGTGCTGCCAGATGTGCCTGCACGGCGGCGTCGCCCGCGGCCCGCAGACGCGCGGCCCGGTCCTTGATCTGCGGCCCGCGCACCTGCGGCATCCGCGCGGCCGGGGTGCCGGGGCGCGGCGAATAGGGGAAAACGTGCAGCCAGGTCAGATGGCAATCGGCCACGAGCGCCAGCGAATTGGCAAAGGCCGCCTCGGTCTCGGTCGGAAATCCTGCGATGATGTCGGCACCGAAGGTCATGTCCGGGCGCAGCCTGCGCGTCTCTTCGACAAAGCGGATCGCGTCGTCGCGGGAATGACGGCGCTTCATCCGTTTCAGGATCAGGTCGTCGCCATGCTGCAGGCTCAGGTGCAGGTGCGGCATCAGACGCGGTTCGGTCGCGATGCACTGCATCAGCGCGTCGTCCACCTCGATGCTGTCGATCGATGAAATGCGCAACCGCGGCAGATCCGGCACGAGCTTGAGGATGCGCAACACCAGGTCGCCCAGACGCGGCGTGGCAGGCAGATCGGCGCCCCATGACGTCAGATCCACGCCGGTCAGCACGATCTCCTGAAAGCCTCGGTCGACCAGCCGCTTGATCTGGTCAACGACGACGCCCGCGGGCACCGACCGTGAATTGCCACGCCCGAAGGGGATGATGCAAAAGGTGCAGCGGTGGTCGCAGCCGTTCTGCACTTGCACATAGGCGCGGCTGCGCGTGCCGAAGCCATCGATCAGATGGCCTGCCGTCTCGGTCACGGACATGATGTCGTCGACCTGCACCGGCTCTGTCGTGCCGGTAAAGTCCGGCGCCATTGCGGCCCATGTTGCGGGCTGCATCTTCTCCGTGTTGCCGATGACCATGTCGACCTCTGCCATGGCAGAAAATGTCGCGGGTTCGGTCTGGGCCGCACAGCCGGTCACGATCAGGCGCGCATCCGGATGGGCGCGGCGCAGCTTGCGGATGTCCTGCCGCGCCTTGCGCACGGCCTCTGCCGTCACGGCGCAGGTGTTGACGACGATAGCATTCGTAACACCCGCCGCCGCGGCCAGTTCGGTCATCGCCGCGGTTTCGTAGGCGTTCAGCCGACAGCCGTGGTTGGAAAAGATCGGCGCCTCAGCCATGCCAGACACCGTCAAACACGTAGGCCACTGGTCCGGTCATCCAGACGCCGTCATCGCGCCAGTCGACATCCAGCGTCCCGCCGTCAAGGTCGATGCGCACCCGCCGCCCCGTCAGCCCCCGCCGCGCGGCCGCCACCGCCACCGCGCAGGACGAAGAGCCGGAGGCCAGCGTCACGCCCGCCCCCCTTTCCCACACGCGCATCCGCAGCTGGTCCGGTCCGATCACCTGCACGAACTGGACGTTTGTGCGTTCGGGGAACAGCGGATGATGTTCCATCGCCGCCCCGCGCGTCGCAAGATCGACGGCGGCCACGTCGTCAACGAAGAAGGTGCAATGGGGATTGCCCATGCCGGTCGCGACAGGCGCGCCTTCGATCGGCAGGCGCAACGTATCCATCGCCTCTGCCAGCGGCACCTCGGCCCAGTCCAGCAGCGGGGCGCCCATGTTCACCGAGGTCATGCCGTCACCGGCGTCGCGGGCAAAGAGTGTGCCACGGTCCGTCGTGATGGTTAGCGCGTCCGTCCCGCGCCGCGCCATTTCCCACGCGGCGATGCAGCGGGTCGCATTGCCGCAGGCCGCGGACTGGCTGCCGTCACTGTTCCAGAAGGTCAGGTGCAGGTCCGCAGCGGCGCCCGGTGGCGTGGTGATCTCGGCCAGCTGGTCATAGCCGACCCCCCGGTGCCGGTCCGCCATCGCCATGGCCAGCGCCGCATCGACGCGGCCATGGCCGCGCGAATCGATGACGACAAAGTCATTGCCGAGGCCATGCATCTTCATGAACGGGATTGATGTCTGTGTGTCCTTCATGAGGGCCATATACGGGCCGCGCCAAACTTTATCCAGAGGAGGCGGCTATTCGGGGTTGACCCCACCCGCTCCGCCTTCTAAATCGCCCCTCGTGGCATGGGCCGGTAGCTCAGTTGGTAGAGCAACTGACTTTTAATCAGTAGGTCTCGGGTTCGGATCCCGACCGGCTCACCACAGAATTCAAGGGGTTAGCAGAAAACTGCTAACCCCTTATTTGTTTGTGGCAACCACCAAGCAACCACCCTGCATACCAAAGCGTAACGCCATGTAGAGCAGTATTAACCACCGATGCATCGCCTAAGTTAGTTAAATTATAGGCAAGCCATTGAAATATTACGGTAAATTTGACAATCTACCAGATTCGTGATAATATGTCGCTATCGACAAAGCACGCAGTAGTAGTAGCGTTGCTCTCTGTCGTGCGTTCCAAGGCATTGCCCTGACCGCAGAACATCCCCTTAATTTTATAACAAGGAGCGTACCATGACGGGCAACGCATACTCAGATCATGTCAAGCTGACATCAACAATGTCTCCAATGCAAAAGAACCGCGCACTGAACGACGGCTTTCGGAAAACTGCGAAAGGCGGCGTCGTCACAATCTCCATGGGCATCCACTTGCTTGGCCGGGCGGAAGTAGAAATCATCATGAAGCGGCTTAGCGGGCCGGACGGAGACAACAGTTGCGCAGCCGACAGCGATCACGAATGCGGCGAGATCACAGTCAGCAACCGCCTGATCTACTGGGAGATCAATTGCTATGACAATGACCTTAATGATTTGTCGCCTGATCCGACTAACCCTGAGCAGACCAAGCGATTCATGACGTTGATGCTAGATAGCGAGGTCTGACATTCTAGAAGAAACGCACATCGCATATCTGTCAGGCCCGTATACGCGGGCCTGCATGATCAGGTGATCTGATGGTCGGTTAAAAACCAACTTTCGCGCAGGCCATCATCAGGACCCCGCGACGCTTCCGTATGCTTGCACTGCATTATAAATCCGATGACAAGTTCCGTAGGGATATTGTGCCGGTAGGCATAGACTAGCTGACGAGCGGACTTTGAACGTTGGTCGCGAGAAATGTGCGGACATCCACCAGCTAACAGGTGATAACACCAAAAAAATGGATTCTCCTCAGGATGTGGCGCTGATTTCCGGACTAACGGGTTTTTCCAATCCGACATATAATTCTGAACAAACTCAGCTAAAAACGCCTCCTCTTGGCGGTCCGCTATCTGCTGGCCGATCCGGTAAACGCTCCTTTTTAGTACGTTGGCCGGCTTCCAAAAGGGAGGCTGCTCCAACGCGGGCGGCTTCAGAAGTTTGTCGAATATCTTGCCCCCTTTTTCCGCAAGTTGTTCCAAATCCCAGATGAAGTCGTGCTTACGCTCTCCAAGTTCTCGCACCACCTCGCCTCTGTGATTAAGAATATCGGGCCCTTGCCCATGCCTGTGTCGTTGGAGCGGCCCCCTCAGCGCAGTGATCCTAGGTCCCTGCCCGTGGGCGTTTTGTTTGGGCGGTCTCTTCCGGACAACGATCTTAGCTCTTTGCCCCGGCCTGATTCGCTTGGACGGTCTCATCAGTGAATTCTCCATGCCGTTTTCGACTTCAATAATCTAGTATTTTACCAGAGATACCAATGCAAGGCCATTCATCGGATCCTTACCTTAGATGAGATCTTATAACCCTTTGTATAAGTTGCGATTTTCTGGAGTGATGGCGTCATCCGTGGTAAGATCAAGTTGCTTCGACCGCGGATGAGAAGCAACGAGGCCTCTAGTGTTGATGCACGGCTCAGTTGCGGAAGGATGTGGGGCGAGGCGGCGATAACCATTCTAGGAGAAGAAAAATGTCATCTAAAACTTATCCGCCCGAAGCTGTATCAGATCACCGAAAGGGTGCTGTTCAGACAGCTTTCCTCGCGGAGAAGCAGGCAGCCTCTTACCTTAACATGTCAGTCCAGTGGTTGAGGAAGTGCCGAGCTAACGGTTCTGGCCCCTGTTGGGTGAAATTCGAACATGCAATCCGGTATCCAATCAGGGATCTGGAGTCCTACGCAGAAAAATCATGCCGCCGCTTCACCGGTGAGGTGCGCCATCCTGATTAAGGTCAAGCTCCGTAGAACCCAAGCGGTCTTATAAAGGAAAAAGAACCGCAAGCTTTCCCCACTTCTCGGTTATGCCGAGCCGGTGAAGAAAATAGCTCAGCTGTAAGATTTCAGCTAAATAACCACAAACAAGCTACTTGCTTTGAATAAGTGAACATAAAATGGCAAACACCCATACAGACGTATCAACCAACAGTTTATTGCTACCGGATCAGTTAGGTAAGCTATCGAGTGAACAGAGACAGAAGGTAGTTAATCACACAGACGAACATCGTTTACTAGACGAGTTGGAAGCTAGAAGACTGAGACAATCCCGAATTGATATCTTTATGAAGAAATGCGCTAATGCTGTTGACAGACGCGACCAGGGTAAGTCTGCATTGACGAAGTCTGAACGTGAGGTGGTTAACTTAGTGACCGGAGGTGATCGCTATCGTCAGACGCGATTACGCCAAACATTTTCTTGCGTCGCATCCAACCCGTACGCCCGTAACATCTTCTTCGATGGGGTCTACAGCCAACTTGAGCAAAACTGGCAGCATCCATCTGCCTCTATGTACTTTGCTACTTTTATTGACCGAGATTGGTGTCTGCCGAAGGGTGCGAAGACTGTGGATATTGCGTCAATGCAGGCCCGGACTGAAGGTGCCCTTAAAGAGATGGGTTGGGATGCCATACTTTTCTTGGAAATTCAGGCTGTAGCTAACTTGGGCAAGGTCAAGTTCCTTGCGCACCTTCATGGCTTCCTATGGAAGCGAGGCTCTAAAGGAGTAGGTGTTCGGCGTCTGCAAAATACTCTGAACCAGAAGTTCCAAGGGATCGGGCACTCAAAGGGCGTAACCTTGATGCTAGTTAAAAAATCTCATCCAAACGCGCTATCGACTAGATTTTTTTATGCGACTAAGCTCCCAGATACAGGAAAGTCTTTTTCACCGGTGCAAAATTCGGAAAAATCTTATAATCTAGATAGCCGAGGGCGCATGAAAGCATCGCATCCCAAAAACTATACCGATTTAGATGCCCTCAGGACAGCACGGATGCTCGGGCAGCAACAGATAGACGATATTGTGTTTGCGGTCGGAGAGGGAAGTTCCGTTAAGGCCTCGGGAGCGGATGCTTTAACGGCTAAAGTTGAGACCCTTTTTCAGGCGAAGCCTGATCCGACACCAGCACGGGTTTCAAAGGCTTTCTCAAAGCTCTTACGGGATCGAGAGGAATAGATAAAAGAATCGCCTAATGTATTGTCAAAAGTGCGTTATGACTTACCAGAGTTTATGGCTACTAAAAATCAAGTTTTGGGAGGTGTAAAGCTCTAAATCTTGATTGTATTTGGGGACAGATTTTCTCTTGTGACGAATGCGGTTCGTCACAAGAGAAAGTTCGTTGTTGGTCATTATATTATAGCACACCTTTATGCCAACAAGCTACTTATAACACCATGAAGGCTAACATATGAATTTCATAACACGAAAACCTCGCTGTGGCCCTAGAAGCACGATAATTGCGTTGCTATACGTTTCCTGCTTGCCGTTTAGCCTATTTACCGGAAATCGAGTTTAAGGGTCTTGCCGGTCGAAATGCGTCTGGCAATATCTCGCACTACAGATCATCACCCCCTCGTCATCTTCATCTTCTTCAAGCTGTGCGCCGCACTCTTCGCACATGCCCTCGCCAGTCTCAGGATCTTCCATTTCGAACAGCCTTTTCATTCAGTGATAGGGTGATGTTAAACGCTTTTTGCCGGATGCCAATAGGAGATTTAGTTAATCCTGTGAGTGCTATCACCGGCTGAAGCGAAATTTTCAGTTATGCACGCACTTAAGTGAAAGTCTTTACTTTTAATTCGGTTGCTCCAACCGTTGACTGGGTGCAAAATCTCGCGCGCGTAAATCGATAGTTAAGCCGATTCATCTGGGGGAGCTTCAGTGACTTGCGGGGCGAACCCGTCTTGACTGGGTACTTAAAAAGTCGTCCATCACAACGGTTGATCCCAAATAGACTGATTTCCGGGCTCTCTCATCGAACTGATGAATGCTAATCTTGGCTGGTATCAATCTAGTCGACGAGAGGGGCTGCCCCAAGTGGTTCTTCAGCACCCTGTTAGATCTGCTGACCTTCAGGCACGCTATCCAACAGTGCCGATATGAAGCGGGACCGGCTTAACTCCGATCCTGAGTAACGCTTTATGGCCGCGACGCTGACGATCCGCCCTGAGCGGCGAACCTTGATGTAGGTGGCGTCCAGCCAGAGGTAGGGCCACTCGCCCTCCAGCGGTCTGTTGAGGAAAGCGTCAACACGTTCGTCGATCTCGACGCATAGGCGCGAGACCTGGCTCTTGGAGGCGCCGGTCATGCCTATCGCTTCCACCAGATCATCGACTGAACGACTAGAAACGCCCCAAATGTAGGCTTCTTGGATCACAGCTGTCATCGCCTTTTTCGAGGCCCGACGGGGCTCAAGAAACTCCAGAAAATATGACCCCTTCCTCGATCGGTAGGTCAGTTTCGGAACTCAACCCTACCGGAGAACGTCCATGGCCGCTCAGAACCCGCGCGGGCTTCGCCTCAGCTACCCGAGGCTCAACTCCGCCCGCGCTACCGTCGGAATTACACCACGCCCCGAGGCACTATCCAAGCGTTGGTTTGTCGATGTGACGACCTTTGCAGAACTACAAATGGGCGCTATGACTACAGATAGCGAAACGTCATGGTGACTCTATCGCTAAGGGATAAGAGTCTCACACGAATATTAGGGTTATCTTCATGTCAAAAGACGAAAGGCGTAAATCTATTAATGAAGGTTTGAGTTCTGAAAATCTTAAGAAAGGCCTAAGCTCTGCGAATCTTCAATCAGCGCTGAGTAAACCGCCAGCTCCGTCTCGTGGTCAACCATCAGATACGGGTCAGAATCAGGGACCCTCAAATAATACGCAGAACGGTGACAAGTAATGTCGTTGAAGCGATGATGACAGATGATGTTGTCATATCGGCTTGCGCTGCATTGCTTTCCGCTTTTGCTGCTATTTTATCTGCGCTAGCTGCTGTAATCGGCTTGGGGTTCATTGGTTGGCAGATAAGGCAAGCGCGGAAAACTTCTGACTTTACAACGCTTCAGGCGTTCTTGAAGGATGCCAAGGATTGCGAAAATGCCTTAATGTCGGATAATCTAGGTGATGGACGAAAGGCGTTTATAGAACTCATGAATTTTCTGGAAATCTACGCAGTGGCCCTAAATAAGGGGCTAGTACCAAAAGTCAGTCGTGATGTTATTCGTCTAAAGTTATGCGATTCTTTAGCAGTTATACAGAATGCGCCAAAATGGCATGTCGTTTTGGAGGAGGCTATATCTAGTCCGGAAACCTTTGAGGAATTACAGAAATTTATGACCAAAAATAAGTGTAGAATCGTGGCATTGCAAAAAGCACAAGCGGCTCTCGATGCGCAAAAGGTAGATTTGCCAAGATAAAATATTATGGTGGCTTGATCCATTACCTATATTTGTATATAAGAGGTCAAATTTCTCAGAGTTTGGGGCCGAAATGGCGAAAACCATTGCAGATGTTTTTATCATTGAGACTCTTAACCCCGATGATGAAGGTAATGGTCGTTTCGAAGGGAGTAGTATTTCGCATCTACTCCGACTTCACGGGAAAATGCCAAGGTATAGATACGTTCGGACTCGAAAGTGCTTTGAGAGCGCTCTAAACGATTTTGGGGTATCGGGGTATCGTTATTTGCATATCTCGGCTCATGCAAATTCAGGTGGGATGGTTACTACAAACGATGAAGAGATAGCTTATGGTGAACTATCGGACCTACTTACGCCACACTTGAAGGGAAAGCGTCTATTTCTATCAGCTTGCGCAATGGTACATGATGATATGGCTAAGGCGATCATACCGAAGACTGGATGTTATTCTGTTGTGGGTCCTAGCGAAGATATTGAGTTTGCAACTGCAGCAGTATTTTGGCCGGCAATATACCATATGATGCTTTCTCAAAATGGTTCTGCGATGAAGCATCCGGAACTCAAGGAAAACCTTAGGCGGGTGACGGATCTATTCGGAGTTGATATTGGATACTATTCAATTTCTAAGAAGCTTAAACGCGGATATAGTCGAAACTTTCTGTTCAAGAACAAAACTAACTGACTGCGTTATGTGCGTTGAGCTGTTATATATTCTTCGTGCAGCGATCACTCTTTTTTTGCCTTCCAGACTATGTCGCGTCTTCGCCTTTGCAATCCTATCTTCAAGCTTCGTCGCATGCTCGTCGCTGAGACGCATCAACGCTGCGACATGGTTATCCGTGAATTCCTCGAAGTCGTCAGCCTGAACATCTTAGATCGCCGCGCAGGCGACAAATAGGCCGCAAAGCTGCGCCTCTAGTTCGCGCATCTTTGGGGCGCGGTTGGCGTGGATCACATCGCTGGGCAGTACGCCGCAGCAGTTTACCATGAGGTCATTCCCTATGACCGCCTCAAACAGCCGCCGCCAGATACTGTCCAAGGAATGGGGAGCACCTCAGGGACAAATGTAGCAGGTCCTGAGAGTTGTCATGTCGAGCTGTATCAAGACCTCGCCGGGAAGACGGGGATGGCAGGGATCTCGATGCGTTTCAGAGCAGTTTCAGGTGTACGTATGAAGTCGGCCAACGACCGGAGGCTTTGCTCGGCCGCCCCTTTGCCGAGAGCGCACTCCCAGACGACCGCAACCTTCCAGCCTGCTTCTTTTAATGCCTGCTGTGCTCTTGCATCCCTTGCGACGTTGGCATCAAACTTCCTTTGCCAAAATTCGGGCCTCGTAGACACAGTCGTCGTACGTGCGCAGCCGGAGTGCCGGTGCCAGAAACAGCCATGCACAAAGATCGCCGTGCGCCATTTGGTAAGAACGATGTCCGGAGATCCCGGAAGGGCCCGGACATCTAGGCGAAAGCGAAATCCGCCTGCATGCAGCGCCTGTCGTACTACAATTTCGGGTTTGGTATCCCTGCGGCCTATGGCCGCCATCATTCGCGAGCGAACATCGGGCGATACGACATCGACCATTTTGTTCCTTCCGTATGCTGGACCTGGTATGTGCCGACATTTCGAGGTTAGAAGAGCTTGCAGTAAAGGAAAAACGCATGAGCAGGCAATTCGGCATCATCGATCTCTTCGCGGGTCCAGGAGGACTTGGCGAAGGGTTTTCAGTTGCGGGCCGCGAAACTGACATCTCGATGAAAATTCACCTATCCATCGAGAAGGAGGCGACCGAGATCAGGACGCTCCGTCTTCGCTCATTCCTTCGCAATTTCGAGGACGGGTTTCCTGCACGCTACTACGAAGTACTGAACAACGACCTCGCCATGCCCGACTGGGGCATCCTAAACCCCTTCGAATGGGCGCGGGCGGAAAATGAAGTTCGCCAGCTGGAATTAGGGCGGCCCGGCGTGTTCGAGAAAATCACGGAGGTGCTGGATGAGGCGCGCGAAGGCTGCCACGGCGACACGATCCTGATCGGCGGCCCTCCCTGTCAGGCCTATTCCCTTGCGGGCAGGTCCCGGAACGCCGGCAAGGCCGGGTATGTCCCTGAAGAGGACAATCGCCATTTCCTCTACCGCGAATATGTCGCGATCCTGAACAGGCTGCGGCCCGCCGCCTTTGTCCTGGAAAACGTGAAGGGCATGATTTCAAGCAAGGTAGGTGGTGGCGATATTTTCCAGCGCGTGCTGGACGATCTCCGCGTTGCTGGGGATGGATACACGTTGCTCCCATTGGCCGCCCCGCGGGTGTCAGACGTTTTTGCCGCGACCGACTTCATCGTCCGGGCGGATGAGCATGGTGTGCCTCAGGCGCGACACCGGGTCTTCATTGTTGGTATCCGGAGCGACATCGCAATACCAGAGGGGACCGAGCCGCTGCTTCAGAAGGTCGATCACGCCGAGCGTGCCGACGTCTATTCGGTTATCGCCACGATGCCTCGCCTGCGCAGCGGTCTAAGCCGAGGTGGTGACGATTTTGACCGCTGGCAGTCGATCATACATGACCACGCCGATCGCATTATCGCCAGCAACGAGGTTCCCGACGATATTCGAGCCGCGATGCGGAAGCTCAAGGATAAAGGGCTCGCCACTGTAACTCAGCGCAGCTCGACGCGGAGCGCGGGAAACATTGCCGAGAGGCAGTCTGCGCTTGACGACTGGCTTCGTGACGCCTCGTTGGACCGCATCATGGGCCACGAGACGCGAGCACACATTCCGGGCGACCTAGGACGATACCTTTACGCTTCGCTTTTCGCGCAGGAACGCGACAAGTCGCCGAAACTGGGTGATTTCCCATCCTTCCTCCTTCCGGAGCACAAGAACAGGGACAGCGGGAAGTTCGTGGATCGTTTCCGTGTACAGATCGGAAGCCGTCCATCGAGCACCGTGACAAGTCACATCTCGAAGGATGGACATTATTTCATCCACCCGGATCCCGCACAGGTCCGGGCCTTGACGGTCCGTGAAGCCGCGCGTCTCCAGACTTTCCCGGACAACTACTTCTTCTGTGGAAACAGGACCAAGCAATACCATCAGGTCGGCAATGCCGTTCCTCCTTACTTAGCACTGCAGATCGCTCGGGTCGTACGCGATCTGGTCAATGGTTGACGGCAGACAGCCGTCACCTGAAAGGTGTCGGCTGCTTGATCACTTTAACTCCGGGACACCGCGCAGAGGCGTTCGTATGTGGATGCTGCGAACCTTTTCCCAGAAGTCTGCACCCTTTGCTATCTCTGAGAACTGCCGCCCACGTCCCCACTTCCTGAAGGCTGCGTTCACTTCGATTGCGCATTCCATACACACATCCAGCAGTTGCTTCGAAATGCCTTGCTGTAACCAAATCCGTTGCAGGTCGACACGATCACCAAGCTGCTCCGCCAGCAGCGACACTGTATAAGTCGCAATGTAGATGTACCCTTGCTGGAAGGTATGCTTCATGTCCTTCTTGCGAATTATCGCTTCGATGGCCTTGAGCAGCAGGACCTTAGCAATCATTTCTTTGAACCATATCTCGTTCAGCGGCCGCGGCACAATCGAAGGGTCCTCATCCAGCGCCGCCATGAATGCGGCAAAGTTCTTCTCTCCACCGAGTGCCACTTGGTATGGCAGCCCGCGCCATGCCTCGAGATACTTGGCAACATCGTTCTTGGTCAGTTTTCGCTTCGAAGGAATCTCATTCAGCATGTCCCTCTTCTGCGCAGGCGTCCGACCGCGCCTGAGAATTTCCACCTGATATGAACCGGCCGCTCGTTCGTAGAACCAGCGTCCGGTCCCGTCAGGGCACCAAGTCGCCTTAGATAACTTCTCCAGCTCAACATGAATTTGGCGGTTCGCAGAGAGGTCCGAGGTCTTCACCGCATTTTGGCTGTTGGCGTAACGGGAAATGTTGCCGATCAGCTTTTCCCTCCCCTCTGCTTCATCATTCTTCAGGATGATGATTTTCGCAGGTACACTGACTTTTGAGAGGTCGATCCCCTTGTTGTCACGTGTCGCGAAGTAGATGGAGGAACTTGTCTGACCGCCATTCACGATCTGCAGGCCACGCATACTCGCGACACCTGTCGTGCCGTCCTCTCTTTGGATCAACTGTGCATCGTCGCAGACGATCACGAGACCGTTGTTGAAGGCCATGAAGTGCCCCGGCTCTTCAGCTAAGGTCGCCGCAATTCCCTTGTTTACCTTGCTTCTCCCGCCGAGGAATGAGCGGACGTTTTTCTCTAGCAGCATAGTATTGTAGCGCTCGTAAAGGCTGCGGATGACCTCACCGGGAATTGCTGCGAGGGCATAGTCGTAGTCCAGTTCCGGCGCTGGTATGTGCACGCAGGGCAGTGGCATGCCGAGGATCTGCTCGAAGTTCAAAGCGATCTCGTCGCGCGGTTTTCCTGACGAGTGGCGGTACAAGCGCTCGACATCGATCAACTCGACTTGGACTATTCGCCCCTCGACATCTTGGGGCTTCAACCGTTTGGCCTTCGTGAGACCGTCCGTGAGAACGAAGATGCGGAACTGATCCAACTTTGGCCAATCCGTCTCTAGTACTTGGACGAGGCCCAAGATCTCGCTGGAGGGATCGAGCCGGTTGAGTAGCTTTCCGCGCGCGGCGCTGATCGCGAAGTTCAGGGTTTGCTTCGCGACCGCCGTAATTTCTGCTCCAGAGGCATCAGTAAGGGTATCGATTCCTAGGTAATGCGTGACAAATAGATCTATCCGAGTCTGATCGTCGGAGAGGGCATATCCGGAAATGCGTAGCGTCGCATTGCCGATCTTGCCGGTCCAATGACAGGTCTCCGGTTGCCCGGTGAGCCCCGCTTCTGAAATGTCGGTCATAACCAGTTCGCTGAAGACGAGGTCTTCCGACGGATAGTTCAAGTCAGGATCTTCGATCCGCTGGGTCACGGCTATCCGAACCCTTTCCATGAGATTGGCGTGAAACTCTTCCATTTCCATTTCAGTTCACCCCCAGCGTCCGGAGCATCTCCGCTTCCGTCCGGCACGCAGTTTCGATAGTTGCTAGGTCAAGATCGTAGCTGGCTGCCATGATCTGCGGCGGTAGCGAATCGCGGCGTAGGCATGGGAAATTTTCCTCCACCAAGAAACATGACTGTTCTGCGATAGCGAGCGGGCGGTCGTACGAGGCTTCGTGTTCCGCGAAGTATCGGCAGGCGAAGAGTATGGCTTGAAATCGTTGCGCCGCGCCACTGTCAAGCATTCTTATCTTCAAGCGCGCCACGAGATCGCGCAGTGCCTCCCCCTTCGGATCCTCGGAAAAACGCACGGCGACGAGGAACAGCGGCTCGCGGTCGCTGTCGAGTTGCTCTATGCTGTTGATCTTCGCTCTAAAGGTGCGGGTCGAAGCCGTCGCCTTCACTTCCACGGCACCAACTGCGACATGGAAGTCCTGTGCCGCTCGGAACGGTCCCTGCCACATGCCCAGAGCCATCTGAGCATCCCCGGTGCCGTTTAACAGTGTCTCGAGGAAGCATAGCTCGCCCTGCAATCCCGCCTGCTTCTCAGGTGATAGAGGTTTCGAGCGATCGGCGGACATGAAGACCTGCCAATCGGTCACGCGGCTCAGGAAGGCATCGAGCAATTCGGGCGCGCGCCCATGTGCATGCATTTCGACATGACGGAGCACGTCAACAGCCATCATGGTGAAGAGGTCGGATGCTCCTCCTGGTGCCCGTACCAAGGCTAGCATCGGCGCACCGCCTTCCAGCTGCCACTCGGAGATGCGCAACATATCAAAACCGGTGCCCTTGGGCAGCTTGAGCGTCGGCGGCAGCAAGTCCGAATGAACGCGGATCAAGATGCCCTCACGATTCCCAGGTGCCGCACGCCCCGCGAGTAGTCGGGCCTCCGGCAGATTAGCCAAAACGGAAACTCGCCACTGCAAGTTTTCGTCAAGGCCTGAGAGGGCTTTCCAGATCCGAGCGAGATCGAGTTCAGTCCACGTTGGCATTGATTGCCCCCCAAGCCACGGAAGTCGCCATGTAGTCGGCATTGCTGACGGTCCGGCGCGAGGCCGTGCCGGGGAAGCTGATTGCCCAAGCGAGAAGTGGCGGGTGCCCATCGAAGGCCATGCCACCGCTGCGGACGGGGTCGATCAGATAGAGGTTCAGCTGGCCTCGATTGCCGTTGGGCTTCAGCCCGTATCTCCTCCCCTCTGGCCCGAGAACAAACCGTATTGCAGTCCCGCGCGGCTCTGTCGGCTCCATTCGGTCCTGTCCGCGTTCGATATCGTCCCTCCATACCTTCCGCGTGTGCTCCAAAGCGGCGCTCCACTCGGGGTTTGTTAGCCCGATGGCCTCGTCCCAAGAGGAGATGAGCGTCTTGATAGAATGCCTTCCTTCCTCACGTCCGGTGAAGCTACGCTTAATCATACGGATGTCATGTCCGCCTAGGTTCGTTTCCGGCGGACCATCTCCAGTCCCGACCAGCGCGACTGTCCACTGCATCAACTCCCCGTCTCTGTTCACAGCGTCGATGAAATCCGCAATTAATGGGGAGACGACACGGAAGGATGCCGGATGCGTCCGGTACTCCCGCAGGAACTCGATAATATGATTTGAGCGCACACCCTGCCACCACCGACCGGTCCAGTTATGTCCTCCCGTATGGAACGATGGGCAACCCAGATCCATCCCATCACCCATTGCGCACACGAGGCGGTGTCCGGCATCGAGATTTACCTGAAGGATGTCGAGGGACTTCGCAAAGGTGATGGTCTGGAGCAGATCACCTGAATAGCTCAGAAATATGGGCTTGGCGCTCTTCATTTTGGCGCGGGAGGTGATCGTCATCGTGGAATGCGATTTGACACGGAGCCCGAACTCGCGGGGCGTTGCCCCCATGGCCGCCATGTTATCGAACTCCTCGCGCAGCTCTTCCGAGGCCTCTGCGATATGGCCGAACCACTGGATCATCTCGTCCGTCGTATAGAGGCGGCACACATCGAGATATCCGTCTCGATAGCCGAACCAGCGCCCCATTTGCATCAGCGTATCGTACATACGCGCCGAGCGCAGGAAATAGCTCGTGCAAAGCCCCTCCAGCGTGAGGCCCCGAGCCAGTTTGTCACCGCCCACGGCGATTACCTTCAGGCCGGTGTGCTCGTTGTCGGCGTAGTCGAGGGCTTCCTTGGCTGACCCGTTGATCTCGCGTACCTCAATGTCTTCAAGTACGTCAGGTAGCACCTCCCGCACCTCATCCCACGAGAATGTTCGGTTCTTTGCCTCGTCCAGGAATGCTTCCCTGATTTCTGCCATGTCGGCGCTGAACTTGCGCTCGTATTCGTCTCGCATCATCGGCTCTGCTTCTTCCAGCCCGATCCCGCGTTTCCAACGCCGCTCCAGCTGGCGGTGGTACGCAGCAACCTGCGCCACGACGTCCTTCTGGACAGATGTGAAGCGCGAGACGTGAACCAGCATGGAGGTATGCTTGGCACCTTGCCCCCTTAGCTTGCGGATCGCGCAGGCATAGACGAAGGAGCGAATCGCTTCCTCGAGGCTGTCGGGAAGTCGAGCTTGGCCGCCGATCATCGGGTGGTAGCCATTCTTGTGGCCCATCGGGATCCATTCGGAAAAGTCTTCCAGCTTGAGACCTTGCACGAGTGGTAATTCCTCAGCGGTGGAGCGCGACGTTCCGAAGACCCTTCCTGGGCCGACGTAGTTCGAGGATGCCGCAAGGTTGTTGATGAAGGCGGCCGGGAACAAGTCCGGTCCATGTGCCTCTGTCCGCCCCTTGTCATGGATGAAGATGTTGGCGAAGGGCGTTGCGGTGTAGCCCACGTACGCCTTGCGGGTGAAGCTGTGTAAGATGCGACGGATCAGCCGGTTAATCGTTGTCGGATCGTGTTCGGTGTCCACATTGCCCAGATCGTCGACAGGCTTTTCGCCGGTATCGACTGAACCTTGGTCGGACTCGTCGTCGATGACCAAAAGAGGCAGTTTTGATACGAGCCGCCGTTTCGTATCCGTCTCCTCGGTGTCCCAAGCGTGGTTGTCGATCCAGTACTGCAAGCGCTCTAGAACAGTCTTGTTTTTCTTAACCACGAAAAGCCAAGGCTTCTGCTCGGGGCTGATAGCTAGGCTGTTCGCGCGTTGCTTAGTGAAATCACCCTTGTCGCTGCGATTGGTTGCACAATTAGGGCGAATGTCCAGATCGCTGTCCAGCAACCCGACGCCCACACGCGGCAGTTCGTCCACGTTGACGAGTGTCGCATAGCCCAAGAAACCTTCATCGAGTCGGATTTGGGTTTGGGCGCGCAAGTTGTTGTGCAACCCGGCAAGCACGATGATGATTTTGTATCCTGCATCCGCCGCCTTGCAGATCAGACCGGTGTAGTTGCCTGTCTTCCCGGACTGGACATGCCCTACGACTAATCCGCGTCGATCCCATGCGCCGGGGCGTTTCGGATCCTCGAGATTGCCCAAGATGTCGTCAGTATCGCGATCCAGCCCCTCGACTGCCGAAATTGGTAGTCGCCCTTCAAGGTGGTCCGAATATCGCGGCCAGTATTTCCAGCCCTTCTTGCGCTCTGCGTTCAGCCAGTCTTCATGGTCCTCGCCATTCTTCAGCGTCGCACTCTGCCCTGCGCTGCGGCTGAACCTTCGGATCAATTCAAGCGTAACCTCTTCTCGATCAACAGCTTCGAAGGCGTCTTCCAACAGCACTTCGACCTTGGCGAGCTGTAGCTCGATCAATGCCGGCGTAACGTCGTCACCCGTCTTCCTTACGTGTCGGTCGAGGAGCGTCTGCGCCATCTTGAGCACATCTTGGAATACATTCTGCATGTCCGGTCCCGTTCAGTCGTTGAGGAGCAAAGTGACAAGCTCCGGCTTTTCGTCGAATGGAGGAGTGCGACCCAGTCGGGCGATTGCCTCTTCCTCGGGCATGCCCCGGTCCTCGACAAAGGCAGCGAAAAGTTCCCGCATGACCTCTAGAATTTCTGCGTCCCTTTCGTCGAGCAAGCTGCTGCGAGGCGGTTCGTCGCGCTCGGTGGTGTCGAGCCAGATCCGTTGAACCGGCACTGTACCCTCTACTAGCTTCAGCAGGGCTTCTACCTCCCGTCGGTGCGTTCCCGCGCTGCGCAGCACGGATTCCACAAGCGGATGACTTCGTGGGATGCGATATATCGTTCCGTCCTGCTTGCGGATCGATTCCCAGATTGCGGGCAATCCCTCCTTTGTGCTGCCGGATGCTGCCACAAGGCGTCCACGATGCGCAAAGACACTGCGCGCTCGCGCTCGCGCTTCCAGCGCAATCTTGGCCAAATGCGGACGCAGCGTAACAGGTGGCGTCGCGGTGGATTTGAGGATGTCAACTTTCCAAGCGGCATCGGCAGTGTTCGGGATGTCGAGCATGATCCGGGCAAGACGGTGCGGTTCATCACGCGTCAGCTGTCTACCACGCTCGTCCTTCAACCGAAGCCAGCCGCCGAGGGCAATTAGTCTCCTGTTGCGATATATGTAGAAGCCTTGCTGTGCCGCCCATCCAGCGGGCCCGGCAGCGCCTATCATTTCCCTCTCTGACTTCAGCATATCCTTGTGCGGGAGGATGTGCATTTGGACCGTCACACCGGTGCCATGGCCCATACGCAGCAGTGTTCCTTCGTATGCCTTGCCGGGGTGGCCGGTCATGAAAGGGTCCCAAGTTTTCACCTCACGCCCGTTGATAATGAGACAAACGGATTGATCCGCGATTAGGCGGTGGAAAGTCATCGCGAGATGCGCTTCGATTCCTTCTGCGAGTTCATGGAAGTCGTTCTCGGTAAAACCGTCGACCACCAATCTGTCAAGTTCTTCCCAGAGCACCACCGTCCCGTTCTTGGAAGGCTTTACGCTCTTCAAGATGGCTTCGCTTTCATCAGCTGGACCTTCATGGAGGGACCATTCCGCGCCCTCCTCATTCTGGAGAAGATTGAGGTCCCAGCGAAGGCAGGTCTGGGGGTGTCCATGCTTCCGACTCGAAACAGTCAGCCGTCGTGCTTGAGAAAAACTGGCAGTTTTCAGCCCCATGCCGAACCGTCCGAGGTCATTGTCTGCTCGAGTTTCGCGCGCGTCCTTGGCGCCAAGCTGAAGCGCACGTTCGAGTTCCATGTCCGACATACCCACCCCATCATCGGTAATGGCCAACCAGCTCGACTGTCCCGCCCAATGGAGGTGAATGTTGACCGTGCTCGCATGAGCCGAAATCGAGTTGTCGATGATATCGGCGATAGCCGTTGAGGGAGAATAGCCGAGACCTCTCAACGCTTCGACCATTGCCGCGGCACGAGGCGGCGCCTGACGCGTTCGACCGGTCATGTCGCCGACCTAGTGAAAAAAGAGGTCACAAGGAAATCCGGCATTTTCATGTTTTTTGGGAATGATTGGAGGCAGGTAGGCATGAGTTGCTTGCCACTGCTTTCAATTTCAAGATGACCATTGAAATTCAATATGATACGTTCTCTTCTCGTCCGTTGCAAAATGACATTATCAGACGCAAAAAATCTTCGGCGTCACCATACCAGACGAAATCCATGAAATCCTCGGGCTCGCACCAAAAAGCCCGGTCTTTTATGGCATCTCTCAGTGAGGAGCGCAGCTTTCGATCATGGAAGGTACCTTCGACCGATTGCAACAGGTCGGAAAGTGCCGCGTCGTCGCAGCCACCTTGATCGATTACCTTTTCGACCCAAGCCTCAGCTCTTTCGGGCGAAATGGACCAAACCCTGATATCGTTCAGCTCAAAGCCCGGGGGGGCTGTGTGGCGTTTTCTGCTGACCTTTTCAGTGGGTAACTCATATGGTGGATGTTGCTCCACCCCCAGCAGGTCTGGCGCGTCAATTTCTCCATCCTCATCGAAACTGAAAGACCAGTAATCTTCCGTTGCGTCCGCAACGACGTGATGGGCAGCTTCGGCAGCCACATTGACGCCGCTCCAAGTTCGACCAGACGTCGCTAATGTGGGTGCTTCTTCGTCAAATTCAAAATCGACGTGGATGTCCGGCAATGTGTAGATCAGTCCGAGGCCGGAGGGAGCCGCCACTTCGGTTTCTATTGGTACGTCGTTTTGATTGTTTTTGGGATCAAGCTCATAATCCAGAAGATCATCGTCCAAGCTGCCCAGAAGGCAGTCCTCACTCCCTGTCTCCGAGGCAACAGTTGGGGCGCCGAAGGGGCTCAACCCCGAAATCAGATCGCCTTCAGATGTGTTCTGCAAAAAGGACCAAGCATTGTCATGCCCTTTTCTGGCTGCCATTTCGTAAGGCGTCAATCCCATCGAGTTCTCGACGTGTGTCTTCGCTCCGTGTGAGACTAAAATCCGTCCCAATTCTAAGTCGTGACAAGAGACGGCGATATGCAGAGCCGTGTCACCATGATAGCTAATTGCGTCGATCCTGCCATCGCTCAGTATTTCAGCAACGACCGCACGATCGCCGCGCATCAACGCTACAGCCTCTGCAGCCGTAAGGCTTGATTTGAGAAACTGCAGTTCTTCTGCCGGCGGCACGCTGGCCCGAGCATGAAGTTCTATGTTGGTTCGTACGGAAGTGTTGGCATCTGGACTGGACGAAGCAACGTTTCCTGACAAAGTCGATTGAGGGGCAACTGCATCAGGATAGTTGGCACCCTTTGCTAGCCGTCCCGTCAGGACCTGCCTTAGTGCACTTACGAATATCCTTGATGCCTTCATTGCGCCAACCATGCCTTAGAATGACTTGTATGAATAGTAGAGGTATTCTCCCGATAAGAGAAAAAGGGTTGAAGTTCTTGGGGGATCCTGAACAACGCTCCTGAAGGAAGTCAATTCGTCTTCGCTTACGCGACACCCACAAGGAAAGATGGTGTGGACTTAGGGATAGTCACTTGCCCCAGTCAAGGTCGATATCGGGCCTTTCGTAATAAGTTAGCATCCAAGCCTTGCAACTTGCCCGGTGTTTTTGTTTTCAGGTTAATGGGCCCATCGTTGCGCTCCCCGTTCCGCTTTTCGCTCCAGAAGCCTTCCTCGGCATCCCAGCTCCAACCGCCATCACGATACCGCTGGTCTAGGCGGGACCATTACTCCTCCACATGATGAAAAACCGAGGTCGTCTCGATTGCGCCGAGGTCGGTGATGTCAATTGCGATGTGCCCGACTGGCTCTTCGGCATCAATGGGCGTGTACTGGTCTCACTCTGAGAGAATTTCCTTCGCTTGGTTGTCGCGAGCAATGACCGTATCGCAAGTCTCGGTCCGAACCAGATCTCGGCGGATGTTGATGAGGTCGAGCATGTTTATGTCACTGGCGTGCCCCCAACAGGTGGTCTAGTTTGAAGGCTAATGCAGCGTCGGTCTTTGGTCTGTCGGGACAATGCTGTCGGTGCTGGCGGTCAATATCCTACTGGACTGGCCTGCGGCCAACGCGCGCGAGAACCTACGGCTGGACTTCAAGACGAATATGGCTTGGGATCGGGAGCGTGCGGCACCTGCTTTCGCTAACCTTTCTGCTAACCACTTGGCGGACCGTTGCAATCTAAGTCACTGATATTGCTTTTTGTGCCTGACGTTATGGCGCTCTTCGTTTCCGCCAGATCACGTGGCCGGTGGCTTCTTGTCGTGAGGCGCTTCTGGATCTGGACCAGTGCGAAGATAGGCTCTGGCCGCTTCTATATGGCACTGCCAATTATCCTTCCAATAGCATCCACAGCTTTAAGCGCAGGATCGGTGTCAACGTGCGCGTATCGTGCTGTCGTTTGCGTTTGAGTGTGACCAAGCAGCCGCCCGATAATGGGGAGTGCGATTCCTTGTCCAACCGCGATACTTGCTGCGGTGTGTCGCAGGTCGTGGATGCGCAAGTCTGCTAATTCAGCCTCCTTACAAATTAAGGCCCAAGGCTTAGATATGTTAACAATGCACTGGCCCAATTTCCTTCCGGGAAACACAAATTTGGATGTATGGTCCCGTGAGGTAACCTTTTGATTTCTAAGGATGGCGACAGCCTCACTACTAAGAAACAATGGCTTCGCGCCAGTCTTGCTGTCGGGCAGTGCTATGATGCGGCGATCCCAGTCGATCCAGTCCCACTCACATGAGGTAATTTCACTGCGGCGAGCCCCAATCAGCAGAAGCAAGCGAAACAGATTGGCCATGTCTGGCCAAATGATGCCATCATCGACGAGTTTGGAGAGGGTCGCCCCAAGTCTATGGATTTCAGGCTGCGAAAGATAGCGTTCCCGCTTACCTTCAGGATGCCGGCGCACATATTGGCAGGGATTCGTTCCTTGTGTCCGCCAATCCCACATTTCAGCGAGCGTCATCATCCGGGATAGAACAGCGACAGCGCGGTTTCCCTGGTAGGGGGTGTCCTTCATCGCGCTGTGCATTCGGTCCACGTCTGCGCGTGAAACGTCTACAACGCGACGCTGGCCAAACATCGGTTGAAGTGTGTTCTTCCAGAGTGCGCGATAATCGCGAGCTGTAGTCGTTTTAAGTCGCGTCATTTCACCAGCATCAAAGCGCAGCCATAAATCTGTCAGGCTGGGTTCTTGTCGTCGCTGCATCTTGTCGCCTTGTGGGTCCTCGCCGCGTGCAACAGCGGTTGCATACTCACGGGCAATGTTGCGAGCACTTTCAAGTGGGATTTCGCCATGCGATCCGATGGATATCCAGCGAGACGTAGCCCGCCTGCCACCGCCGTGAGAGCGGTACTTGAATAAGTAGTTCGCCCTGAATAAGTCACAAGCGTATGATTTTGCTCGTAGATTTCGTAAAAACTGTGGCAGATAATTGCAGGGTTTCGTATGCTGGGTCGCGAAACCTTGCAAATTCCGGAGCCGAGATGAAGCCTCATCCCCGCACTGACGAGCAGGACGATCTCCTGCGTCCCCGCCTGACTGAGATGATCGATCTTCGCCACGCATTGGCGAAACTGGAAAAGCTGATTGACTGGGAGTTCTTCGAAACCGAATGGGCCAGTTTCTTTCCCGCCACGACAGGGCGGCCAGCAACATCGCCGCGCCTGGTCGCGGGGCTGCTGTATCTCCAACATGCCTATCGTCTGTCCGACGACGCCGTCGTCGCCCGATGGGTCGAGAACCCTTACTACCAGCACTTCACCGGTGAGACATTCTTCCAGCACCGCCCCCCTGTCGATCCGTCCTGCTTGACCCGCTGGCGTCAGCTGATCGGAGAGGAAGGGGCCGAGTGGCTGCTGACCAAGACGATTGAAGCTGGGGTCACGTCCGGGGCCGTGGAGGATCGCAGTCTCGCGCGCATTGCCGTGGACACGACGGTGATGGAGAAGAACATCGCGCATCCAACGGATGCGCGCCTGTATGAAAAGGCACGTCGCCAGCTTGTGGCCTTGGCCCAAGAAGGCGAGATCACGCTGCGGCAGAACTACAATCGACTGGCACCCCGCCTCGCAATGCAGATCGGGCGCTACGCCCACGCCCGGCAATTCAAGCGCATGCGCAAAGCCCTGAAAAAGTTGAAGGGCTACACCGGCCGCATCCTGCGCGACATCCGCCGTCAGCTCGAGAAAATTCCGGGTGGCGCCTTCCGTGAGCGTGCTCTGGACACCCTCGTGCTCGTCAGTCGCCTGCTGCATCAGAACCCAAAGAGCCATGGCAAGATTTACGCCCTGCATGAACCCGAGGTCGACTGCATCTCCAAAGGCAAGGCCCGCAAGCGCTATGAGTTCGGGACCAAGGTCAGCCTCGGCCACTACCATCGACGAGGGCTTCGTCGTCGGCATGCGCGCCCTGCCGGGCAATCCCTACGATGGGCATACTTTGCCCGAAGCCCTGGAGCAGGTCGCGATCCTGACCGGTCGGTCTCCGGATCTGGCCGTCGTGGACCGCGGCTATCGCGGCCACGGTGTATCGACGACAAAAGTGCTGATCAGCGGCACGCGCCGGGGCCTGACGCCAAAGTTGAAGACACTGCTGAGGCGGCGCAGCGCCATAGAACCAGAGATTGGACACATGAAAACTGACGGACGTCTGTCGCGATGCCCGCTCAAGGGGACGTTCGGCGATGCGGTCTTCGCCGTGCTCTGTGGTTGCGGCCACAACATCCGCAAGATCCTGGCCCACCTCAGGGCTTTGTTGTCCCTCATCCTGACCGCATTATGCGCCGCCGCAACGGACAGGATCAGGCCGGCAAACTGCTAACTTGTCGCCGGATCGTGTTGTTCAGCGTGAACTAAGTAACGCTTCTTACCGGATTGAAGTATCTTCACACCAAATCCTGCAAGGGAACTATCCCATAAGTAAGTCGCCTTTGTTGGATCGTTTTTTGCTTCATCAATCCGACGTTTTGTCAGTTTCACTGGGAGCCTCGAAGTTGTTGAAAATTGATCATGGCAACCACCCAGCAACCACTTGGCGTGTTGTCGCATGACAATTCAAAGTAACAAATTTTGGGTTACATGTAAATATTATTGTTTTAAATCAACGTTATATGGAGAAACGTGGCACTGCATAGCAAGCTATAGAAGCTGTGGAAGCGCAAACTTTTAATCAGTAGGTCTCGGGTTCGGATCCCGACCGGCTCACCACACATCAATCACCTTCACGTCAGGCACGTCTCGGTCCCGTATGGGGATCGCGCATTTCCCATCATTGGTCGCGTCGCCCCAAGGCCCGCGCTTGGCGCAAACCCCCTTGCCGACGGTCATCCGAAAGTCTGAGGACGCACGGCTGGTTGTCACACACTTTCCCTGTCAGTCTGCCCCCATGAACACGTGGCCCGTGGGAGGAGAAACGTGGCGAAAGATCTCGAAAGGCCCCTCGGGCCGGTGATCGCTCTTGCAGAGCAGGTCACCGAAGGACTGATCGGTCATGGCGCCTTGGTAGAGCGGCTGATGATCGCCCTGCTGGCGGGTGGTCACGTGCTGATCGAAGGCCCACCGGGCCTGGCCAAGACCCGCGCGGTCAAGCGGCTGGCCACAGGGCTTGAAGGCAGCTTTGCCCGCATCCAGTGCACCCCGGACCTCATGCCCTCTGACATGATCGGCACGCAGGTCTTTCGCCCCGGCGACGGCGACTTCGCGTTCCTGCAGGGGCCGTTATTTCACCAGCTGGTTCTGGTCGACGAAATCAACCGCGCCCCGCCCAAGGTGCAATCCGCCCTGCTGGAGGCGATGGCCGAAGGTCAGGTCACCGCCGGTGGCACGACCCGCCCCCTGCCCGATCACTTCATGGTCGTCGCCACCCAGAACGGGATCGAGAACGAGGGCACCTTTCCCCTGCCAGAGGCGCAGCTGGACCGCTTCCTGCTGCATATCGACCTTGCCCTGCCGGGTGCAGAGGCCGAACGCGCGATCCTTGATCTGGTCGAGGCCGAGGGGTACGGCGCACCTGCCGCGCTGCCGGTGCGCCTGACATCCGGGCAACTGAAGGCGGCACAGGCCGCCGTGGCGGCGGTGCATCT
Source organism: Loktanella sp. M215 (assembly GCF_021735925.1). Lineage (NCBI taxonomy): Bacteria > Pseudomonadati > Pseudomonadota > Alphaproteobacteria > Rhodobacterales > Roseobacteraceae > Loktanella > Loktanella sp. M215. The sequence continues at coordinate 570,105 of NZ_WMEA01000001.1, forward strand.
GGCCCCGGCGCTCAAGGATTACATCGTGCGGCTGGTCATGGCGACGCGGGACACGGCGGACGGCCCCCTCGACGGGTTGATCGCGCATGCGGTGTCCCCGCGGGGATCGCTGTCGCTGGCCGCGGCCGCCCGCGCACGCGCAGCCCTGCTGGGGCGCGACCACGCCCTGCCCGAAGATGTCGAGGCGCTGGCGCAGGATGCGCTGTCGCACCGCCTGATCCCCAGTTGGCGCGCGACCTCTGACGGGCAGTCGGGCCGCGACATCGTGGCAAGGCTCTTGGCCAATGTCCGGCCTTACTGATCCGGCTGGCGTCAGCGCCGCCGCCCTGATGCGGCTGGAGGCGCTGGCCCGCCAGCCCCGCGGCACGATGGCGCTGGCGGAACGGCCCGGTGCGGTGTCGATCCGCAAGAAGGGGCGCGGGCAGGAAGTGCGCGAGATCCGTCCCTTTGCGGATGGTGACGATCCCCGCCATCTGGACGCCGCCGCCACGGCCCGCACCGGCGCGCTTCAGACCCGCACGTTTCAGGAAGACCGCGAACAGACGGTGCTGCTGATCGCGGACTTTCGCCGTCCGATGTTGTGGGGCACCAAGGGGCGACTGCGGTCGGTCGCGGCGGCAGAGGCGCTGGCCCTGATCGGCTGGCAGGTCGTACTGGACGGCGGGGCAGCCGGCGTCGTGGCGCTGACCGATGCCGGGCCTTACGTCGAACGTCCCCGCACGCGGGCGCGGGGCATGGCGCTGGTCGCGGGCTGCCTTGCGCGGGCGCATTTTGTGGCCCTGTCGAGCCAGCTTGCGGTGACACCCCTCGTGCCCGCCCTGATGCGCGCCGCGCCCCTTGCCCCGCGCGGCGCCTTGATCGCGATCGCGACGGGCCTTGATGTCCCGGGGGACGGACTGGACGCGGCCCTCGCCGCCCTGACCGACCGGTGCCGGGTCCACCTGATCCTGACCGAGGATACCTTCGAGACGGCCCCGCCATCGCAGCCCCTGTCTTACGCCACACCCGAAGGCACCGCACGCGCCCGATTCCACGGGTTGGCGCAGGACCGCACCCGGCGCGCGGCCGCTCTGGTCCGACCCGGATTGCAGGTCGAGCGTCTGTCGACAGACATGGCGCTGGCATGACCCCAGACATCGTCCGCGACCTGCATCCCCCGCGCCTGCCCGCAGATTTCGTCTCGCTCGGCTGGCCGGACCTGCTGGCCGCCTTCGGCGTCGGGCTGATCCTCGCGGGTCTGGCCCTGATTGTGCTGCAACCGGCGCTGCGGCCCCGCAGACGACCCCTGCGCCTGAATGACCGCATCGCCGCTGCGGCCAGACTGCCGGACGACGCGCGCCTGATCGCCTTGTCTGCGTTGCTGGCGGATCGCGGCCAGCCGCTGCCCGACGACCTCCGCCATGCGCTTTACGCAGGCACCCCCTACGACCCCGCCCGGGCCGAGGCACTGCTGCGCAAACCGCGCGAGGCTGCGCATGTTTGACCTCGCCACCCCTTGGGCCTTGTTGCTGCTGCCCCTGCCGCTGCTGGTTCTTCTGCTTCCGCCCCAGCAGGCTACGGATCAGGCCTTCGTCCTGCCAGAGGGCATCGCACGGCAGGCCGCGCCTGACACCCACCCCCTGCGCGGCACCGGGCCGTGGCTCGCCGCCGCGATCTGGGTCGCCCTGGTGCTGGCCATCGCCGGGCCACAGCGGATCACGCTGCAGCCTGACCGCACCGCATCCGGGCGCGACATCATCCTGACGCTGGACATGTCCGGCAGCATGGCGACGCCGGACTTTTCCCTGAACGGCGAGACGGTCAGCCGCCTCGCCGCGGTCAAGGACGTGGCCGCGCGCTTTGTCGCCGCGCGCACCGGGGACCGCATCGGCCTCGTGATCTTTGCCGACCGCGCCTATGTCGCGGCCCCGCTGACCCACGACCTGACCGCCGTCAGCCGCGCCATCGCGGAGGCCGAGATCGGCCTGACGGGTCGGTCCACCGCCATTTCCGACGGGCTGGGGTTGGCGCTGAAGCGGATCATCGCAGAGCCGTCCACCAGCAATGTCATCGTCCTTCTGTCCGACGGCCGCGATACCGCCGCGCGCCTTGACGCCGAACAGGTCGCGGCGCTGGCAGCAGAGGACGGCGTGCGCATCCACACCATTGCCCTGGGACCGGAGGATCTGGAAACCCGCCCCGCAGCGCGCGATGCGGTGGACCTTGCCACCCTGCGGGCCATCGCCACGGCCGCCGGCGGCACCACCTTTCGCGTGCGCAACACCGACGATCTGCAGCAGATCATGGATGAACTCGACCGGCTGGAGCCGAACCCCGGCGACCGTCCGCCCCTCGCCATTCCCCACCCGCTTTGGCCGTTCAGCGCGGCGGCGGCCCTTGCTCTGTGCCTTTTCGCGGGCCAAAGGCGACGCGCATGAGCGGTCTGCTGCTGCTGCGCCCATGGTGGTTGCTGGCCCTGCTGCCGGTTCTGGGGCTCGCCTGGTGGGTGCGGCAGCGCAGGCTGGCAGGTGACTGGGCCGGGATCATCGACCCCGCGCTGCTGGGTCCGCTGCGCCGCCTGGGAGCGCTGACCGACGGGCGGCGCGACGCGGCGCTGCTGCTGCCGTTCATCGCGGCGGCGGTCATTGTGCTGGCCCTGACCGGCCCGGCGCGACTTCTACCCGGTGCCGTCGCCTACCGCGCGCTGGACCCGTTAATCCTGTTGCTCGACCTCTCACCCTCGATCACCACGGCCCCCGCATTGGCGGACCTGCAAGCCGCCGCAGCGACGGTCATGGCCGACGCGCAGGAACGCCCCGTCGGCATCATGGTCTACGGCGCCGACGCCTACCTCGTGTCGGCCCCGACCTCTGACGCCGCGAGCCTCGAAAGCCTGATCGCCGTGCTGGACCGCGAGACGATGCCGGTCAGCGGCAGCCGCCCGGACATCGCCCTGTCGATGGCGAACGATCTGTTTGCGCAGGACGGTATCGGCATCGGCGGTGCGGACCTGATCGTGATCTCTGACGGTGGCGGGACGGACAAACAGGCCCTGGACGAGGCGGCCCGCCTGCGCGCCGTTGGCGCCCGGGTCTGGGCCCTGACGCTGGACAAGACATCGCCAGAGGCACCGGCCCCCGATCCTGCGTCTCTCGCGGCACTGGCGCAGGCGGGCGGCGGCGCGGCGGCGCCGGCCGCTGAGGCCCGGCCTTTGCTGCAACGCATCGACTCCGCGCGCACCGCGCGGCTGGCGCGCAGCGATGATGCCACGGACGCCGTGCGCGACTTCGGCCGCTGGCTGCTGATCCTTGCCCTGCCTGCTGCCGCCCTGATGTTCCGGCGGCGCAGATGATCCGCCTGACGCTGATCGTCGCCGGCCTGATCGCCCTGCTCGTCAGCGGGGGCGATGCCCGCGGCAAGCTGGCGCTGCTGTTGGGAATGCCGGGACTCGCGGCACAATCCGTATCGAACCCTGACGTGCGCGGCGTGATGCTTTACGATGCCGGCGACTACGAGGCCGCCGACGATGCGTTCCGCGAAGCGGGGCGCGGATCGACCTACAACCGCGGCCTCAGCCTTGCGGCCACGGGCAAGTATCCTCTGTCACGCGCCTATTTCGACGCAGTCCTCTTTGCCAACCCCGCCGACAGTCAGGCGCGAGAGAACCGCAACGTCGTCAATGCCCTGATCCCGCCGCTGCAGGGCGACGGCAATGGCGCGGGCCGCATCGCCACCGTCGTTATCGCGACCCCCGGCGGCTCTCCCGTGGCAGAGGCGCGGCGGCTGGGCCGTCCGCTGGACGAAGGCAAGCGGGTCGCGGACGCGGCGTGGCTTGCAACGCTGCCCGACGACCCCGGCGAATTCCTGCGGCTGCGGCTGCGCGACGAATACGGACGCCGTCTGGCGATGGGCCTGACCGCGCCGGACAAGGGGGATCCATGGTGAAACTGCTCGCATGTCTGCTGCTGCTGGCCGGTCCCGCGCTGGCGCAGGACAAACCCGGCATGCACATGTCGATCATCGCCGATCCCGGCCACGACACCTCTGTTGTGGGAGAGATGATTCCGCTGACGATCCGCGCCGTCTACGACCTGAAGGTCGCCAACGAAAAGCTGGAAATCCTCGGCACCGGGTCCTTCGACTGGATCCAGACCGCCCCCGATGACTGGCACGAGGAGATGATCGACGGCCTGTCCCGCATCGTGATGGAGCGTCACGTCGCGGTCTGGCCCAAGCAATCCGGCATGGTGACATTTGGCCCCGCGATCCACCACCTGACGGTCATCGACCGCCAGAGCCAGCGACAGGACATGGATGTCACGGGACAACCGCTGGCCTTGTCCGTCGGTGCCTTTCCCATCGACCGCGGCTGGCATCTGTCGGCCGAAGCGGTCGAGCTGACCGACGAGCTGTCTGCCGACGCGGGTCACCTGCCCGACGGCGCGACGGTCATCCGCAAGGTCACGCTCCGCGCGCTGGGTGCCTTACCGGAACAATTGCCGCCCCGCCCCGTCGTGTCCGAAAACTGGCTGATCACCTTCGCCGCCCCGGTGCAGCGGGACCTGTTCCTGACCGCCGAAGGGCCGGTGGCACAGGTCATCTGGACGTGGGAATTCCGCCCCCATACGGGCGAGCCCGGTGTGCTGGAAGGCGTCACCATCCCCTACTTCAACGCGACAACCCGGCGGATGGATGCGGTCGAGATTCCGTCGCTGCCGATTGCGGTCGCAAGCTTCTTCAACGCGCAGACGCTGACCGGGGTGATCGGCGCGCGGCAGGTCTGGTTGCTGATCGGTCTGTCGGTTATAGGCCTGATCGTCGGGCTGGCCGTGGCCGCCCTGCGCCTTGCGCCGGATGCCACCGCAGCAGGCTGGGCGCGCGTCCGGAGACGCTGGTCGCCGCTGCCCCGCTTCGCGCTGTGGCAGGCCCGGCGGCGCGGCGATCTGCTGGCGGAACGCCGGGCCGCACAGGATGCCGGGCTGCCGCCCGCACGGCTGGCGGCGCTGGACCGGCGGATCTACGGACCCGCCGGCCCCTAAGACTTACTGAAAGCAAAGCATTTCGGCCTCGGCCTGCGCGCGGCGCAAAGCGGCCAGCATCTCGTTGACGGAGGCTGTGCCGCCCCTGAACATCGCCGCCCGTTCGCCACCGCCCTGCCGCAGTTGCAGCACCGTCTCGGCCGAGACGTAACCATCGTAGGGCAGGATCGACGCGATGGTGTCGATCGAGCAGGAGCATTTGGTCAGCGCTTCACGGGTCTGGCCGTTGGTCGCCATGCAGCCAAAGACGTAATCCGCCCGCGCCTCGGTCGGGTAGTCGTTCAGGGCCGGGGCGATCGGCTCTGCTGCCAGCAGGGGCGTCGCGGTCAGGGCAAGGCAAAGGGTCAGGATACGCATCATTCTTCCAGTGTCATGGTTTCGCTATAGGCGCCGGGACCGTCGCCCGCGTGGGCGGCCAGTTGCGTGATCATCCCCGGATCGGCGGGATCGAAGGTCAAATCGACGGCCAGCCCGGCCCAGTCACCCATGCGCGCGGCATTCGGGTCCTGTGCGAAAGGGGTCAGGCTGACGGTCTGCGGACCAGTCCCCGACAGATCAGGGGCGGCCTCTGCCAACGTCGCGCGCATCGTGTTGCGGATATAGAACGGGCTGCCGCCGGTCTGGGCCGCCATGTTCCGCACGACGTTTTCCAGAAAGAAGATCAGGACCGGGTTCGGCCCTTTGGCCGAAAAGCTGGCCACGGGTTTCGTTTGGTCACCCTCGATCCGCGTCATGACGATCTGCGGGCCGGTCTCGCCGGGCGTCACGGTCATCAGCACCTCACCGTCCACCACGGCGTCTGGCAGCGGCACACCCGTTCCGGCGCCGGGCATCGCCTGCCCGGCGGGCAGACCCGGCAGGCGGCGGTCAAGGGTGTATCGTACCACAGCGTAACTGGGCAGATCGGTCAGCGTACCGGGTGCCATGATCAGGTCCGTGAGCGGCCCCGCCAGCGCGGGCAGCGTCACGAGGCACAGACCCGCAGGCCCAAGTATCTTGAAAAAATTCATGAATTCAGTCCCTCATACTCAAACATTTGCCGTGGCGCCGGCAACAGTGCGTTGTGCCGCGTCCTGCAAGGCCGCGCACATCGCGCGTTGCAGCAGCGCCTCGTCGACAGGCTTGGCCAGCACCGCGATGCCGAGGGTGCCGGCATCGTCGGCCATTGCGTCCGTATCATCGCCGCTGACCAGAACCGCCGGCAGATCGTCGTCGCTGTCGGCGCGCAACTGCCGGATCGTCTGGATGCCTGTCTCGCCACCGTCGAGGCGATAGTCCGTCAATACCAGATCGGGGCGGCGACGGGACAGCGCCAGACGGGCCGCCTTGATCGTATCGACCGTCGTGACGGACATACCCCATCCGGTCAGCAATGCGTCGAACGCCTGCCGCATGGACGGATCATTCTCTACCACAAGCACATGAAGGCCTTTCAGACGCACCGCAAGATTACGGCGCGGGCGATCATGTTTCGGCACAGGCATCGCGCAGAGTCCGGACCTGACAGGCAGGCCGACGCGAAAACGCGACCCCTGCCCCGGTACCGAGATCAGCTCCAACGGATGCCCCAGAACATGGGTCGCCCGCTGGACGATCGACAGACCCAGGCCTGTGCCGGGCTGATCCGAATTGCCCAGACGCTCGAATTCCTGAAAGATCCGCTGCCGGTCGCCTTCGACGATCCCCGGACCCTGATCGCAGACGTCCAGCCAGGCCGTGTCACCGTGCCGACGCACACCGACCAGCACCTTGCGGCCATCGGTGTATTTGAGGGCGTTCGCGATCAGGTTCTGGGCGATCTGGCGCAGATAGACGGGATCACTCTCGACCGTCAGGCTGGACTTCACGAACCGCAGGTCGACGCCGCGCTGCACGGCCAGTGGCTGCAGGTCCAGTCCCAACCGCCAGAACAACCGGTCCAGCGACAGCGGAGTGAGGTCCAGCCGTACACTGCGCCCGTCCAGCCGCGCGATCTGCGACAATGCGCCGATCAGCTCTTCGGCGGATTCGATGGTGCCGGTCAGATGGGACACGATATCGACCTGCCGAGGATCCGTGGACAGATTGGCCAGATGCGACAGGAACATCTTGGCTGCACTTAGCGGTTGCAGCAGGTCGTGGCTGGCGGCCCGCAGAAAGCGGGACTTGGCACGGTTCGCCTCGTCGGCTGCCGCATGCGCCTGCGCCAGTTCAGCGTTGATCGCCTCCAGGTCGGTCAGCGCCCGTTCCAGATCGTCGTTGCGCGCAATGATTTCGCGCTCCAGCAGGGCGGCGGCGCGGGTCAGCGCATAGGACGGGCCGCGCGCCTCCTCCGCCCGCTCCAGCCGTTCGACCAGCGATTCCACGATGCGTTCCAGCTTGGCGATCTGCCGGTCCGGACTGTCAGCGTCACGCAGCATCCCCGGCCCTCCGCGTCAGGATCGCCAGACCGGCAAAGGTCTGGTTGACGTGAATCCCGCAGTGCTGTTCGCCATAGGTATTGAACCCCGCAATCCTGAATTTGCTGTAAAGGGCATTGATCAGCACGCCCTGCCCCGCCTCCTCCAGCGCGATGCGACGCAGGATGCAGTCAAAGCCAAGGATCAGCGCGACCTCTCCCAACTCGTCCAGCCGCTCTCGCATGCCGCGGGTCAGGCTGTCGGCCCGGCCGAGTTTCAGGATCGCGCCGGTTTCGACTGCCGACATCAGGGACAGCCCCCCGGATGCGGTGACACCGCTGATCGCACGGACGAAATGCCGCCCGTTGGACCGTTCGAGGATCGGGTTTGCCGCAAAGGCCGCGGGCCCCAGATCGGCAACAGGCACACCGATCAACCGGGCGTATTCCTCGACCGCGGGTTCGGCGTTGATCTCCTGCAGCAGCCTGTCGTCTGGGTCGGCACGCGTCACGAACATGCGCTGGCTTGCCGGGATGAAAGGATCGAAGACCACCTCTTCCACCGCAAAATCCGTCTCTATCAGGCAAAAGAGCGCACTTTCCTCGCGGCTTTCACCGTTGAGGGCGAGGTGTGTGCGGTCAAATCGCAGCCCGTCCCCGGCGGATCCGCCAAGCACCAGAAGGTCCGGCAGGGTGGCATTGACGGTCGTGGTAATCAGCTCCTCGCGCCCGCTCATGCCGTCGATCAGCAAAAGGCCGAACTGTGCGCGTCCGGGCGTGGGCGCGAAGCCTTGCGACAGGTCACGCAGGGTGCGCATCCAGCCGCGCGCCATGTGCTGACGCAGGGACGGCAGCCAGACGGCACTGGCCCGGAACGTGTCAGCCGGAAAGCCGATCAGCACGACCTGCTTGTCGTCATAGCCGCCGAAGGCGAACCCCCCGGCGGATGAACACCCCATGACATCGCACTGCGGACCGAAAGCTTCAGCCAGCAATGCGGATACGTCAGCCACCTGCCCGCCGTCCGGTGAAAAGAACAGGATCATCGTCAGGTCGCTGTCCCCGAAGGCCGCGCGGCAGGCAGCCAGAATGGCCGTGCCGTCGCCTTCCTGCGTAAGGACGATGGGATGTCGCGCCATGGCTGCGCTGTCGTCGCGCATGATTGCAGCCTTACGTCGTGAACAGCCGCGCCTTGGCGGCCAGAAGGGCGGCGTGGGTCCGGTTGCGCACATTCACCTTCGTCATGATCGCCGCGATATGTGTCTTCACTGTCGCCTCGGCGATCGACAACTCGTAAGAGATGATCTTGTTCGGCCGCCCCTGGCAGATCAGGCGAAGGATGTTCATCTGCTGCGGCGTCAGCGTGGCAAAACAGCGGGCCAGGGCCAGCGCCTCATCCTCTTCATCAGAGCAGGGATCGTAATCGTCCGGCAGCACGGTCTCGCCGCGCCACATACGGCGAAAGGCCTCCATCATCTCGGACTGCGGCATGGTCTTGGTAATATAGCCGCAGGCTCCTGCCGCGAGCACCGCCGTCACCATGCGCGACTCCAGTTCTGCCGACAGCACGGTGATCGGAACGTCCGGCGCTTTCTGACGCAGGGCCAGCAAGCCTTCGACGCCTTCGACGTCCGGCAGCTTGAGGTCCAAAACGATCGCGTCAGGCGGTCCATCAACCTTCAGCGCGGCGATGGCATCGCTCAGACTTGCGGCGACTCGCACCTTCTGCAGACCCAGTTCATGGGTCATCGTCATGACAAGCGCCTGACAGATCAGTGGATGGTCGTCGACGATCAGGACGGTCTCGATTCGCTTGCCAGCGGCAGCCGTCATCACGCTTTCACGGCTGGCGACGCCGATGTCTTCGTGTTTCATGGGTTCCTCCCCTTGGTTCGGACACTCCCCTGCCCGAACCTTGATCCTACTACCGAAACGTCCAATAGCGAGTGTCTTACGACATAATGCCTTGCGATCGGCGGATATCAGACGATTCTTCTGACAGGGTCAGCTACAGCTTCCCTTGAATCAGTCTGCCCAGCGCGAAAGCGCGTTGCTCCAGGATCACCGGCGTCTCGCAGACATAGCTCAGCGCCTGCTGGCGATCCTTGAAAATGCGTGTCGCCCAGTCCAGATCGGCCTCCATCTTGTCGATGGCGTCGAAATCCGGTGGATCTGCGGCGTTCAGGGCGTCGAAATCCTTGCGCAGCGTGTTGATTCGCGCGTCCAGAGTCTCTTGGCTGTGGGCATATCGGGTAATCCCGGCCATGACCCGATCACGCGCGCGCTGCACGTCGTTGAAGGTTGCCAGAAACAAAGCCGTCATGTCCGCCGGATCATGATCGCCGGCAAAGGTGTCGATCATCGCTTCTGCATCCTCCAGACTCGTGCGGCGCAACGCGATGTTGCGCGCAAGCGTGCGGATGGTTGCGTCGTTTGCCTTCGCCTCGGTCGCGTCATCGGGCAACGGCCCGGTCCAGACCTGTGCGATCGACAACTGCGGTTGCTTGCGCTGGACGCAGGGCCAGTCCAGATCCGTGACCTGCTGAGCCGCCGCTGGACCCGCGGCCACCAGTGCCAGAATGAGTGCCTTGATCATGCTCCCCCCTTCTTTCCGCGCCACAAGCCCTTGGCCGGATCATACATGAAAACCGTGGCCGCGAAGAACACGATCAGGCACAGCAGCGTGATCGCCACCGCCAACAGGTTCAACTGGCCGTAAAGCGCAAAGCGGATCAGTTCGACCGCGTAGGTGAACGGATTAGCCGCCGAGATATCGTGCAGCAGCGTGCTCGATTCCTGCATCCGCCACAGCGGATAAAGCGCGGAGGACGCAAAGAACATCGGGAAGATCACGAAATTCATGACCCCCGCGAAATTCTCCAACTGCCGTATTCCCGATGAGATCAGCAAGCCCAGCGCCCCCAGCATGAGCCCCGCCAGCACGAGTGCGGGCAGGGCCGCGATGTAGCCGATCACCGGCGGGCGCACGTCCCAGAACCATGCGATCAGCAAGAAGGCATAGACCTGAAGGACGGCCACCAGCACCGCCGCGGTCAGCTTGGCCCCCAGCAGGAACCAGCGTGGATAGGGGCTGACCAGCAGGCTGCGCATCGCCCCGGTTTCGCGGTCGTAAACCATCGACAGCGACGATTGCATGCCCGCAAACAGCAGGATCATCCCGCAGAGGCCGGGCGTCACGTAGACGTCGTACAGCACATAGGTCTTGTAGGGCGGCACGATGCTGACCCCCAGCACCGACCGAAACCCTGCGGCAAAGATGAACAGCCAGACCAGTGGCCGCACCAGCGCCGCAAGGAACCGCTCGCGCTGATGGGTAAAGCGCAGGAACTCCCGCTTGGCGATTCCGCCGAATGCGATGCTCCAGCCGGTCACGACGGCTCTCCCGTCAGCGCCATGAAACCGTCGGACAAGGTGCCAGCCCCTGCCAGATCGCCGGCCGTCGTATCCGCCAGCACCCGGCCATGATGCAGGACGACCACGTGGTCGGCAGGCTCCAGCTCTTCAAAAATATGCGTGGCCCACAGGGTCGAGACGCCTTCCTGCGCGATCAGGCGGCGCACCAGCGCCAGCACGTCGGCCCGCGCCCGTACGTCAAGGCCCGCCGTCGCCTCGTCCAGCAACAGCAGTTCGGGGCGGTGCAGCAGGGCGCGGGCAATCTCTGCCCGGCGTTGCTGGCCACCAGACAGGGTGCTGACGCGGGCGTCGATCTGCGGGTCCAGATCGACCAGCGCCAAAACTTCGGCGATGCGGGGTGCGGCCCGGCGGGCAGAGATGCCGTGCAATGCCGCGTGATAGGTGAGGTTCTGCCGCAGGCTGAGGTCGCCATCCAGCGCGCGGCTTTGAAACACCACGCCCAGCCGGGCCAGCGCCTTGCCGGGCGTGCGGCGGGCGTCAAAACCCGCAACGCTAATCCGGCCGGACGTGCTGTCATAAAGCCGCGTGATCAGCGAGAACAGCGTCGTCTTGCCAGCGCCGTTGACGCCCAGAAGCGCACAGAACGCCGCCCGCGGCACGGTCAGGCTGACGTCCTGCAAGGCAGCCTTCGCCCCGAAGCGGTGGCTGACCGCAGCGATGTCGAGGGCCGGGGCATCAACGATGTCATTCATTGGATTGTAAAGACGGCCTTCTGGGTGTCGCCCGTCGATCCGGGGATCGACAACGTGTAGGTGCCCGGCTGGATCGCAATAAAGCTGATCTCGGCATCGCCCTCTTCCAGGTTGATGCTTTGCAATCCTGTTGCGACGATCTCGATATCGTCGATTTCGACGCTCTTGACCCAAACCGCGTGAAAGAAATCCGCGCCGGTCAGGCCGGACGACATCGTGCCATCTGCCTCGATCTCGATCCGGTAATAGCCGCCGGATTTCAGGATGTAAGGCGCCTCCGCGACGGGTTTTCCGGACGACAGGGTCAGCGGCGGCAGATCGGTGCGATTGGCCTTTCCGAACATGCCAGAGATGCCGTAATCGAATTGCTGCGCTGCGGCGGCCGATCCGATCAGGGCGCAAACCGCGAATGTGACACCGCGCCTCATGGTGTGGGCACCACGACAAGACCCCAGGGCTGCTGACCGACCTGCACGGATTCGGTGACCGTATCTGTCGCGGTGTCGATCACTGATATGTCGTTGGAATTGCCGTTCGCCGTATAAAGCCGCGATCCATCCGGCGAAAACGCCAACTGCCACACCCGCTGGCCGACCAGCAGGTAATCGGTGACCGTGTCGCTGGCCACGTCGATGACCGCGACCCGGTTCGCCGGACCCAGCGCCACGTAAAGCTTCTTGCCATCCTCGGTCACGCGCATGCCCACGGGCTGCAGCGCCTCTGGCAGCAGTCCGGGCACATCGAACGTGATCTTGTGCGTAACCTCTCGGCTGGGCACGTCAATCACGCTGACCGTCCCACCGATCTCGGCCGAAACGAAAAGCGTCTGGCCATCCGGCGTATATTCCGCATAGCGCGGCCGTCCGTCCACCAGCACGTTCCCGACGATCTCGTAGGTCGTGGTGTCGATCATGTGCGCCATGTTCGTCGTCTCGGAGGTATTGACCACGATCTTGCCGTCCGGGCTGACGCCCATGCCTTCGGGTTCGACGCCGACCGGCACCTCGGCCAGCACCTGCCGGGTGTTCACGTCGACCACCGTGACAAGGTTGTCGTCCTCGTTGGCGATGAACAACCGGTCGCCCACCGGGTCGAGCACGAACAGCTCCGGGTCGGCGCCCGACGGCAGCGACGGCAGTTCCTCGAACGTGGCCGCATCGTAGACCCGCACGAGGTTGTCGTCGGAGGCGCAGACGTAGATCGTCTTGCCGTCGTGGCTGGCGATGATGCCCCGAGGGCGCTGCATCCCTTCAATCGTGTGGATGACCTCCAGCGTGTCACCGTCCAGCACGCTGACGGAATTCCCACGCTCGTTGGTGACAAAGATGCGGTCGGCCAAGGCCGGTTGTCCGGCCAGCGTCAGCGCGATCAGGGCAAGAGGTCTCATTTGCGGCACTCCGTTTCCGTGCGGTCGATTCCGAGGGTGTCGAGGGTACTGGTCTGATGCAGAAATCCGTCCTGCGGCGAGACGGAGACGATGACGTTGTCGGCGGCCAGCAGCACGGGCTGGCGCAACTGCCCGTCCCAGTCGCGGAAGGTCAGCTTCTGCCCCTTGAAGGCACCCAGTTCGAACCGGCCCGACATGATGAAATCGCGGATTGCGGCGGCATCGCCACCATTCGTGCGTGTCGCGGCCTCGCCCAGCACGCGCAAGGCGACCCAGGTTTCGAAATCTTCTTCCTGTGCAAGGCGGCGGGCGCCTTCCTCGAACCGGTTCTGCCACTGGGTCGCGCCCCAGGCCTCCATCGCCGGGGTCCAGCTGGTCGGGATCAGCCCGGCGGACCCGGCCACGGGCCGCGCGTCCCACGTGTGATAGGGCAGGTAATCCGCAAAGACGCCCGTATGGTCGGCCGCAATCATCACATCGTGGTCGGGCGCGCGCTGGGTAAAGACAGGAATCTGTGCCTGCACCAGCACATGGCCGGTGTCCGTGCGCCGCGCGCCGCCGGTATCCTCATAGGTGCGCTCTTCGACGATCTCCGCACCGAATTTGGTGGCCGCGCGTTTGTAGGCCTCTGCCAGTGCGATGTCCTCGGGATGGCTGCCGGCGATCAGATACCACGCGCCCCAGCGCTTCCAGATCAGGTATTGCGCCAGCGCATCGGCGCGCATCGCGTCCGACGGCGTCACATGCAACAGGTTCGCGCGGCAGTCGGCGCCGCGCAGGCTGTCGTCCGTGGCGGCGGCGTTGATCAGCAGCGCCCGGTCACCCGCCTGATCGGCCAGCGCCACGGTGGTGGCGGCATCGGCCAGCGTCACGATGAAGGAAATCCCGTCGTCCAGCAGCTTTGCCATGTCGGCCTGCACCGTGTCCGGTGTCGCCACGACCGTCACCGTCTCGAAGGTCTGGCCGGTGAAGGCGCCCGTCGTCATGTTGTCGTCGGTGGCAAGGGCAGCCCCCGCGAACCCCAGATCCTTGGGCGGCAGGTCCAGGCGAGAGATCGGCAACGGACCCGGCGCGTCGACGCGGATCACGGCGGCGCGGTAGGTCACATCGGCCAGCGCCGGGTGGCCAAGCGCGCTTAGCGCCAGCGCGCAGCAGATCGCCCCCTGTCTCATCCTTGCGTCCTCCCCTTGCATGCCATCGGACACAACCCGCGTCTGCGATACAACCGCTTTCTTTTCACAATGACCTGACAAGGGCCTGATATTGCTGAACCTCATACTTTCGTTGGATTGCAGGTCCCCTTCCAAGGTCCGCATCAAGGGGACAAGATCGCACCGACGCGATCAGGGAGAATAGACAGATGACGAAAATGATGATGACGCTGGCGGCCTGCCTGGCGCTGGTCACGGGACCGGCCCTCGCGCACGGCCCCGTCCGGTTGAAGACAGAGCAGACCGTGACGCTGGACGCGCCGGTGGACGACGTGTGGGGCGTGATCGGCCACTTCGACGACATGTCGTGGTTTCCGGGTGTCGCCAGCGTCGCGGCGACCGGCACCGAAAAAGGCGCCACCCGCGTGCGCACGATGGAGGACGGTCAGGTCATCAACGAGGAACTGCTGAAGCTGCAGCCCGAGAAATACGCGATTTCGACCCTGATGCTGGACACCAACCTCGACGTCGTGAAGGCCACGAACTACGCTTCTCACATCACGTTGAAGGACGCCGACGGCAAGACGCTGTTGACGTGGAAAGGTGCCTTCTACCGCGGTTTCCCGCAGAACGAACCGCCGGCGGACCTGAATGACGATGCCGCCGTCGCGAGTGTCGAGGCCCTGCACCAGACCGGCATCGACGCGCTGGTCGACCGCTTCGGCAAGGTCGAGTGATCCCTGCGATACGCGTGACCGGGGCCGCCATTCTGGCGGCCCTTTGCATGTCCGGTGCCGCGCGCGCGGATATCGCCGCCATCACCTCTCAGACGGCCGGCATGCTGACGTTGATCGACACGGATACGGGCGCCATCCTGACCATCACCCCCCTGCCCGGCAACCCCGCCGCCGTCGCCATCGACGCCGCGCGCGGTCGCATCATGGCCGTCGCGGTGGACACGGGCTTGCTGCACGTCTTCGACATGACGGGGCGGCCCCTGGCACAGCATAAGATCGCAGGCGCGCCCTTCGGCCTCGCGATCCGGCCAGAGACTGGTACGGCGCTTGTCACCGACCAGACCGGAACCTTGAGGGAAATCAACCCCGAAACCGGCGCCGAGGTCGCGTCATGGCCTGTCGGCGCGCTGCCGTCCGGCGTTGCAGCAGCGCCCGGCCTGATCGTGACAGCCGATCGTGACGCCGATGCGGTGACAGTGATCCAGGGCGATGAGGCGACGACATGGCCCGTCGGCCAGCATCCCTTTGGCGTCACGCTCCACGACGGTCTGATCTTTACCGCGGATGTGCTCGACGACACGGTCAGCGTGCTCGATCCGGTCAGCGGTACGATTCTGGCCACAATCGCCACCGGCGAACGGCCCTATGCCGTCGCTTTTGCGGCGGGGCATGGCTATGTCACCAACCAATACGACAGCACCGTCACCGTCTTCGATGCCGCGCGTTTTGCCGTGACCGGCACCGTGGACGTCGGCGACTACCCCGAAGGGATCGCCGCCACCGCGGACGGGTCGCGCATCGTGGTCGCGAACTGGTTTTCGGATACGGTCAGCCTGATTGACACAGCGACGTTGCAGGTCGTGGCAGAGGTCGACGTCCCCGCAGGCCCTCGGGCCTTCGGCACCTTCACGGCACCGAAGCCCTAGTTTTCGGGCTTCAGCGCGGTGCCGTAATCGTCGACAAGCGGCACGCCCGCGTCCCGCAGGATCGCGTCGATCCCGTCCTGATTGCGGCGGATCTGGCTGTTCAACTCGCGCTTCCAGTTATCCTCGCCAGCGCGCACACCCATCGTGATGCGATAGAAAAGGCGCGGCGTCGCGGCCTCTGCCAGTAGCGGAATGACCTTCAGGTCGGGAAATGCTTTGGCCTTCGGCCCGCCGATCGGCCCCCACAGCAGGGCGGCGTCCGTCGTCCCATCCTCCACATCGCGGAGCATATCGCCGGCAGGATCCTCGACCCGGCGGTCGGTCATCAGGTTGTAGGGCTTGGCGTTCTTCATCAACCCCAGACGCGCCACATGGGTCGTCGGCGGCGCACCGGCCACCACGCCGATCTTGGCATCCTTCAGCGCGGGATCCGAAAGTTGCGTCACACCGGCCAACGGCCCGTCCGCCTTGACCACCAGCACGTGGGTCGAGGTGTAATAATGATTGGTGTTCAGCACCATTTCGTCGCCCTGGGCATAGCCGATGACGACGTCACATCTTCCAGCACTCAGCGTCTGGCGGATGAAGCCGTTGACCTGCGGAAACCACGTGTAGGCGACGGGCACGTCAAGTTGCGCCGCGATCAGCTCCGCGATCTTGTTCTCGAACCCGCTGCCGTCCTCTGCCGACAGCGGCAGGTTTGCCGGATCCGCGCAGACCCGCAACTGCGTGCGGTCCACCAGATCCGCGACCTGTGCGCTGGCGGGGACCGCCGCACACAGGATCATGGCAAGCGCCAGGCGCATCAGAAGCCCATGCAAGAGGCTTCGGCCGCGTCATAGGCGTCGGTCTTCGCTTCCTTCTTGGCCGGACGGCCACGCGGGATCGCCTCGGTCCCACGGGCCCGCAGGTAGGTGTAGATGTCATCGAGGTAGCACATCACGTTCGGGTTTGCGCCGAAGGACGGCATCACCTGATTCTGCGCCTGACCGACTTCCTGCTTGCCACCGGCGACGATGCCGACAAAGTCGTAGTAGTCGATCCGCATGACCGAATTTTTCAACGCCGGCGCATAGCTCGACCCTTCGCCGTCGGGACCGTGGCAGACGTGGCATTCGGCATGATAGCGACGGAACCCGGAAAATGTCGGCCAATCGACGGTGCCGTCCGCAGCAATCGCGAAGGTCGGGACGTCTTCGGCGTTGAAGTTGCGAATACCGTCGTTGTGGTCCACAGCAGTGTCGGTCAGTGCCGCGTTGTCGGTCGCGCCGTCAGCGCTGGCGGCAGCCGCCATGTCAGCAGCGGGTGCCGCGTCTGTCGCCGCCGCATCGGTCGTCGCTGTATCCTGTGCAAAGGCGCCACTCGCCACCATCATCGCAAGCGCTGCGCTGGTCACAAAACGATTCATTGTTACTCCTCCCATAGAGTGTTGGTGTCAGCGTATCCCGCGGCATACTGGGCGCAAATCAAACTTAAGTTGCGGTTGTACGATTCTGTGCTGTGCAGACAGCAACGCCGCCCCCGATCACCCGGGGGCGGCGCCATCATTCAGTGCAGTCGCTTACTCGGGGACAGCGAAGACCGTCAGCTGGCCACCCAGAGCGGTGTAATCGGACAGTGCCGCATAACCACCCACGGCACCCAGACCGTCGTTGGCATTCGACAGACCGGCCGCGAGGCCGATGCCAGCCCAGCCGCCGATGCCCGAGAGGACGCCGACATACTGCTTGCCCGCATTTTCGTAGGTGAAGACGTTGCCGATGATGCCCGACGGCGTCTTGAACTTGTAGAGCTCTTCACCCGTCTCGGCGTCGACGGCCTTCAGATAGCCTTCCAGCGTGCCGTAGAACACGACGCCGCCAGCGGTCGCCATCGCACCGGACCAGACAGAGAACTGCTCTGGCAGGGACCACTTGATCTCGCCCTTGGTGGCGTCCCAGGCGATGAAGTTACCCATGCCGCCGTGGCTGTCGGGTGCCGGGAACATGGACAGGGTCGCACCGACGTAGGGCTGGCCTGCGGCATAGCTCACGCGGAAGGGCTCGTAGTCCATGCAGACGTGGTTGGTCGGCACGTAGAACAGTCCGGTATCGGGCGAATAGGCCGCCGGCTGCTGGTCTTTGGACCCCAGTGCCGCCGGGCAGACGCCGGTGGTGTTGGTGTCTTCGCCGTTCTGCTCGGTCGAATATTCAGCCACGACCAAGGGGCGTCCGTAGGTTTCAGAGTCCTTGTTCATGTCGACTTCGGTCGCCCAGTTGACTTGCGGGTCGTACTTCTCGGCCACCAGCAATTCACCGGTTTCACGGTCCAGCGTGTAGCCAAAGCCGTTCCGGTCGAAGTTGACCAGCACCTTGCGCATCGTGCCGTCGATCTCCTGATCGGCCAAGATGTTCTCGTTCACACCGTCAAAGTCCCACTCGTCGTGCGGTGTCTTCTGGTAGAACCATTTCGCCATGCCTGTGTCGGGGTCGCGGGCCATGATGGTCATCGACCACTTGTTGTCGCCCGGACGCTGGGACGGGTTCCAGGTCGAGGGGTTGCCGGTGCCGTAGTAGATCAGGTTCAGCTCGGGGTCGTAGGTCGTCCAGCCCCAGGTCGTGCCGCCACCGATTTGCCACTGGTCACCTTCCCAGGTGTTCAGCGAGGAGTCTTTTCCGATCGGCTTGCCCAGAACCATGGTGTTTTCCGGGTCGACCAGCATGTCTTCGTCCGGCCCGGTGGAGTAGGCGCGCCATGCCATGGACCCGTCGGCGATA
The DNA here is from genome assembly GCF_021735925.1 of Loktanella sp. M215. Lineage (NCBI taxonomy): Bacteria > Pseudomonadati > Pseudomonadota > Alphaproteobacteria > Rhodobacterales > Roseobacteraceae > Loktanella > Loktanella sp. M215. The sequence goes on from NZ_WMEA01000001.1 coordinate 588,584, forward strand.
TTGTAGGCGGTCAGGTGACCGCGCACACCGTATTCACCACCCGAGATGCCGACGAGGACCTTGTCCTTGACGATCGTGACGGTCGCGGTGTTGGTTTCGCCCTTCGCCGGGTCACCGTTCTGGACGGACCATTTCACTTCGCCGGTCTTCGCATCCAGCGCGACCACCGTGGTGTCGGCCTGGTGCAGGAAGACCATGCCGTCGGCATAGGCCACGCCGCGGTTGACCGTGTCGCAGCACATCACGCCGATAACGTCGGGGTTCTGCTGCGGCTGGTACTTCCACAGGATCTTGCCTTCATCGTTCAGATCGAGGGCATAGACCGTGTTCGGGAACGGCGTGTGGACGTACATCACGTTATCCACGACCAGGGGCGAGCCTTCGTGGCCACGCAGCACGCCGGTCGAGAAGGTCCAAGCGACCTGCAGATCACCGACGTTTTCCTTGTTGATCTTGTCCAGCTTGGAGTAGCGGGAGCCGTCATACTGGCCCAGCTGCATGCCCCACTGACCGGGGTCGTTGGCGATCGCTGTCACGGAGTCATTGGCGAAGACAGGAGCCGCCGTCGTCATCAACAGGCCAGCGGCCATGCTCATCATTACCGATTTCATTGTCATCCTCCCAGATGCGTCAGGCTTACGAATACGGTGGATGCAACGGGGTGCAGCTGCCCCTCCTCGGGCGGTTGCGATAGCCTGTCGCGTCCATATCCTGATCTCATGAAGCGTCCCCGCAGCCGTCCTGTCAACGCGAACAAGGGCTTTTCAACCTATAGTATGATTTGGATGGGTGGCGAGGGATACCGATGGGGCCGGGCCTGCGGACGGTCACCTTGTCTGCCTGCAAAATGGCCCGCCCCAAGCATAACCGTCCCGGCGATTTTTCAGCGAAAAATCAGGTGGCCGCCCCTGCCGAAGGACGCGCATGCGAACGGCCCGGTCGCTATGACCGGGCCGTCGGGATGGGCCGCTTGGAGCGCGTCGGCTCAGTAGATGACGACGCCGCGGATGCTTTCGCCGCTGTGCATCAGATCAAACCCCTTGTTGATGTCGTCGAGCGGCATCGTGTGGGTGATCATCGGGTCGATCTCGATCTTGCCCTGCATGTACCAGTCCACGATCTTGGGCACATCCGTCCGGCCGCGCGCACCGCCGAAGGCCGTGCCGCGCCAGCTGCGTCCCGTAACCAGCTGAAACGGCCGGGTGCTGATCTCGGCGCCGGCGGGGGCCACGCCGATGATGATGCTCTCGCCCCAGCCCTTGTGCGCCGATTCGAGCGCTGTGCGCATGACCTGCACGTTGCCCGTGGCGTCGAATGTATAATCCGCGCCGCCGCCCGTCAGCTCGACCAGGTGGCCGACGAGGTCGCCCTTCACCTCTTTGGGGTTCACGAAATCCGTCATGCCGAAGCGTTTGCCCATCGCAACCTTGTCGGGGTTGATGTCGACGCCGACGATCTGCGACGCCCCCGCCATCCGCAGGCCCTGGATCACGTTCAGACCGATGCCGCCCAGACCGAAGACGATCGCGCGCGACCCGTATTCCACCTTGGCGGTGTTGATCACCGCACCGATGCCCGTCGTCACACCGCAGCCGATGTAGCAGACCTTGTCGAAGGGCGCGTCGTCGCGGATCTTGGCCAGGCTGATTTCGGGCAGGACCGTGTGATTGGCGAAGGTGGAACAGCCCATGTAATGCAGGATCGGCGTGCCATCGAGCATGCTGAACCGGCTGGTCCCGTCCGGCATCACGCCCGCGCCTTGGGTCGTGCGGATCTTCTGGCAGAGGTTCGTCTTGGGGTTCAGGCAATACTCGCACTCGCGGCATTCGGGCGTGTAGAGCGGGATCACGTGGTCGCCGGGCTTGAGGCTGGTCACCCCCTCGCCCACCTCCAGCACGACGCCGGCGCCTTCATGGCCCAGGATCGCGGGGAAGGCACCTTCGGGATCGTCGCCCGACAGAGTGAAGGCGTCGGTGTGGCACAGGCCGGTCGCCTTGATCTCGACCAGCACCTCGCCGGCCTTCGGCCCCTCCAGGTTCACCTCCATCACTTCAAGCGGATGTCCGGCCTTCAGGGCCACGGCTGCACGGGTTCGCATGTCTATATCCTTCTTAAGCGGCCCAAGGCCGCGCGTCTTTCGTCAAGATGTGAGGCGTCCGCGCAGAAAAGCGCGGACGCGTGCGATCAGGCCGTCAGGACGCCTTTTTTTTGGCAACGAAAGTTGCGATGGCGTCCATGAGAGCCGGGGACAGGGCGTCGTAGGGCGGCAGACCCAGCTCGTTCAGGCGGGCGCGGACATCGCCCATCTTGTCGGGGCTCACGCCGCCTTCGATCGCAGACGACACGAAGGCCGCGAACTGCGGCTCTGACCAGCCGGACTCGCCCGACAGTTCCGTGTGCACGAAGTCGAGGCCGTGGAACGGATGCTCTTTTTCAATACGGCCATACATGTGGGTGCCGCATGCCTTGCAGGCGTGGCGCAGGATGGTGGCATCCTTGTTCACCACTTCCAGCTTTTCCGGGTGCGCCGTGACCTCGACAGCATTGCGGTCGACGACGGCCACCTGGCTGAAGTCAGCGCCTTCGGGCTTCCAGCACTGCGTGCAACCGCAGATGTGATTGTGTGCGGTCTGGGCACTGATCTTGACCTCGACCTTGTCGGTCGCGCATTTGCAGGTCAGCGTTCCGCCGGAAAAGCCGGGCTTTTCGTCGTGCTTGACGCCATTGTCCACCGCCGGGTGAATCTTTACGTTTTCATAGGTCATTGCAGGTCTCCCCCTGTGAATGTCAGGTGACTATCGGACGATCACCGCCCTGTGACAATTCAACCTAAAAGGGGATGGGTGCCGGACGGACCGTCCCATCCCATTGTCATCCGGCGGGGAGGTGACCACACTGAGCGCGATCACTTCCAAAGGACCACCATGTCACGTTCTTTCCCGGCCCTGCCCGACGCCCCCTCCGCCGCACGCCACCCGCGCGTCACGACGGTCCACGGCGTCGACCTGCACGACGACTACGGCTGGCTGCGCGCCGACAACTGGCAAGAGGCGATGCGCGCGCCCGACCGGTTGCCCGCCGATATCGCCGCCTATCTGACGGCGGAAAATGCCTATTACGACGCCGCAATGGCCGATACGACCGATCTGCAGACGCGGCTGGTCGCCGAAATGCGGGCGCGTATCAAGGAGGACGACAGCAGCGTGCCGCGCCAGAACGGCCCCTACGCCTATGGCGTGCGTTACGACGATGGTGCGGAATATCCGGTATTCATCCGCACCCCCCGCGACGGCGGCCCGTCCGCGGTGATGCTGGACGTCAACGTCGCCGCCGCCACCGAGGACTACTTTCAACTCGGGACGACTCAGGTCAGCCCAGACCACCGCACGCTGGCCTGGGCCGCCGATGTGAACGGGTCGGAGTTCCATCGCCTGACCTTTCGCGACCTGACCACGGGCACCGATCTGGACTATCATATTCCCGACGTAGGATCTGTCGCCTGGGCCGATGCACGGACACTGTTCTATGTCCGCGTCGATGCACGCCACCACCCAAACCGGGCTTACCGTCACACCCTCGGAACCGATCCGGCCACCGATGCGCTGGTCTACACGGAAACCGACACGCGGTATCATGTGAGCGTCCATCGCCTGCGGTCCGGCGCCTTTATCGCGATCTCGACCGGCATGAATGACGAGAACGAGATCAGCGTGATTCCGACCGCTGACCCGACCGCCGCCCCGCGCATGGTCGAGCCGCGGACGACCGCGCTGGAATACGATATCGAACATCAGGGCGACGCCTTCCTGATCCTGACGAACGCCGATGGCGCGCAGGATTTCAAGGTGATGACGACACCCGTCGCCACCCCGTCACGCGACCACTGGACCGACCTGATCCCGCACGAGGACGGGCGCATGATCGTGGGCCTCGCGGCCTACAAGGACTGGACGATCTGGACAGAGCGGCGCAATGCCCTGCCGCGGATCTGCTACGTGCGGGTGGACGAGCCGATCAGCGCCGCGCGCAGCATCGGGTTCGATGAGCAGGCCTTCAGCCTCGGCAGCGATCCCAGTCCGGAATACGACACCGGCAACTTTCGCTTTACCTATTCCTCGCCAACCACGCCGACGCAGGTTTTTGATTACGACCTCGCCTCGGGCACGCGGACGCTGCGCAAGACGGTCGAGATTCCCTCGGGCCACGATCCGGCCGACTATGTCACGATCCGCACGACAGCCCCGTCCCACGACGGCGCGCAGGTGCCGGTGACTATCCTGTATCACAAGGACACCGCGCTGGACGGCACAGCACCTTGCCTGCTTTATGGCTACGGGTCCTACGGCGCCAGCATGCCCGCGTCCTTTTCGGCCAACCGCCTGTCGCTGGTGAATCGCGGTTTCGTCTACGCCATCGCCCACGTGCGGGGAGGAGAGGAGCTTGGCCGCAACTGGTACGAGGCGGCAAAGTTCGCGTCCAAGCCCAACACCTTTCACGATTTCATCGCCGTGGCGCTTCAACTGATCGCAGACGGCTACACGGACAGGGGCCGGATCGTCATCCAAGGCGGCTCTGCGGGCGGACTGCTGGTGGGTGCCGCGCTGAACATGGCGCCGGACCTCTGGGCCGGGGCGATCGCCGATGTGCCCTTCGTGGATGTGCTGACGACGATTCTCGACGATACCCTGCCGCTGACACCGGGCGAGTGGTCGCAATGGGGCAATCCGATCGAAAGCAGGCAGGCGTTTGACGATATCCGCGGCTATTCGCCTTACGATAACGTGACCGCCCGGGCCTATCCGCCGATCCTTGTCACTGCCGGAGTGTCCGATCCGCGCGTCACCTACTGGGAACCCGCCAAGTGGGTCGCCCGCCTGCGCCGCCTCAAGACCGACGACAACATCCTGATGTTACGCACGAACATGACCTCTGGCCACTTCGGAAAGTCCGGCCGCTTTGCCGCACTTGAGGATGCGGCACGATCCTATGCTTTCGCGCTAAAGGTCACTGGCGCCGACCTCTCTTCCACGTGATCTGCGACATAAGTATGATAGACGCTGACCCGGCACCTACCGATAGTCGTTTGATACGCAACCCATTGGGAGGACCATCATGGCCTGGACGAAACCGATCATCCGCGAAATCGAATGCGGCATGGAAATCAACATGTACGGCCCGGACGGCGAAGAAGACGCCGGCGGCGTGCTGTTCTAGAAATTTCATGTGCGCGGGGGGCCGCTGAATGACCTTTCGCGCACATATTCTGGGGGCCGCCGCTGGCGGTGGATTGCCCCAATGGAATTGCGGTTGCGAAAACTGTAATCTGGCGCGACGCGGAGAAATCCCGGCGCAGTCCCAATCTTCCGTCGCCTTCACGGCAAATGGCAGCGACTGGGCGATCCTGAACGCCTCACCCGATATCCGTGACCAGCTGGCCCGCACGCCTGCGCTGCATCCTACGGATCTGCGCAGCTTGCCTGTGCAGTCCGTCTTGGTGACGAACGGCGACATCGACCATGTCGCGGGCCTTCTGACCTTGCGGGAACAGCAGCCCTTCACACTTTTCGCCACCGCCGACATTCATCGCACGCTGGCCGACAACCCGATCTTTGCCGCCCTGAATCCCGCCGTGGTGACGCGGCAGACCATTGCCTTGGGCAAGCCGGTCGAGATCGCGACAGGTCTGACGGCGACGCTCTTCGCGGTGCCCGGCAAGGTGCCGCTCTATCTTGAAGGGGCGACGGTTCAGACCGACCTTATGGGCGAACAGACCGTGGGGGTGCATCTGCAGGCAGACGGCAAGGATGCCTATTATATCCCCGGCTGTGCCGCCTTTCCCGGCGACCTGCGCGACAGGCTGGCGGGGGCCGCGGCGGTGTTCTTCGACGGCACGCTGTGGCAGGATGACGAAATGGTCACGGCGGGGCTGTCCCAGAAGACCGGCAAGCGCATGGGGCACATGTCGATGTCGGGGCCTTACGGGTCGATGGCCGCCTTCGACGGGCTGGATGCGGGTCGCCGCGTCTATGTCCACATGAACAACACGAACCCGGTCCTAAGACCGGCCTCGGACCAGCGTCGTATCGCGGAACAGGCCGGATGGACGATCGGGCAGGACGGGATGGAGATCGACATATGACCGCAACGAAAGAGGCCTTCGAGGCCCGCCTGCGCCAGATCGGCGCCGAGCGTTACCACGACAAGCACCCTTTTCATCACCTGCTGCATTCCGGCGGCTGCACCCCGGATCAGGTCCGCGCCTGGGTCATCAACCGCTTCTACTATCAGGCCAGCATCCCGATGAAGGACGCGGCCTTCATGTCGCGCGTCACCGACCCCGCCCTGCGCCGCGCGTGGCGCTCGCGCATCGAGGATCACGACGGCACCGACCAGAACGAAGGCGGCATCATGCGCTGGCTGCGGCTGGCGGATGCGGTGGGCCTCGACCGCGATTATGTCGCCAGCACCGACGGTGTCATGGCCTCAACGAAATTCGCCGTCGACGCCTACGTCCGCTTCGTGCGCGACAAGACCTTGCTGGAGGCGGTGGCTGCTTCCCTCACCGAACTCTTTGCGCCCAAAATCCACGCCGCCCGCATCGAAGGCCTGCTGCAGCACTACGATTTTGCCGACGACAGCAGTCTATCCTACTTCAAGAACCGTCTGTCGGAGGCGCCCAAGGACGTGGCCTTCGGCCTCGCTTGGGTGCTGGATCATGCCGACACGCAGGAAAAGCAGGACGCCGCCGCCGCCGCACTGACCTTCAAGACCGACGTGCTCTGGTCGCAGCTCGACGCCCTGCACGCGGCCTACGTCACCCCGGGTGCGATCCCGCCCGGCGCATGGCAACCCGGCACGCATCTGATCCCGGCCCGCGCCAAGGCCTCCTGATGGAGGATTTTATCCCCGTCATCCCGCGCGGCGTCCGCCTGCATTTCGACCGGGTCCGCGACCTCTGGGTGCTGCTCGCCCCGGAACGCACGATCAACCTCGACCCCGTCGGCCTCGCTATCCTGAACGAGGTCGACGGCCAGAGGTCGGTATCGCAGATCGCGGACACGCTTGCCGCCCGCTACGCGGCCCCCGTCGACCAGATCACCACCGACATGCGCGAATTCCTGTCCGGCCTGATGGACCGCCGCATCATGGAGGCCCGCCCGTGAACACCCACGCCACCCCCACCGCCGCGACGACGGTGCGTCCCAAGCCGCCCATCGCGATGCTGGCGGAACTGACCCACCGCTGCCCGCTGTCCTGCCCCTACTGCTCCAACCCGCTGGAGCTGACGAAAAGGGACGCCGAACTGCCGACCGAGGTCTGGATCGACGTCTTCAAACAGGCCGCCGACCTTGGCGTGCTGCAACTGCACCTGTCAGGCGGCGAACCTGCCTCGCGCCGCGATCTGGTGGACCTCGTCCGCGCGGCCCGGGACGCGGGGCTTTATACCAACCTCATCACCTCGGCCATCGGCCTGACCGAACGACGGCTGAAGGAGTTGGACGAGGCGGGCCTGGACCACGTGCAGCTGTCGCTGCAAGGCACCGACGCCGACATGGCCGACCGCATCGGCGGCTACCGCGGCGGCTTTGCCCGCAAGATGCAGGCTGCCCAGTGGATCGTCGATGCGGGCTTTCCGCTGACGCTGAACGCCGTCGTGCACCGCCAGAACCTGCATCAGCTGCCCCGCGCCATTGAAATGGCAGTTGAGATGAAGGCCCGCCGCATCGAGGTCGCCATCGTGCAATTCCACGGCTGGGCGATGGAAAACCGCGCCGCGATGATGCCGACCCGCGAACAGGCGGCCGAGGCCGGCCGGATCGTGGCCGAGGCCCGCGTGCGGCTGAAGGGCCAGCTGGTCCTCGACTACGTCCCCGCCGACTACCACAGCGACTACCCCAAGCGCTGCATGGGCGGCTGGGGCACGACTGGGCTGAATGTCACGCCGGACGGCAAGGTCCTGCCCTGCCACGCTGCCGAAACCATCCCGCACCTGACCTTCGACAACGTCCGTGACCGGCCCCTGTCCGAGATCTGGTATCAGGGCGCCGCCTTTCAGGCCTACCGCGGCGAAGACTGGATGCAGGAACCCTGCCGCTCCTGCGACCGCCGCAAGATCGACTTTGGCGGCTGCCGGTGTCAGGCGATGGCGATCGCCGGCGATCCAGCGGCGACGGACCCCGTCTGCATCAAGTCTCCTCTGCATGACCGGATGGTCGCACTGGCCGAGGATTTCGCCACGGACGACAGCGCAACGCTCACCCACCGCGCCAGCCCATCATAGGCTCTGCTACGGCGCGCGTGGGGTGTTGTTCACTGTTACGCGAACGGCGGTGGTCTAATCTCGGCCGCGCATTTCTGCGTAACATGAGATCATCAGCGAGCTGCTGCCATTCAGCGCCTCTTGAGCGAGCACCACAGTCCTCGTTTCGAAGAACGGAAATCCATCTCAGCTGACGGGCCAGCGTGATCACGTTGAAAACGAGATCAGGACATAAAACCCGACGTGAAAGCAAAGCCGCGCGCGTTGATTGGCTGGATCGCCTGCCCCGACTTAGCCGAGAAGAGGACTGCACGCAGGGAACGGACGGCATCCCGATACAATGCAGCCCTAATGCCTCGGCATTATCATATCAGGATGCGGCCAAAACGGAATGGGGCGCCGAAAACCGCAGCAATGGCGCGATTGCGGGCTCCCCTCGTCAGATTGATCTGGCGTATTTTGACAATGCGCCACCTGTGCCACTTTGCCTGTGGGTCAAACCGACCCCAGCATCGCGCAGATTGAACCGTTCCAGACTGACGACCAGCGACACGGCATCCTGCGTCAATGTTTCGCTCGCGGCTGTCGTCTCTTCCAGCCGGGCCGCATTCTGTTGGGTCGACTGGTCCAGTTGTGTCACAGCGCCATTGATTTCAGCCAAGGTCGTCGACTGACGTTTTGCGGATGCGGCGATATCCGACACCTGCCCCGCGATTGTCGAGACGGAGGCGACGATCTCGCCAAGCGCTGCACCGGTGCGGCCGACCAGTTCCACGCCCTTGCGCACCTGATGCCCGCTCTGGGCGATCAGATCTCCGATATCGCTCGCAGCCTCGGATGACCGCTGCGCCAGCGCCCGCACTTCCGAGGCGACGACGGCGAAGCCGCGGCCGGCATCGCCCGCCCGCGCGGCCTCGACCCCCGCGTTCAGCGCCAAAAGGTTTGTCTGGAACGCGATATCGTCAATCAGCTTCACGATCGCCGTGACCTTGTCGGACGATTTGGCGATCTGGTCCATGGCCGCGACGGTTTCGGCGATGACGCCACCGCTGACCTCCGCATTCCCCTTGGCGGCTGCGACAGAGGCATCGGTTTCGATGGCCAGACGCGCCGAGGATCCGACCGACGACGTCAACTGATCCATCGCAAGCGCGGTCTGCTGCAGGGTCGCGGCGGTGCTTTCGGTCCGCCGTGACAGGCCATCGGCGGTGGATGAGATGTCGCGCGCTCCGTTCTTGATGCTTTCCGCATTATCAATCACTTCGCGCAATGTCGCGGCCAGCGCCCCCACTGTCGCGTTGAAATCACGACGCAGGTCCTCGTACCCCCCGGCAAAGGGGGTCGCGATCTCGGTGGTCAGATCTCCTGCAGCGAGTTTCTGCAGCGCCTGGGCCAGATTAGTCACGACCAGCGCCTGCTCGGCGGCACGGGCGTCGCGTTCCGCTTGCGCCGTGCGTGCAAGGTCGGCCTGCCGCGCCCGGTCGGCGTCGTCGCGGGCGCGTTCACGCGCATCGCGTTCCGCCTGTGCGGTCTTGGCCTTGACCTCTGCCAGACGTTTCGCCTCTTGGGCCGCGAGGGCGTTTGACCGGTCGAGCGCCTCGCGCTCGCGCTCTTGGGCCTGCATTGCCTCGCGGTCGATCAGCCCGTTGCGGAAAACACCGAGTGCTGCCGCCATCCGCCCGATCTCTCCGCCAGTCCGCTCGAAACCTGTTACCGGAGCAAGATCGCCGGTGGCCAGCCGTTCCGTCACCCGCGTGACACGGCCCATTGGCTTGACGATCCAGAACCATGTCAGCAGCGGCGACAACAGCAGCAGCGCCGCACCCATGCCACCGATCAGCAGCATCTTTACACGCGCGCGCGCCGTCTCGGCCAGCACCGCATCGCCAGACCGCACCATCGCCTGCATGGCCTCTGCGCCCTGCTCTTGGGCCGTGGCGGCGATCTGTGTCAGCCGGTCGCTGGCATCGCGGGACAGGGCCGCGGCCGTGGTCACGGCATCAAGATACGTGCGCCGCGTGGCAAGCAGCCCGTCTTTCGCATCTGCAAATGCGATGATCCGATCAAGACCTGCGCGCAGGTCAGGTGTCACCATATCAACCGTCGCATTGGCAGCAACGACACGCGCTTTTTCCGTCAAAGACGCCTGCGCGGCCTCGACAGCCATCGTGTCCTGTGACGCCGCACCCAGCAGCGCATCCACGAACAAGGATTTCACGGCAATCTCGATCTGCGACGTTTCCCGCAGTTTGCCGACGTCGGTATCGACCAGCTTGCGGATCGCAGCATCGGTTTCGGTGGCACGATCCTCCGCCATGATGGCCAATGCGAAAGACTGATCGTCGATCAACTGTCCCAAAGCGGCGTCACTCTCTTTGCGCAACGCCAGCAACCGTTCAGACAGGCCCGGCCGACGGGCAAACCCGCCTTTGGCCAGTTGACCAAGTGCGTCGCGGGCCGCCAGCAAAGTATCCTCGCTGTCAGCCAGGCGATTGTTGTCTTTCAGCAGCGTGAGGGCGTGGTCCATCCGGTTGAACGCCGCGGTGACGATATCGCGCATGATGACGGCCAACGCGGCGTCCTGCTCTGCATTGATCGCCAACGCGAGACTGGTGACGAGGTTCAGGTCCGCCCGCGCCTCCATGATGGCCTGCATCAATCCGAATTCGTCCTCCGTCAGTGTCTCGAGGGCGCCGCGGACTGTCGTGACAGTGGTCTCGCCGCCGATCGACAGGTCGAAGAAGGCCGTGTCGGACTGTTCTGTCAGGGTCTCGCTCGTCGTCGTCGCGAGGGACTGGAAATCCTTGATCTGAGCGATCATCTGCGCCTCGGCCCTGAACCTCTCGCCAAGGGCGGCAGCCATCCGGTCCACCGCCCCAGCAAGATCGTCAACCATCTGCGGCAGCCCGGACGCAGCGGCCGAATCCATCTTGGCCACGCTGGCGTCCAGTTCATCCAGCGCCATGCCAAACCGCTGCCGCGCCTGATCCAGCGCCTCGGGCCCCGCGGCCAATGTGACCGAGGCCAGCGCATCCCTTGCCGCACGGCTTCCGGCGATGACGGTCAGGCTCGCCCCGATCCGCGGGATGCCGCCGGTCATCAGCGACTGCACCGACGCCCCGAGCGACGCGAAGACCAGAAGCCCCACGATCACTGCGGCTCCGGTTGCGATGCCCATGGCTGCCAGACTGCCCATGATCTTGAAAGCGATGCTGCCGAAGTGACGTCTGAGGGTTTGGGTCATATCATTCCTTGGTACGTGCAGTTGCGCAACGCGCGCACCGACCACCACCTGCATCGGGGCGGCGGCGGTTGGGCGGTGAGTCGCGGCGCTGCGTCAGTTGCTGGCGTGAGCTTGCGGTGCTGCGATTGTTTCAAATGTGCCGCCGTCCGTGATCCGCGTCAGGAACACGTCGTCCAGACCCTGGTTGTCGTTTGCACCATAGGCGACATCGAGTCCGTCGAGAGAGAAGCTGCCGAGTCCGTTCATCGCCGCCAGATATCCGTCCCGGGTCAGGTCGGGGCCGGCCTCCTCCAGCGCACGCAGGGCGATGCGACCCGCAAGATAGCCTTCCAGCGTCACGAAACTGGGATGTGCATCCGGATCGGCGGCGGTGATGGCGGCCTGATAATCCGCAACGATCTTCAGCGACGCATCCCACGGAAATGGCACGACCTGACTGATGATCACGCCTGCGCCGTCAGGGCCGAGCTCCGCAGCGAGCGCATCGGATCCCACGAACGAAATGTTCACGAAGGTGGGGTCAAACTTCAGCGACTTTGACAGGCGGATGAATTCGGCGATGGGCTTGTAGGCACCGACCATGACGACAGCCTCCGGTGCAGCCTTGCGAATGCCCAGCAGGGCGGATTTCACGGCGACGGTATTGCGGGTATAGGCCCCTTGCGCCGCCAGGGTCATCCCACGCTTGTCGAGGGCTTGCACGACGCCGTCCAGCCCGACCCGCCCGAAACCGTCGTCCTGATACAGGATCGCGATGGACTGCAGGCCCAGGCCATCAACAAGATAGGCGATCCACGCTTCCGTTTCGGCGCCATAGCTGGCGCGGACGTTGATGACATTGCTCAGGGCGGGATCGCGCAGAAAGCCCGCTCCGGTGAACGGAGCGATGAAGGGCACGCCGGCCTCGGTCGTGATGGGCTGGGCAGCCTGCGACGTCGGCGTGCCAACCGCCCCGATAAAGCCCAGATGGCTATCGCCGCTGATGATCGACCGCACCAGTGCCACCGACTGGTCCGGCTCGTAACCGTCATCGAAGCTGTCAAGGTGCACGGTGCGACCGTGCACGCCGCCGGCACGGTTTGCCTCCTCGAAGGCTGCGAGGATTCCGTCTCGCATGCCCGTACCAAGGGCAGCGGCAGGGCCGTCGAGCGCTGCGACCTGCGCGAAGCTGACGGCGTCAGGCGCGATGCCGCTCTCGGCACGGACCTGACCCGCGAGGCTTGCCAGCGCGGCCAGGGCCAGCAGTCGGATGATCGGTTTCATGAGGCTCTCCCGGTCTGATACGTTCGTCGCGACCTTGAAGGGTATTCGTCAATGCGAGGTGAATGGCCTTATGCGCCATTCCCGAAAGTTCCTGCGCCTGCGGATTTTGCCCTGTCCACGGGCATTGCATTTGAATGAAACCAGAACTTTGGGTTGCATCGCCCCCGGACTTAAAACGCATCGCAGTTGGTAAATGCACCCTATCTTGCGGCTGGGTTGATCGCATTTGAACCAGAACAGAACCTGAAGGCGCACGACGACAATTCCGGCCGCATCCAGCGGTCGAAGGGACCCGGACCCCAGCCGGACCGTGCAAAGCCGTCGCACCTCGGCCACTCTGACATGCGACCAGAAGTGGGTTCAGCCTATGTCCCATGCATGACAGCAGCCCTGCGGAGCCTCACGCTGGCGCTGGATATAAGAGGAATTGTACCTCTGCTGAGCCGCGTCGGAGCGGCGCAAAAGCATGCTGCGAGGCTGCGGGCAAGGCTCTGCAGATCTGCATCGCCCGGCGTTGTGAAGGCGCAGAGCCGCAGCCGCTTGCCATCCACCGCCGCCGCCATCCCCGGCGTCGGCGGCGCGTTCGCATTGATGATCGCGCGACCGTCGGGGGTTGCGATCACCCTATCGGCGGCACTGCGGGCGATGTGCAGCGGCGGCAAATATCGGGGCCACAGGCGCATCAAGGACCCGTCTCTGACCAGCGCCGCACAGCGCATCCACGACCAGCGTTGTATCGTCGACCACCTCTGGCGTCAGGCAATGCCACAGCGCCGGACCAAAGCGCTGCGTGATGCGCCGCCTCTCCCTTCAGATGGTCCCGGTGCCACAGCAAGGCCAGCCGCACGTCCCGGCCGACCACGGCCAAATGCCGGCTCACGACAAACCCGTCGCCGCCGTTGCTGCCCGGACCGCACAACACCGCAACCTTCCCCCGTCAGGCGGCGACCTCGGTCATCTGACCCACGGTCAGAAGGGCCTGTATGGGGTTCAGGATGGCAGCGCCTCCAGTTCACGCGGCATAGCCTTGCCGGTGTCGGCAGGGCCCGCGAAGTCGATCACGACGCGGGCCGCGACCTTGCCCTGCTCCAGCCGATCGAAGACGTCGTTGATTGCGCTCAGGGGCTGCAACTCGATGTCGGCCTTGACCTTACCGTCCGCGGCAAAGGCAAGCGTTTCGGCCATGTCTTCGCGGTTCCCGACGAAGGATCCCCGGATCGTGATGCAGTTCGCCACGACGTCGAACAAAGGCACCGGGAAATCGCCCTTTGGCAGGCCGACCAGCGCACAGGTGCCGCGCTTGCGGGCCATCGCGATGCCCTGATGGAAGGCGGGGATCGAGGGAGCGGTGATCAGCACGCCATGGGCACCTCCGTCGGTGCCCTTGCGGACAGCCGCGATGGCGTCCGCGTCGGTCGCGTTCACCACGAAATCCGCCCCCAGCTTTGTCGCATGCGCCAGCTTGCCCGCGTCGATATCCACCGCGCAGACCTGCAACCCCATCGCCTTGGCATACTGGATCGCCAGATGCCCAAGGCCCCCGGCACCAGAGATCACGACCCATTCCCCGGGCCGCGCCTCTGTCACCTTCAGGCCCTTGTAGGTCGTAACCCCTGCGCAGATCAGCGGGGCCGCCAGTTGCGGTGTCAGGCCTGCGGGGATGTGGGCCACGTAGTTCGGATCCGCCAGGATATATTCGGCAAAACCGCCGTTGACCGTATAGCCGCCGTATTGCGCCTCGGCGCAGACAGTTTCCCAGGCCTGCAGGCAATGTTCGCAATGGCCGCAGGCGGAATAAAGCCATGGCACGCCGACCCGGTCGCCTTCCTTGACCAGCGTGACACCGGTGCCCAGCGCCACGACGATGCCGATGCCTTCGTGGCCGGGGATGAAGGGCGGTGTCGGTTTCGCGGGCCAGTCGCCGTTGCGGGCGTGCAGGTCGGTGTGGCAGACGCCGCAGGCCTCAGTCTTGACCAGGATCTGGCCCGGTCCGGGCGTGGGGATCGCCACGTCGCGGAATTCCAGCGGCTTGCCGAAGGCGGTGACGAAGGCGGCGTGCATTGTCTTGGTCATGAGGTGTCTCCTTGAATGATCCGCGCGGGCTCCGCTGCGGCCTTGCCAAGGCCGCGCACGGCCTCGGTCATCTCGGTCAGGATCGCGGCGGCGTCGCCGTAGACCGCGTTGCAATTACCCTTGTAAAAAAGCGCGTTGACGATACCGGCGTAGCCTTTGCCGGTCCCGCACCCAATGACGTAGACTTGGCGCGCGATGGGCGAGGACGTGTCCGTCCGCGCCGCCGGCTTCACCACGTCATTCGCCCCGATCACAAGGGCCACGTCGGCAAGCGCGAATTCAGGATTGATCGCGTCTGACTGGAAGATGATGACCTGCCTGCCATCACGTATGCCGTCGTCGGCGGGGGCGGTCGGTTTCGGTTCGCCGTCTACCTTGCCGTACCTCTGCGTCTTGGTGGCCCTGAAGGTCTTGAACAGGATATCGGCGACCGACCGGTTCATCACCTTGGGCCTCAGCAGTGTCAGCATCAGGCCCACAGCCCACACGCACATAGCCGCAATCATCATTGCGGGGTTCTGCAGGGCATAGCCCGCCGACCCGACCACAAGCCCCGTGAAGGCAGTGTAGACCGAGATCAGGGCCGGCATGTCCGCCCCGCCGATGGGCAAAGTCGTCAGGATGCCGAAGAGGCGTGCCAAGCCAAAGTAGACAGCGATCAGCGTCGGCACCCCCAGCCACGGCGTGCCGTCGGTCAAAGCGATGAAGGCGACCATCTGCGGCATCGCCGTCAGCTTGCCCTTGGCACCGCTGCGCACCGCTGGGACCCGTCGCTCGCCCGGACCGGTTTCTTTCAGAACGGCGCTCTTCACGAACATGGGCAAGCTTCCGATGAAAGGAGCCGGGCGGCGAAGGCCTTCCGCCGCCCGGAGGCGATACCTCAGACCGGCGCATCTGCCTTGATGGTGCGTACCAGCTTCTTGTTCACGAACTGCTGGATGCCCATGTTGCCCAGTTCGCGGCCGTACCCGGACGCCTTGATCCCGCCGAAGGGCAGGTCCGCGTCGGACCAGCTGATGTTGTTGATGAACATCATCCCCGTCTCGACAGCACTCGCCACCCGGCGTCCGGCGTCCATATCGGTGGTAAAGACCGACCCGCCCAGACCGAAGTCGCTGTCGTTGGCCAGCGCCACGGCCGCCGCCTCGTCCTTGACCCGGAAGACCATCGCCACGGGGCCGAAGAATTCGTCGCGGAAGGCCGGGTTGTCGGGGGTGACGTCCGTCAGGATTGTCGGCTGCATGTAACTGCCCGCCCGGTTCAGCCGCGTGCCGCCCAAGACGACGGTGGCCCCATGTTTCACCGCGACGTCGACCTGCGCCAGCAGATCGACCAGCGCGGATTCACTGGACAGCGGACCCAGCGTGGTCGCGGCATACAGCGGATCGCCCGCCTCCAGCGCCGCCAACCCGGCCTCGAACCCCGCCATGAATTCTTCGGCCACGCTGTCGATCACGATGAAGCGTTTTGCGGCACAACAGGTCTGTCCGGTGTTGTACATCCGGCCCCAGATTGCCCACTTCAGCGTATGCGCCATATCGGCATCCGCCAGCACGATAAAGGCGTCGGCCCCGCCCAGTTCCATCGACGAGGGCTTCAACGCGCGGCCCGCGCTGGCGGCGATGATCCGCCCCGCGGCGACGCTGCCGGTCAAGGCCACGCCCTTGATGCGCGGGTCGGCCACGACCTTATCGGACTGGTCGTGAGAGATCATCAGGTTGGTGTACAACCCCGGCGGCGCACCGGCATCGGTCAGCACCGCCTCGAACGCGATGGCGCATTGCGGCACGCAGCCTGCATGCTTGATGACCAGCGTGTTGCCTGCCATCAGGTGCGGTCCGGCCACGCGGGCCAGTTGATAATAGGGGAAATTCCACGGCTCGACCCCGAAGATGACGCCAATGGGGCTGCTTTCCATATGGCCTTCGCCATGTTCCGGATGCAGCGGCGTGTCGCGCAGGAATTTTTCAGCGTTCTTGGCGTAATAGCGCATGATGTTGGCGGAAAAGGCGACTTCGCCGCGCGCCTCGTCGATGCGCTTGCCCATTTCAAGCGTCATGGTGCGGGCCAGATCCTCGGCCCGTTCGTCCAGCAGATCGCCCGCCTTGGCGATG
Source organism: Loktanella sp. M215 (assembly GCF_021735925.1). Lineage (NCBI taxonomy): Bacteria > Pseudomonadati > Pseudomonadota > Alphaproteobacteria > Rhodobacterales > Roseobacteraceae > Loktanella > Loktanella sp. M215. The sequence goes on from NZ_WMEA01000001.1 coordinate 605,538, forward strand.
ATGACGGCCCGGTCGGCGTGGGAAATCGCCTTCCATGCCTTATAGCAGTCGGCGGCGGCGGCGAGCTTTGTTTCCAGTTCCGCATCGGTCAGGTCTGCAAACGACTTGAGCAGCTTGCCCGTGGCAGGATTGAAGCTTTGATAGGTCATTGTCGTCTCCTCGCAGGCATTGATTGGGATGGCGGGTGGCTCTTGACCGACCAAGGCGCCCACACTGTCAGCCTGTCGGCTGGCTCTGTCCTCTATGCGCGCTTTCTTGCGGCGACGGACTGATCCAGGTCTGCATGGCGAAATCTTCGGGGATCACGCGGGATCAGCCGACCATGGCGCGATACGGCGTGTCAGAGGCCACCCGGCGCGGCGCCATGATACCGCCAACAAGGCCAAGCTGGCGGTCGCCGCAATCGAGGGCAGGCCGGACAGATGGATTCAAAGGTCGCGCGACCTGGAACAATCAGCAGCGTGGCGCGTGACGGGGCGGCGCGAGACGCATTCCCACCTGACCGCCTCCGGTCCTTCAGAGCCGCACACAGTCTGACGTGCCCGGATCAACGACGCGACGTGATGGCCATTGCGTGTCTTTCCGACTGATCGCCCTCTTCAGTCGGGTTCGAAGCACGGACAAACGCGCTCCTGCGCCACCGTTCCGAAGTGGGCTGGGCCGCGGCTGGGACCCGTCCCGATTGCGGCTAGCCTGTCATCGCCGCGATCGGCTTGGCCTCTACCAGTCTGGGTGCAGTCCCGGTGACGTCTGTCGGCGGCCACCTCTCACCACATCTGACGCACGTCGGGCAAGATCCGGAGCCTTGCCATACAGCATGGCGGCATGTTCTGTTCAGCGCGTCCGGCGCAGGACAGCACCAGGGACGACCCTGTCGGTTCGACCGAAGACCTGTTTGATGCGCAGCTTCTCCGATCGCATCACCTGCCCACTGATATGACGTCCCTTGCGCGCTGGCGTCGAGCGACTTTCAAGAGCATCATCCTGCGACATCATTGCATATTGCCTCAGCGGATAAAAACATATATGAATTATTGAATAAGTAACGAAACGCAGATTCTTTCACGGAGAGTCTCATGGTCCACACCGCAAAACGCCTGTCCCTTGCGGAAACTGCCCGCGCCAAGACTGGCCATGATCAGCCGAAGGATGTCGCGGCACGTCTGGCAAAGCCTGCCGTGGCCTTGGATATCCGTTGGCCGGACGACGTTGCCGAGGATCACGTGCCCCACGCGATCAACCTCTGCCCCGGCGCGCCTTAACACACTTTTCGGGTTTTGTCGCCCTGCGGGGACAAAGTCTTTGATAACCATCAAGCGCTATCGTCGGGAAGCGCTTCACCCCTTACCGAAGGATCATTCCAATGACACATAATATCGGAACGGCAGACCGTACGATGCGGGCCCTTGTCGGGGTCGTCCTGCTGGCACTGACATGGATCGCACCGATTGCGGTCTTTCACGGCACGCTTGCCGTCACGCTGATCACCATTGTCGGGCTTGTCATGATCGGGACGGCGCTTTTCCGGGTCTGCCCGCTTTATACCCTGCTCGGCATGAGCACCTGTGCGGTGAAATGATGGAGACCGCGTTCACACCCCTGCAATCACTGGGCGGCGGTGCCCTGATCGGACTGGCCGCCGTGCTGCTGATGGGGCTGCACGGTCGCATCTTCGGCGCGACGGGCATCTTGACGGGCCTCATCGCCCCCGCCTCGCGGTCCGATTTCACCTGGCGCGCTACGCTGCTGGCCGGCATGGTCAGCGGACCGCTGCTGGTGCTGTGGCTGACGGGGGCGATGCCCGTCGTCGACGTGCCAGTCTCGACGACCATGCTGATTGTCGGCGGCCTGCTGGTCGGCGTCGGCGTCACATTCTCGTCGGGCTGTACCTCGGGCCACGGGGTCTGCGGTCTGGCGCGGCTGTCGCCGCGGTCAGCGGCCTCGGTCCTGACCTTCATGGCCGCCACAGCCGCCACCGTCTTCATCATCCGCCACGTCATCGGAGCCTGATCCCATGCGCATTCTTACCCTCTATCTGACCGGCCTGATCTTCGGCGCGGGCATTTCCGTCTCTGGCATGGCCAACCCGGCCAAGGTGCTGAACTTCTTCGATATCGCCGGCACTTGGGACCCGTCCCTCGCCTTCGTGATGGGCGGCGCCGTGATCGTCACGTTCCTCGGCTACCGCTTCGTGCTCAAACGCCCGATGCCGGTCATGGCCGACCGGTTTCACCTACCGACCAGCCGCGTGATCGACGTGCGCCTGCTGGGCGGGTCCGCCGTGTTCGGCGCAGGCTGGGGCATCGCGGGCTTCTGCCCGGGCGGCGCGCTGCCGGCGCTTGGCACCGGCAACACTTCGGTTTTCATTTTCGTCGGCGCACTGATCGCAGGTATCCTGCTGGCGCGCGGCATCACCGCCGCACGCTCCTCCCGCGCCGCCACTGCTTGAAAGGACCACACACCATGACCGATTTTCCCGTCGACATGACCACCGCCCCAGAGGTCACCGCCTTCTTCGACGACGCCACCAACACGATCAGCTACGTCGTCAAGGACCCGGCCTCGACGTCCTGCGCGATCATCGACAGCGTCATGGACATCGATTACTTCGCCGGCCGCATCACCTATGACCACGCGGACCGGATGATCGCCTTCGTGCGCGAACACGGTCTGACGCTGGAATGGCTGATCGAGACGCATGTCCATGCCGATCACCTGTCCGCCGCGCCCTATATTCAGAACGCTCTGGGCGGCAAGATCGGGATCGGCGACAAGATCATGGTCGTGCAGGAAACCTTCGGCAAGATCTTCAACGAAGGCACCGAGTTCCAGCGCGACGGGTCACAGTTCGACGCGCTGTTCAAGGATGGCGACACCTATCAGATCGGCGCGATGCAGGCTTTTGCGATCTACACGCCCGGCCACACGCCCGCCTGCATGGTGCATGTGATCGGCAACGCAGCCTTCGTCGGCGACACGCTGTTCATGCCGGACGGCGGATCGGCGCGCGCCGATTTCCCGGGCGGCGACGCGGCGACGCTGTATGACAGCATCCAGCGGGTGTTGACGCTGCCCGACGACATGCGCCTGTTCATGTGCCACGACTACGGACCGAACGGCCGCGATATCGCGTGGGAAACCACCGTGGGCGAGGAAAAGGCCCACAACATCCACGTCGGCAACGGTGCGACGAAGGCAGACTTCGTCAAGTTCCGCACGGAACGCGACGCGACCCTGGCTGTGCCGAAACTGATCCTGCCGTCGCTGCAGGTCAACATGCGCGCCGGTGTCCTGCCGCGCGACAAGGACGGCAATCTGATGCTGAAAGTGCCGGTCAACGGCCTTTGAACGACACCCCGGGCAGGAGAATGGCGATGGATATCAGGGAATTGACGGACCAGGTCTCGGTCGCGCCGCAGGTCGCGCTAGAGGACATGACCGCGATCAAGGCCGCAGGCTTTGCCAGTGTCATCAGCAACCGGCCGGACGGCGAATCCGCTGACCAACCCTCTTTCGCCCAAATCAGGGCCGCAGCAGAGGCAGCGGGCCTGCAGGTGCGGCACCTGCCCGTCGTGTCTGGCCAGATCACCGACGCCGACGTCGCGGCCTTCGGTGCCGCACTAGAAGAGATTCCGGCCCCCGTGCTAGCTTTCTGCAAGTCAGGCACCCGCGCCGCGACGTTGTGGACACGGTCAGAGGCGGGCAAGCGGCCGGAAGCCGACCTGCTGGCCCGCACCCACGCCGCCGGTTACGACATGACCGCCACCGTCGCACAGTCCGCGGCCCAAACGACCAAGCCGCTGGCAGCCCCCGACGTGCGCGCGGATATCGTGATCGTCGGCGCAGGCTCTGCCGGGATCGCCGTGGCCGCCAGCCTGCTGGCGCGGGACAAGACCCTCGACATCACGATCATCGACCCGTCAGAGGTGCATTATTACCAGCCCGGCTGGACGATGGTCGGCGGCGGCATCTTCGATGCCAAGGACACGAAGCGTCAGACCGGGCCGCTGATCCCCGACGGCGTGACGTGGATCAAGGCCGCGGTGGCGGATTTCACGCCGGACGCGGACGCCGTCATCCTCGGTGACGGTCGTGTGGTCGGCTACACCCGCCTGATCGTCTGCCCGGGGCTGGAACTGAACTGGGACGGCATCGCAGGCCTGAGCGACACGCTGGGCCGCAACGGTGTGACATCGAACTATCGCTATGACCTGGCACCCTACACCTGGAAACTGGTGCAACAGACAAAGGGCGGCCGCGCGCTGTTTACCCAGCCGCCGATGCCGATCAAATGCGCCGGTGCGCCGCAAAAGGCGATGTATCTGTCCTGCGATGCCTGGCACCGCGCGGGCGTGCTGAAGGATATCGACGTCCAGTTCATGAACGCCGGTGGCGTGCTCTTCGGGGTCAAGGACTACGTTCCCGCGCTGATGCGCTATGTCGAGAAATATGACGCGCACCTGAACTTCTTCCACACCCTGACCGCCATCGACGGCGCCGCAAAGACCGCAACCTTCAAGGTGGCGAAGCCTGACACCGCCCCGACCGAGGTCACGGTCGACTTCGAAATGATCCACGTCTGCCCCCCACAACGCGCGCCCGGGTTTATCAGGAATTCTCCGCTGGCGGATGCGGCAGGCTGGGTCGACGTGGATCAGGCCACCCTGCGCCACAAGACCTATCAGAACATCTGGTCGCTGGGCGACGTGATGAACGCACCCAACGCCAAGACCATGGCCGCCGCGCGCAAGCAGGCCCCGGTGGTGGCGGACAACATCATGGCGGACATTCACGGCAAATCCGCCGCCGCGATCTACGACGGCTACGGCTCCTGCCCGCTGACGGTAGAGCGTGGCAAGATCGTGCTGGCCGAGTTCGGCTATGGCGGCAAGCTGCTGCCCAGCTTTCCCACGTGGCTGATCGACGGCACGCAGCCCAGCCGTCTGGCCTGGACGCTCAAGGCGCAGGCCCTGCCGCAGGTGTACTGGCACGCCATGCTCAAGGGCCGCGAATGGATGGCCGAACCCGAGAAGACGACCGCCTGATGCAAGCACCGGCGGTCCGGGGGCCATCCCCGGGCCGCGACCTTTCCTGAAAGTCACCTCATGAACACCGCCGCCATCGCCCGCTATCTGCCGATCCTGACCTGGGGTCGCACCTACAGCCGCGCCAACCTGTCAAACGATCTGGTGGCCGCCGTGATCGTCACGATCATGCTGATCCCGCAGTCGCTGGCCTACGCCATGCTGGCCGGCCTGCCGCCAGAGGCGGGGCTTTATGCCTCCATCGCGCCGATCATCCTTTATGCGATCTTCGGCACCAGCCGGGCGCTGGCGGTGGGGCCGGTGGCGGTCGTGTCGCTGATGACGGCGGCGGCGATCGGGAACATCGCGGATCAGGGCACGATGGGTTACGCGCTGGCCGCGCTGACGCTGGCGGCACTGTCGGGCGGCATGATGATCCTGATGGGCGTGTTCCGGCTGGGGTTCCTCGCGAACTTCCTGTCGCATCCGGTTGTCGCGGGCTTCATCACCGCATCCGGCATCCTGATCGCGCTGAGCCAGCTCAAGCATATCCTCGGCATCAGCGCGTCGGGCGACACCCTGCCCGAACTGCTGAAGACCCTGTTCGAACACTTGGGCGAGATCAATCCAATCACCCTTGTCATCGGCGTCGGCGCCACCGCCTTTCTGTTCTGGGTCCGCAAGGGCCTGAACCCGCTGTTGCGCGGCTGGGGCATGAAGGCTGGGCTCGCTGGCGCGCTGACAAAGGCCGGTCCGGTATTGGCCGTCGTGGTCACGACCGTGGTGGTCTGGGCCTTGGGTCTGTCAGACCACGGGGTCAAGATCGTCGGCGATGTCCCGCAAAGCCTGCCGCCGCTGACACTGCCCTCCTTCTCTCCGACGCTGGTTGGGCAACTGCTGCTACCCGCCTTGCTGATCTCGGTCATCGGCTTCGTGGAATCGATTTCCGTCGCACAAACGCTGGCCGCCAAAAAGCGCCAGCGCATCGACCCGGACCAAGAGCTGATCGGTCTGGGGGCCGCCAACGTCGCCTCTGCCCTGACCGGCGGTTTCCCGGTGACGGGCGGCTTTTCCCGCTCTGTCGTGAACTACGATGCAGGCGCGGAAACCCCCGCCGCCGGTGCCTATACCGCGGTGGGCCTTGCCATCGCGGCCTTCGCGCTGACGCCGCTGATCTACTTCCTGCCCAACGCGACGCTTGCGGCGACGATCATCGTGGCGGTGCTGTCCCTCGTCGACTTCAGCATCCTGCGGACCAGCTGGTCCTATTCCCGCGCCGACTTTGCCGCCGTGCTGGTCACGATCCTCGCGACCCTGTGGTTCGGCGTGGAAACCGGCGTGTCGGCGGGCGTGATCCTGTCGATCCTGCTGCACCTCTACAAGACCTCCAAACCCCACATCGCAGAGGTCGGCTGCGTCCCCGGCACCCAGCATTTCCGCAACATCAAGCGCCACGACGTCCAGACCGACCCCGCCATCCTGACCCTGCGCATCGACGAAAGCCTCTATTTCGCCAACGCCAGATATCTGGAGGATTACGTGCTGGACCGGGTGGTGAAAGACGCCGCGATCCGCAACGTGGTCCTGATGTGCTCTGCCGTGAACGACATCGACTTCAGTGCCCTCGAAAGCCTTGAGGCGCTGTCGGCCCGCCTGTCCGACATGAACATCCGCCTGCACCTGTCAGAGGTGAAAGGTCCCGTGATGGATCGCCTGAATCGCAGCCATTTCCTCGATCACATGACCGGCAAAGTCTTTCTGTCCCAGTTCGATGCGATCGAGGCCCTGCGCCCGAAAGCGACCGCCGTCGCCTGACGGCGGCAGCGACCGGAATGACGTCGCTGCCCGCATGAGCATGGGCGGTGCGTCTGCCGTTCGTCAGGCCGGATCGCTTTCCTGCCGATGATGATATGGCGGCCCAGGCTGGCCCGGATGATCAGAATCTGTCGACCGGGATTTTCAGATACTGCATCCCGTCATCCTCTGCCGGCGGCAATTGCCCTGCGCGCAGGTTGATCTGCAGCGCTGCCAGCATCCGGTGCGGCAAGGCCAAGGTGGCATCGCGGTCCTGTCGGACCTTGATGTAGTCGGCCTTGGCGGTCCCGTCCCTGACATGGATGTTGTCTGCCTTGTGTGCGGCCACCGTCGCCTCCCATGCGGGTGCGTCCCGCCCGGTTGCACCATAGTCATGACCCACGAACAGGCGCGTCGTGTCCGGCAGCGCAAGGATCGCCTGAATCGAGTTCCACAGATCATCTGCACTGCCACCCGGGAAATCGGCCCGCGCCGTGCCGCTGTCCGGCTGCATCAAGGTATCATGCACGAAAGCCGCGTCGCCGCAGACGTAAGTGACCGATCCCAGCGTATGCCCCGGCGACAGCATGACCCGGACCGTCAGGTCACCCACGGCAAAGCTGTCCCCGTCGGCAAAGAGCTCGTCGAAATCCGCATCCGGATCGAAGGCACCCGGCGTGTTGTAGATGTCCCGCCACAGCACCGCGATGTCGCGCACCTTTTCACCGATGGCATTCGGTGCCCCGGTGCGAGCCTTCAAAAGGGTCGAGGCCATGACGTGATCGGCGTGGGGATGGGTGTCCAGCACCCGCGCGACGGTCAGCCCATTGTCGCGCACAAGGTCCAGTACCTGATCCATGCTGACGGTGCTTGTCTTGAAACCGACCGGGTCAAAGTTCCAGACCACGTCGATCAGCACAGCCTCGCGCGTCGCCGGATCGGCACAGACATACTGGATCGATCCCGTATCAGGCTCGTAGATGCCCCAGACATCCGGGCTGCCTGCGCCGGTCGAAGGCGAATGCCGCACGAAGCGCTGTTTCAGCTTTGGAATGTCATCCATATGTCTGCACCTTTCCGGCATAGAGGGTCCGCGTCGATTCAGACCCTGCACCATCATTTATCGTCCCTTATCCATCAGACAAAGCCTGCTGGTAAACCGATCTTTGCCCCGCAGACCACCCGCAGGCGGTCAGGTCAATGCAGGATCATGCAGACAGCGGGGATGACCGCAGTCGGTCCAAGGCGTCAAGGTAGGAGTCTGCCGCACGCTCGTTCTGGATCGCCTGACGGTCAATGTCTGCCACCAACAACTGTGCCTCTGACCCTGCGGCGGCCAAAGGCTCGCCTTGCGGGTCCCGGATCGACGACAGGCCGACAAACGCATACGGTCCTTCGTGACCGACACGATTTGCATAGCCAATCGCGATCTGGTTTTCCATCGCGCGGGTCGGCACTAGAAGCCGGGCAATCCGGTCGTGCGGCGCCATCAGGGCCGTTGGCACGATGACAAGATCAACGCCTGCCAGCGCCTCGGCTCGGATGAGTTCCGGAAACTCCACGTCATAGCAAATCGCAACGCCAACGGTCAGACCCGCACACTGAAAGCGGAGCGGTTCGCGTCCCGGCTGAAACGTCTGTCTTTCCCAGTCGCCGAACAGGGCGCGCTTGGCATATCGCCCCAGTTCCCTGCCGGATGCGTCGATGACGACCGCCGCATTGCTCAGACCGTCGCCGGCCTCGACATGTGTTCCCATCGCGATGGCGAGGGTGTGGCGCATGGCGATGCCGGCGACATCTGCCAGCGCCTGTTCGACGCCCGGCAAACCGCCACGGACAAGACCCGGCAGATAGTAACCCGTCAGATACCCCTCGGGAAAGACCAGAAGGTCCGCGTTCTGCTGCCGCGCCATCGCGGCGATCCGTGCAACCTCGGCCAGTGTGCCGTCCAGATCGCCGGGCACGCCGGCGCCCTGCCACAGTGCAAGACGCATGATACTCACTCCTGTACCCTTTCGGCACCCAACAGACGCGGCAAGTCGCCGAACCGGCCGATCATGCCAAAGATCAGCGCCGCCAGCATGACGAACAGCAATGACACGACGCCCATGATCGGTGTGTAGCCATAGCGCAGACTGTTGAAGATCTTGATCGGCAACGTCTCGACCGTGAAACCGGCCACCATGTAGGCGATGATGTATTCGTTCAGCGACAAGACGAAGGCGAAGGCATAGCCCGATATCACATAAGGCGTCAGCAGCGGCAGCAGGATCGTGCGAAACACGGTCCAGCGCCCGGCCCCCATCGTGCGCGCCGCCTCGATCAGTGACCGGTCGATGGCCGATAGGCCAAGGCTGAGCGTGACCAAGGGCAGCGTGATCAGGAACACACCATGAGAGACGATGGTCGCGGCCATGCGGCCATACATGCCGACCGAAATCCAGAACACCATGAACCCGAGGGCAGAAATGACAGGAGGCAACATGAAAGGTGCCACGCCCAGCGTATACAAGGCTCGCGATACCCAGCCGCCTCGCGCCCAGATATGCAATGCCAGCGGCAGCGCCATGACGACCGCCAACGTGCTGGCCGCAGCCGCGATGACCAGTGAATTGCGCAACGGGATCAGCCAGGCGGGATCCTGCAGGAAGGCAGCATACCACTGCAGGGACAGATCCTGCGGCGGAAACCGCAGGCTTTGCTGACCGTTCAACGAGACACCGGCCACCACGATGATCGGACAGGCCAGCAACAGCAGGATCACGGCCACATAGGTCGTCTGAACCGCCTTGGTCATGTCGCGTCCCCCTTGCCACCGACCAGCAAGGTCAAACCGACCAGCGCCAGGGACACGATCAACAGAAGCACGGCCATCGCCGCCGCGAACGGCAGGTTCGACTGGAACACCGCCTGATCGGTGATGTGCACCGACAGCGTCCAGTGCTGCGGTTTGCCCAGAACCTGCGGCAGCAGATAAACCCCCAGCGTAAAAACGAAAACAAGGATCAAGGCCCCCAGAATGGGCGCCCGCAACAGCGGAATGGTCACCGTCGTGAACCTTTGCAACGGGCTGGCGCCCATCATCCGGGCGGCATCCGTCAACTCGGGGTCCAGACGCGACACCGGCGGGTACAGCACCAGCACCGCATAGGGCAGCGCGAGGTAGCACATGCCGGTCATCAGCGCGAAAAGGCTGGGCGTGAACGCCCTTGGCGCGTCCAGAATGCCAAGCCAGACCAGAAGGTTGCCGACACCGGCCGTCTGTGACAGCAAGGTCGACAGCGAAAATCCGATGATGACCTCTGACAGCGACAGGATCGACAGCAGCACGACCAGAATGATCGTCTGCGATCGCCTGCGCATCTGCGACAGGATCACCGTGAAGGGAAACGCCAGCCCGACGCAGATCACCGCCGCCCCCGCCGACAGCGCAAGAGAGGTCAGAAGGATCTTGCCGAAGAAGGCAGAGAAGAACCTGACGTAGCTGTCGAGCTCGAACCCCGGCTCGAAGAATCCGCCGGGGACCCGGTGGGCCACGCTGACGGTCAGCATGATGACGAAGGGCACCAGAAAGAAGATCCCGAGCCAGACTGCAGGGAAGCCCGCGAGCCAAGCAGGGGTGGGATGGTCGCTACGGACACTCATGCCGGCAGGACCGTGCAGCTGCCGGGGGCGAAGGTCACGCTGACCACATCGCCGGAGGCGATGTCCGGCCGCGCCGACGGATGATAAAGGGCCGTGATGTCCTGACCGTTCAGATCAAGCACGTAGTGCACGCTTTCGCCCAGATCGCGGACAAAGATGACACGGGCGGTCAAGGTGTCCGGCCCATCTTCCCGCACCGTCAGACGCACGTCCTCTGGCCGGACCGACAGGACAGCATCGGTCCCGCCCCCGCAATTGACCCGGTCATCGGGATGCAGCGTCAGCGGCTGTCCGGCGATCTCGATCGTGCGCCCCCCGACCAACCGGCAGGGGATCAGCGCCGACGTCCCGATGAACCCCGCGACAAAGGCATTGGCCGGGTTGCGATAGACCTGCATCGGGGCACCGATCTGCCGGACACGGCCCTTTTCCATGACGATGACCTGATCCGACATCGTCAGCGCCTCCTTCTGATCGTGCGTCACGCAAACCGTCGTGACGCCCAGCCGCTGCTGCAACTGCCGCAATTCGACCTGCATATGCTCGCGCAGGTTCGCATCCAGCGCGGACAGCGGCTCGTCCAGCAGAAACACCTTCGGATTGATCGCCAGCCCGCGCGCGATGGCGACGCGCTGGCGTTGACCGCCCGACAATTGGTGAATCCGCCGATCTGCGACGCCGTCCAGCTGCACGAGGGCGAGCAGTTCCTCGGCCCGCGCCCGCGCCTCGGCCTTCGGGCGACCCCGGATCGTCAGGGGATAGGCCACATTCTGGGCGACGCTTAAATGAGGAAACAGGGCAAGCGATTGAAAGACCATGCCGAAATCGCGCTTTTCCGATGGCACATCGGTCTGATCCTCGCCGGCCACCAGAATGCGACCGGCACTTGGCACCTCCAGCCCCGCCATCAGGCGCAGCAGGGTCGTCTTGCCACAACCGGACGGCCCCAGAAGGCAGACGAAGCTGCCGTCGGGGATATCGAGTGTCACATCGTCAACGGCGGTCAGATCGCCAAACCGCTTCGTGATGCCCTGAAGCGAAAGTTGTGTCATGACGCTGTCCTGCCTTTTTCTCTGGCCCGGGCAAAGGCCCCGGACCAGCATTCGTATCGCTCTAGCCGGTGACGAGTTCGGACCACTTCTGGTTCACCCAGTCCGCACGATCCACATAAAGATCGTAGCGCGGCAGGATCGGCGCGATGTCAGACGAGACGGCTGCAAATTCTTCATCCGTCAGATCAGTCAGCTCGCGCGGGACGGTCGGGGCGGTGCCGACGAACCGCGACAGTGTCGCCTGAACCGACGGCTGGGCCATGTAGTTGATGAAGACCTGCGACTGCTCGATCTGCTTGGACGCGCTCGACACGACCCAAGAGCCGGAATCGAGCACTGCGCCCTCTTTCGGAAAGGTCGACCGGACGGGTTTGCCGTCCGCTGCGGCCAATCCGGTCACGTCGTGATAGTATTGACCCATCGGAATTTCGCCTGTTTCCAGCGCCTGCTGGAACTGACCTTCGTCACGGTACCACAGCCTGACGTTCGGTTTGACCTCTGCCAGCTTGGCCATGACCTGCAGCACGCCCTCTTCGGTCGCGAGGATATCGGTGCCATCGAAATAGGTCGTCGCCGTGATTTCCAGCAGGAACGAATTCGAGGCAAGCGCCAGAAGACCCAGCTTGTCCGCATTCGCAGAGTCCCACAGCGCCATCCAGGATGCCGGCGCATCAGTATAGACGTCGGTATTCGTGACCAGGCTCACATACCAGCTGACCGCACCGGTGCCGTACATCTGTCCGTCGTCGTAGCTGTGCTGAAAGAAGTCCGGCAGGCTTTTCGTCTCGGGCATCGCGGCCTGATCCAGCGGCGCCCAAAGCTTCGCCTGCTCGCCGCGCAGCCGGGCGACCTGGGCGATCATCGACACATCGGCCGGGGCCTGACCGGCACGCGCCGCCTGTTGCAGCTGTACCAGCCATGCCTCACCGGTGGGTTCGGCAATCGACTCCACCTCGATCCCCGTGGCTTTGGTGAATTCGGGAAAGATGTGCGTCTTGAAGCTGTCTTCGAAATAGCCGCCGTAGGTGCCGACCTTCAGCGGCGCACCTTGGGCGCTCAGCAACGTCGGCGCCGCCAGCGTGCCGATCGTCGCAGCACCGGTGGTGGCCAGAAATGTGCGTCTTTTCATCATTCTCAGAACTCCAGGTTGGTTAATGTGATGTCGCGGCGTCCGACGCCCGGCAAGGCGCACAGCATTTCGAACAGCAGGTTTGCACCGATTAGTGCCGTATTGCCGGTGGTGTCATAAGGCGGCGACACCTCGACCAGATCGCAGCCGACCAGATTGAGCCCGGCACAGCCCCGCACGATCTCGAACGCCTGCCACGTGGACAGACCGCCCGGTTCAACTGTGCCTGTCCCGGGGGCAAAGCCGGGATCAAGGGCGTCGATATCAAAGCTCAGGTACACCGGCGTATCGCCGATCATCTCGCGGATGCGCGCCATCAGCGGCACAAGCGAGCGGTGCCAGCAGCCCTCGGCCTGCACGACCTTCCAGCCCCGGTCACGTCCCCAATCGAAATCCTGCGGCGCATAGCCCGTTCCGCGCAGCCCGATCTGGAACACCTTGTCGTTCAGCAGGCAGTCATCTTCCCAGGCCCTGCGGAACGGACACCCGTGAGCGACCGTTTCGCCGAACATGTGTTCGTTGACGTCGGCGTGCGCGTCGATGTGGATCAGGGCGACCGGACCGTGCACCTTGCGGATCGCCTTCAGGATCGGCCAGGTCAGCGTGTGATCGCCCCCCAGCGTCAGGGGAATGGCGCCCGTCGCCAGCACATCGTCATAGAAGGTTTCGATGATCCCGACGGATTTCTTCAGGTCGAACGTGTTGATCGGGACATCGCCGATGTCCGCCACCTGAAGATGCTCGTAGGGGGCGGCACCCGTTGCCATGTTGAAGGGCCGCAGCATCCGGCTTTCGTCGCGGATCTGGCGCGGCCCTAGCCGCGTCCCCGGCCTGTTCGATGTCCCGATGTCCATCGGAACGCCGATGAAACAGGCGTCCAGCCCCGCTGCGGTGGGCTGTGTGGGCAGCCGCATCATCGTTGCAGGGCCTGCGAAGCGCGGCATCTCGTTGCCGCTTAGCGGTTGGTTGAATGTTGCAGTCAGCTTGGGCCTCCGTTCCGGATGTTTTCTGTTGTCACGCACCATAGATCAGCCGGTCAGGACAAATATACCAAATGCTCAATCAAAAGGTGGATGATCGTCAATGTATCGGTTCGTGTCTGGCGGATCCTGATCCGCAGCCAGTCCGTAGACCTCTGACAGTTCCTCCAGAAAGGCATCGGCCAGAGCGCCCCGGGATGCCGCAGGTCTGAGTGCGACGTCAAAGGGGCAGGCATAGCGAAACAGGTCTGGGCGCAGGCAGCGCAGGGTACCGCGCCCGACCCACGGCAAGGCTGCATGATCCGGCACATATCCCAGATAGGCCCCCGACAGGATCAGAAACAGCTGCTGCTCGACCCCTTCCGCCGTGGCCGTGGTCTGGGCAAAGACCTGATTGTTGGCATGGTCCGGCCGCCAGTAGGTGCGTCCCGCAACCTTGTGCGTCCGCAGGATATCCGCCGTGATGTCCTGCGTCGGCAGATCGAACATCGGATGACCGCGCCCGCAATACAGCGTGTTCGTCTCGGTATAAAGGTACCGGTAGGCCAGTCCCCGCACCTTGTAGGGAAAACTGCCGACCGCTGCGTGCAGATCACCGTCTAGGACGCCGGTCTGAAGCGTCTGCGGCGACCCGTTGCGGAATTCGAACCTGACCTGAGGATGGCGCTTCTCCATCCGGGCAATCACCTGCGGGATGTGGCAATCGGGGTCTGACACGATGCTGTCCACCACACCGATCCGTAGCCGCCCGACCAGCCGGCCATGAATGACCTCGGTCTCTCCTACGAAACCGTCAAGAGCCATCAGAAGCCGCACCGTGGCCTCGTGAACCACCCGTCCCTCCTCGGTCAACGCAAAGCCCGCGCGACCGCGGGTGCAAAGCGTGACTTTCAACCGATCCTCAAGCGCCTGGATGTGGTTGGAAATGGTCGATTGATGCAGGTTCAGAACGGCCTGTGCCGCAGCAAACCCCCGATGTCTGACAACCGCGTCGAACACGCGCAAAAGCCGCAAGTCTGACCCCAGGATCTGCATGGTGTTGGCCCCTTTCAGATCAGACAGCCACCTCTTGTTTTCAAGACGGATGACGAGATCCCGCGTTTCAGATGAAGATCTTGCAGTTGTGCGCGCTCTAGCCGACCGAGCCGCGTGATACCGGTTCGCAGAAACGTTTACATGATGATGGTACAGCCGCCGCGTCAGGCCAGCGGGTGATGGCAGGCCAGCGTGCGGCCGTCTGATGTCGGCACCAACGCGGGGCGCGTGCTGCGGCACAGGTCGCTTGCATGGGGGCATCGCGTTGAAAACTTGCATCCCGCGGGCGGGTTCAACGGGCTGGGTATTTCACCCTCCAGCACGATCCGCTTGCCCCGACCGCTGTCCACGCGCGGCACCGGAATCGCTGAAATCAGGGCCTGCGTGTAGGGATGCGCCGGCCGGTCGAACACCGCCTCGACCGGGCCCGTCTCGACGATAGAGCCGAGATACATGATCGCCACCCGGTCCGAGACCTGCCGCACCACGCCCAGATCGTGTGCGATGAACAGATAGGTCAGCGACAGCCGTTCGCGCAGGTCCGCGAACAGGTTGACGATCTGCGCCTGCACCGACACGTCCAGCGCAGATACAGGCTCGTCAGCCACGATCAGGTCGGGTTCCATGGCCAGCGCCCGGGCGATGCCAATGCGTTGGCGCTGCCCACCCGAGAATTCATGCGGAAACCGTTCAAGGTAGGCCTGCGGCAGACCGACAAGATCCATCAGCTCGTCCAGCCGCCTCGACACCTCGTCGCGGGGGCGGATGCGGTGAACGATCAGGGGTTCGCTCAGGATATCGCGGACCCGGCGGTGCGGGTTCAGCGACGACGAGGGGTCCTGAAAGATCATCTGCACCTTGCGCCGGAACGGCCGCAGGGCATGGGTGCCTAGCCGCGTCACCTCTTGCCCGTCAAAGCGCAATGCGCCGCCCGAGATGTCGTAAAGCCGCGTCAGGCAGCGGCCCAGCGTGGATTTGCCAGATCCGCTTTCGCCGACCAGGCCCAAGGTCTCGCCTCGGTCGATGCGCAGGTCGATGCCGTCGACAGCGTGCAACGCGCGACCGCTGCCGGGCAGAAGCGTCTTTCCGACCGTGAAGGTCTTGCGCAGGGCCACGGCCTCCATCAGCGGGCGGGCGATCGGGGACTGGATCATGCGGGCACCGCCGTCACGGATCGGGCTGCAGCGCGCTGTTCGGCGTTCAGATGGCACAGCGCCATGTGATCGCCGTCGCGCCGGGCGGGTGGTTCGGTGCCGCACACCGCCATGCGAGCGGGGCAGCGCGGGGCAAAGGCGCAGCCTTTGGGCACCTGTCCCACCATCGGGGGCGCACCGGGGATGGACGGCAGACGCGCGGGGCGCTGGCCTGTCAGCGGCGGGATAGAGCCGAGCAGACCCCACGTATAAGGATGCATCGGCGCGTTGAAAACGTCGGCGGCGGTGCCGCTTTCCACAACGCGGCCCGCATACATCACGACGACCCGGTCGGCCATTTCGGCGACGACACCCATGTCGTGGGTAATCAGCACGATGGCCGATCCATGATCGCGCCGCAGCTTGCGCAACAGGTCCAGCACCTGCGCCTGCACCGTCGTATCCAGCGCCGTCGTCGGTTCATCCGCGATCAGCAGCGACGGGTTGCACGACAGCGCCATCGCGATCACCGCCCGCTGGCGCATGCCGCCCGACAACTGGTGCGGAAACCGGCGGGCGGTATCGTCGGGGTCGAATATCCCCACCTCGGCCAGCAGCGCCACGGCCCGGTCCCACGCCGCACGCGCACCGACGCGTTCATGCGCCCGGATCTGCTCCACGATCTGCGCCCCGATGCTCAGCACAGGGGTCAATGCGGTCATGGGGTCCTGAGAGATGAAGGCGATCTCGTTCCCGCGCAGGCGGCGCATCTGCCGTTCCTTCAGCCCCAGCAACGACTGGCCGCGAAAGGTGACGGTGCCCCCGACGGTCGTGTTGCGCGGATCGTGCAGACCCATCACCGACAGCAGCGACAGGGTCTTGCCGGACCCGCTTTCGCCCACGACGGACAGGATCTCTCCGGGCTGCACGGTAAAGGACACATCCTGCACCGCGGTCAGCGCTCCCGCCTCGGTGGCAAACGTGACGCTCAGCCCAGTGACGTCCAGCAAGGGTTCGGTCATGCGCGCATCCTCGGGTCGATCACGGCGTAAAGCATGTCGACGACCGCGTTGGCCGCGACGACGAAAAAAGAGGCATACATCACCGTGGCAAGGATCACGGGCAGATCAAGACTTTGCAGCGCCTGATAGGTCAGCCGCCCGACGCCGTTGATGCCAAAGACGACCTCTGTCAGCAGCGCCGCCCCGCCGACCAGCGCACCGAAATCGAGGCCGAACATCGTCACGAAGGGCAGCAGCGACGTGCGAAAGGCATGCCGCAACATGATGCGGCGGCCCGACAGACCCTTGGCGCGGGCGGTGCGGATGTAATCCTCGCCGTAAGCCTCGATGATATTGGCCCGCAGGATGCGGGCGTAGATGCCGATGTAGAGCACCGCGAGGGTCAGCCACGGGATGACGAGGGATTTGAACCAGCCCGACACGCTGTCCGTCAGCGGCACGTAGCCCAGCCCCGGCACCCATGAAAACAGCCATGTGTCGTGAAACCGGCTTTGACTGACGAGGTTCATCACCTCGCCCAGCCAGAACACGGGCATAGAGATGCCGATGAGGGCAAGGATCATCAACCCCCGGTCCACCCATGTATCGCGCATCGCGGCCGCCACCAGTCCGACGCCGATGCTGCCGACGACCCACAGGATCGCGGCCCCCGTGACCAGCGACAGCGTTGCGGGCACGGCGTCCAGCACCTGCGGGATCACCTTTTGCCCCCGGTTCACGAAGGACGTCAGATCGCGTGTGATGAACAGCCGTTTCATCAGCACCGCGTATTGCACCGGCAGCGGACGGTCGAAGCCGAAGTCGTGGCGGATCTGGGCCACCGTCTCTGGCGCGGCATTGCGGCCTGCGATCCGGGCGGCGGGGTCCGATCCGGGGGTCGCAAAGAAGATGGCAAAGACCAGCACCGAGATGCCGAACATCACGAAGGCCATCTGGATCAGGCGTTGCAGGATGGTTGCGATCATCGGCCTATCCCAGCTTGAACCGGGGATCGAGCGCGTCGCGCATGCAATCACCCAGCACGTTCAGCGCCAGCACCGTGATGACGATGGCGATCCCGGGCGCCAGTGCGACGACAGGCCGGGAATACAGCAAGGTCTGCCCGTCCTGAATGATCGTGCCCCAGCTGGCATCCGGCGGTTGCACCCCGATCGACAGGAACGAAAGCGCGGATTCCGTCACGATAGCCAGCGCCAGAAGGATCGGCACGAAGACGATCAGCGTCGGCACGACGTTGGGCAGGATGTCCCGCAGCAGGATGCGGCGGGTCGGCATGCCAAGCCCGATAGCGGCCAGCACGAATTCCGACTGGCGCAGGGTCAGCACCTTGGACCGGATCGGTCGCGCGACATAAGGAACGTAGATGACGCCGATGATCCCGATGGGCAGCACGAGGCTGCCCGCGGTGATGGTGAATGGCCCGATGGCAAAGCTGCTGTTCAGCAGCACGATCGACAGCGAAATCGCCAGCAGATAAACCGGAAACGCCCAAAGCACGTCGAGAATCCGGCTTAGCACCATGTCCACGACGCCGCCCGCAAACCCCGCGACAACACCGATGAGCGAGGCGAGAGTCAAGCAGATCACCGTGGCCGCCCCCGCGATGAACAGCGAATTCCGGCCGCCATAAAGCAACCGCGCCGCCACGTCGCGCCCCTGATTGTCGGCGCCCAGCATATAGGCCGTCGTCCATGTCGGCCCGATCGGCGTCACGCCCAGCCCCAGCCCGGTGGTGGATGGCTGCATGACCGGAACGCTTGTGCCGTTCAGCGTGATCGACCCGCCGAGGTTCGACCGGAACGGATCGCTGCCCGCCAAATCGGCATAAAGCGGCGCCAGCGCGCTCAGCACCACGATGATGCACAACACGATGACGGACACGACGGCAGAACGATTGCGGGACAGCCGCCGCACCGCCGTGGCCCAGGGACCGCGTCCGGCGCGGACGCCGGGCGCGGACAGGTTCACAGGATCGACCCCTGCGGCGGGTGCGGAGTCCGATACTGTGGCAGGCCGGTTCATGGCCTATTGGACCCAGGAATTGGCCATGACCCACTGGAACTGGTTCGAGAATTCGAAATTCCCGACCCGCTTTGACAGGAAGTCGACGTGCTTGGGCGTGAACAGCGGCGCCATCGGGGCCTTTTCCATGATCGCCTTGTCGATGGCCGCCCATTCGGTATTCGCAGCCTCCGGGTCGGTGACGGCCAGCTGCATCGCGGCCTGCATCCGGGCGTCGATGTCGGCGTCGCAGAAGCCCGCGATGTTGACCGACGAATCCGACCCCGGGTGGAACGAGGCGCAGGACAGAAGCACGTTCAGAAAGTTCGAGGCGGCCGGATAGTCCTGATACCACTGGCTGACCGAGATCTGCACGTTGTTGCTGGTGTTCTGGATATAGGTGAACTGGATATTGGCCGAGATCGCCTTGACCGAAGCGTTGTAGCCCAGATCGGTCAGCACCGATGCAATGTAGGTGCCGACATCGCGGCTGACGACGGAATCCTCGGTAATGACGGTGATATCCTGCCCCTTGGTGCCGGATTCATCGACCAGCGCCTGCGCCTTTTCCATATCGGGCGCGGACCAGACCGTGCCCGGGTCCTTGGTATACATGCAGGTATCCTCATGCCCCGGAAAGCCCGGCGGCAGGATCTGGCAGACGGGTTGAGCGAGGACCTGCCCCCCGAAGATGCCGACCAGCGCGGCGCGGTCGACCGCATAGTTCACCGCCTGCCGCACGCGCACATCGTCGAAGGGGGCAAGGTTCACGTTCATCGGCGCATACCAGAAGGCGGTCAGCGGATTGACGTGGACCTGATCGGCGTATTGCGTGCCGATTTCCGACAGGCGGTCGGACGGGGGCGGATCGAACATCCAGTCGGCCTGACCGTTCTGGACCGCCGTGACCTCGGCCTCGTCCGTCAGGCCGAAGCCGTATTCGATGCGGTCCACGAACCCGTCAGGCTGGGCCTGCTCGCTCCACTGGGTGAAGTTTGGATTGCGCACCATGACAAGGGCTTCGTTCGGATTGTAGCTGTCGAACATGTAGGGGCCGGTGCCAGGGATCGGTTCGACGCCCACGTCGGTCGTCGGCGCCTCTGCCGGAAGGATCGACGCATGGGGCACGGCGATCTTGAAGAAGAATTCCGGATCCGCTGCCGTCAGGTTGATCGTGACAGTGCCCGCTTCGGCATCGCCGATGACACCGCCTTCAAGCGTGCAGTCGGCGGGCGACGCGATGCAGGCCTCGGCCCCCACGATGCCGTTGTAGAACGTGCCGGACGTCGGGCTGGACACCTTGAAGATGCGCTGGAAGGACGCGACCACGTCGTCGACGCCCAGATCGCTGCCATCGGCGAACTTGATGCCATCGCGCAGCTTGAAGACATAGGTCTTGCCGTCGTTCGTGGCCTCCGGGATCGCCTCGGCCAGATCGGGGACCAGCACGGTGCCGTCGATGCCGTTGCCCTTCTGGAACGCAACAAGGCCGTCATAAACCGACTGGTACAGCTGCCAGTATTGCAGGGTGTAATTCACGTGCGGGTCGATGGTGCCGGCGGCGGCGCGGGCCACAAGCTTCAGCGTGCCGCCCTTGTGGGCGTCCATCAGGGACGCGCGGTCCTGTGCCGTGGCCAGCGCGGTCCCGGCCAGCAGCGCCAGACCGGACGCCAGCAGTGTCGTCTTTGGATGTCGTATCATTGGTATCCCCCAAGTCGAGTTCAGTCAGATGATGTGCGGGCCGTTCAGCGGCCCGTCTGGTTCAGGAAAGCGGCGACAACAGACAGGCAGGCGTCCTTCTCCTCGACATGCGGCATGTGGCTGCTGTCTTCAAAGATCTGCCAGCGCACGTCGGGAATGTTGTCCGCATAGGGCTGCACTGTGGCCGGCGTCGCCTCATCATGGCGACCGGAAATCAGAAACGTCGGCACGGCGATCCGGTGCAGCCTGTCGATGATCGTCCAGTTCTTGAGGGTGCCGATGACGTGAAATTCGCTGGGTCCATTCATCGTGTGATATACGGTCGGATCGGCGGCGATGGCATCGAAGGTCCGCACGACCTCTGGCGGCATCGGCTGCACGCGACAGACATGCTTGGCGTAGAAGACATCGGACGCCGCGACATAGGCGGGATCGTCGGTCGTGCCCGCTGCCTCATGGGACGTCAGCGCCTCGGCCACGTCGGCGGGCAGTGCGGCCTTCAGCTTGTTCGCCTCCTGCACCCAAAGCGCCATCGAAGCGGGCGAATCCGCGATCACGAGGGAGATCAGACCATCGGGCCGGCGCACGGCGAATTCGGCGCCCAGCATCCCGCCCCAGGACTGACCAAGGACGTGATACCCGTCCCGCACGCCCAGATGATCGATCAGGTTTTCCAGCTCTGCAATGAACAGGTCGACAGTCCAGAAGTCCGGCCCCTTGTCGCGCAGGTGGGTCGAACGTCCGTTCCCGATCTGGTCATACAGGATGACAGGCCGCCCGGTGTCTGCAATGTCGCCGAAGGCCAGAACGTAGTCATGGGTGCAGCCCGGACCGCCATGCAGGACGATCAACGGCGGCGTTTCCGAGTCCAGATCGCCCTTCACCTGATACCACGTCTCGTATTCCCCGAATGCCGCTGTGCCCGTGGTAATCTTCACCTGATATCCGCCTGTGATCGCTCTTTGGCGCAAGCATGCGCTTTAAAAAATCGAAGGCAATCGAACAGGTCAAAATGATCCGGAACTCTCCGTTTCAGGTAGCGCAGCGCTTAAAATTTAGGCACGCAAATAGATCAAGATAATCAATCGATACACCCATGTAGAACGCCTTTCGGCACCAGAACAGGCTGGACCGTTCGACCGATGTGCGTCGTATAGACGGTCGATCCAATGCCAAATTTGATCAAACGGTCCGAAGCATAAAAAGATGGGACCGTATGGCGTGATCAGTGCTCCGCACCCGCTCAGTCGGCAATGACCGTAAAGCCCTGCCTTTCAAAGGCCACCCGCGCAGAGTCGCTGCGCAGGAAGGCCAGAAAGTCGCCATTCAAGGGATTGTCACTCGCCGCCATGGCTGCCGCCGGATAGATGATCGGCGGGTGCGAGTCCTCTGGGAACGTGCCGACGACGCTGACCCGATCGTCGGCAGCGGCGTCGGTGGCATAAACGATACCCAAGGGCGCCTCTCCCGTCGACACAAAGGCGAGGGCCGCGCGGACGGTGTTGGCCTGCGCCACATCAGGCGCGACCTTGTCCCACACACCAAGGCTTGTCAGCGCCGCCTTGCCATAGACGCCCGCAGGCACAGCATCCACCAGCGCCATTGCCAGACGGCCGTCCCCCAGCAACCCTGCCAGATCGAAACCGGGTGTGATGGCGACCGGTGGCACATCCGTTCCGTGCGCAATCAGGACAAGGGTGTTGCCCAGCAGATCGAACCGCGTGCCTGCGGCCACAAGGCCACCTTCATCAAGCGCGTCCATCCAGTCGGGACTGGCAGAGATGAAGATATCGGCAGGCGCCCCCTGCTGGATCTGCCGTGCGAGTTCAGAGCTGCCGCCAAGCGAGACCACAGCAGTGTTGCCCGTCGCATTGGCCCACCGGGCTGCGACCTCGTCCATCGCGTTCTTCATGCTGGCTGCGGCAAAGACCGTGATGTCATCGGCCGAGGCCTGTATGGGGCAGGATGCCACTATCGCCGCCAAGACCACGGCAGCCATGGACAAGGACGGGGTCATCCGGAAAGGGCGTGTCACCGTGGCGGCTTCCATTGGCAGCGATAAGTTCAGCAAGAGATATCGCGTGTCGGTGTATCGGAACGCAAGCGTCATTTCTTTCCGGGCATATCGCCCAGCAGCGACTGGATCGCGCCGCTGGACCTGCGGCAGCGGCATCTGCAAGCGGCTTGCGTCGCCCGCACCACCCAGCTGACGCTTTCAAAAGCAAAAGTGTGCCTTGGCGCAGCACCACCCGTGGCCAAATAACCACCACATGCAATCCAGCGCAATACACGTGCCAAAGCACCCAGCAGATCGTTGCGGTCCGGATGCTTGGTCGCCCTGACGGGCCGGTCAGGCAGAATGACTCCGGACCGGTTCCGCGCCGCACCGTCCGGCAATCGCACGGGCCACATAGGCCGCATCTTCTGCCACGCCCAGAAAGCGACCGGACCCCCAGGTGTGCAGCCAGCCGAGGCCCAGAAAGTAGACCCCGTCCACCTCGCAAATCCCACGCTTGTGAACCGGCCGACCACGCGGGTCGAGGCAATCGACCTGCAGCCAATCGTAATTTGGCCGGAACCCGATACACCACAGGATCGAGGTGATCCCTTCGCCCGCTGCATCGATCTCCGTCACTTCGACGCCGGGCCGCCAGACCTTCTCGAACGGCGGCTCCACCGGCGCGTCGATCCCTTCCCGCGCGATATAGGCGTCGATCATCTGCCTGATGCTGACATAACTCTTGTCGGCGGCATCCAGATTGGCCTCCAGATCCGGCTGAAACCGGATCGTCGTGCCGTCCATATCCGCGACAGAGCCATACATCTGCAACCCGTCCAGCGCAAAGCGCCGCAGGTCGATTTCATGACCGCCGTCGCGGCCCGACATGTAGTGGTTGGTCTTCGCCTCGGTCGTCTTGGGGTCCGGTTGCTGCGCGATCGTCGTCTCGTAATACCCCAGCTGATGCAGCCAGTCGGTCGCGTCCCGCCCGCGATACCAGCGCGGGCTGCGCGGCGCGGGACCGACGGCCAAGCGCACGTCACGCCCGGCGATGGTCAGATCCTCCATCATCTGCACACCGGACTGGCCGGTGCCGACGACAAGGCAGGTGCCGTCCGGAATGTCCGACGGGCGGCGGTAGGATTTCGAATGGATCTGGGTGATCGCCGGGTCCAGCTTGTGGGCGAAGGGCGGCGTGATGGGTGTGTCATAACCACCGGATGCGATGATGACGTGATCGCAGGACCACAGGCCCTGATCGGTGTCGACCTCGAACCCCGCGCCCACCTTTTCGACGCGGATCACGGTGACGCCTTCGTGCAACGGCGCGTCGAAGCTCTCGCAGAACCCTTCCACGTATTCGACGATCTGATCCTTCAGCATGAACCCGGTGGGATCGTCGCCGCGATAGGGCCAGTCCGGCAGCTTGCATTGCCAGTTCGGCGTCACGAGGCAGAAGCTGTCCCAGCGGTCTGCCTTCCATGCATGGAACCGCTGGTGGCGTTCCAGCACCACGTGATCGACACCGGCCTGACACAGGTAATAGGACGCCGACATCCCCGCCTGCCCCGCCCCCACGATGACGGTCGTGACATGGGTGCGGGCGGCTGGTTTCAGTGGATGGACAGGCATGTGACGGTCTCCTCTGGGTCATAGCGGGCGACGGCAGCGGCGATCCTTGCCGCCTGCGCGTCGGCGGAGGTGCAGCGGAACCCGAATTTCGCCTCGACCCGCCGCGCGGCAAGGTCGAGTGCTGTGCGGGTGCGCACGTGGAAATCGTCGACGCGGTAGGCCTCGCCCGCCTTCAGATGATCGAAGATGACGGTGGAGGGCGAATAGCAGGACTCCTCTGTCCCGTCGGGCCAGCGGATGCGGAATGTGGCTTCAGGCATCGGCAGGCTCCTTCTGCGGGGCAAGGCCAAGATAGGGTTGCTTTCCATGGTCCCAGATCGTGTGCTGCATGCCCCCCTCGGTCAGCGTGACGGCACTGCAAGAGGTCACGGTGCCGATGATCCCAGCTCCGATATCGCGGTCGCGAAAGCGGCGCAGCACGGCGGCTGCGTTGTCCGGTGTCGCCGTCAGCAGAAAGCCGAAGCTGGGAAAGGCCGTCATCCAGCGGGTCAGGTCGCCGTCGGGCGGGGTGATCTGCGCGGGGTCGATGGCAATGCCCACACCGGAACATTCCGCCAGCATGACGGCCGTGCCCGCGATCCCGCCCTGACTGATATCCTTGCCCGCGGTGACAAGCCCGTCCTCTGCCAGCAACGGCAGAATTTCCATGTCACCGCGCAGGCGGGCGTGGGGCGCGTTCAGGAAGGCGGGAAAATTGCTGCTCTCGCCCGCATAGGCACCGCGCAGGTCGGCGCTTGCGATCAGAACATCGCCGGGCTTGGCATCGAAACTGGTGATCAGCGCGCGGGCCCGCCCCCAGATCGCGGCGGCAAGTTGCGGCTGCGCCGTGCGCAGGTTCGTATGACCGCCAACGATGGGGATACCGTAGGCTGCCGACGCCTCCTTCATACCGCGCAGGATCTCGGCGGCGGTCGCGGCGTCGGGGGCCCAGAGCGCGTTTGTGACAGCAGTGGGCCTGCCACCCATGGCAAGGATATCGCTCATGTTCACCATGACCGCGCACCAGCCCGCGAACCACGGGGCAGAGGCCACGAAGTCGTTCATGAACCCTTCGGTCGCCATCAGCTGCCAGCCGTCACCGTCGGGGATCGCGGCGGCGTCGTCGCCGGGGCGGCCGGGACTGTCCTGCGTCAGGCCCAGCGCCGCACAGGCCAGATCGATGTCGCGTTTGCCCGTCACATGGGGATGTGCGGCCAGACGCGCGGCAAGGGCGGCCACGTCGCTCATGCGGCGCGCCGGGTCAGCGCCATCCAGCCCCGCGCGGGGTCGATGACGGCGGGATAGGACGCAAGGTCCGCCTGCATCTTCATGTGCGGATGGCCATGCAGGTCCTGCTGGCCCAAGGGCTGCCAGTTCAGTTTCTCGAACAGGGCCACGTTCTGCATCTGGACATGGGCAAGGAATGTTTCACAACCCCGCGCATGGGCGGTGCCGACGGCCAGCCGGATCAGTTCCGCCCCCAGTCTGCCGACACGGCGGTAGGCCGGGGCGACGGCCAGACGCCCGCCCCACCAGACCCCGGGCGATTCCTCGTGGATGCGCACGGTGCCGACGACCTCGTCCGCCTCTGACGCCATGGTGGACAGGGCGACCAGCGGCAGCGCGGTGCGGTCGATGGCGTCGCGGTCATGATCCGTAAAGATGCCCTGTTCGGTCACGAAGGTGCGGTGCCGCAAGGACGCCGCCCCGCCAATCTCCCACGCCTGCGTCGCCTGCCGGATCAGAAACTCTGGCGTGACGAAGGCTTCGGGGCGTTCGATGATCATGACGCAGTCTCCAGCGCGGGTCGCTTGAACTTCTCGAAGGCCGACAGCGCCGAACAGGCCCCGCAGCGGCCGCAGCCCGCCTTGATATCCTCGGCCCGCATCCCCTGATCGACGATCATCTGCGACAGGGGGGACAGGACGCGGTGCATGAAGGCAGAGGTTGGCGCGGGGTGGCTTTCCAGCGGCGTGCCGGTGACGGGCACGAAGGGCACGACGAAGGGATAGACGCCGATCGCGGTCAGGCGCTTGCACATCGCAAGGATCGCCTCCTCGGTATCGCCAAGCCCCGCGAGGATGTAGGTCGAGACCTGCCCCCAGCCGAACACCTCGACCGCGGCACCGAAGCTGTCGAAGTATTTCTCCAACGACACCTGCGCCTTGCCCGGCATGATCTGCTGGCGCAGTTCCGGCGTCACGACTTCCAAATGCATGCCCAAGGTGTCGATGCCTGCATCCTTCATGCGGCGATGCCAGGCGTCGTCTTCGGGCGGTTCGCATTGCGCCTGCAGCGGCAGATCGACGGCGGCGCGGATCGCTACGGCACTCTCGGCCAGCACCTTCGCGCCCCGGTCCTTGCCCGCAGGCGTGCCGGTCGTCATGACCATGTGCTTGACCCCGTCCAGCAGGACGGCGGCACGGGCGACTTCGGCCAGTTGCGCGGGGCTTTTGTGGGCAATGGTGCGACCGGCGGCAAGGCTTTGGCCGATGGCGCAGAACTTGCAGGTTTTCTTGCGGCTTTCATAGCGGATGCAGGTCTGCAGCACGGTCGTCGCCAGCACGTCCTTGGCGTGCAGCTGCGCGATATGGCCGTAAGGCACGCCGTCGGCGGTGGACAGATCGAGGAACTTGGCCCGCTGCGGAAACTGCACGTCGGCAAAGAACGCACCATCTTTCATGACACGCGCATGACCCTCTGCATCGGGGGCCTCGACCAGATAGGGCGACTCGAACGCCGTCGCGGTGTGGACCGGGATCATGACCGTCAGGCCACCGATGGTGACCGCCTTGTGGTCCGTGGGCCCCGCCCCGCCCCGCCTGCTGTCGGCCCCCGCGCGCGGATCGACAAGGCGCATGCCGCGGGTCTGCAGGTCGTTGATGATGTCGCCGGTCTGCATGTCAGTCCTCCAAGGGGATCGGCTGGAATTCGGGGCCTGACGCGGTGGTGTGCCGCGCGGGCGTCAGGTCGGTGTTGTGGTTCAGCGACAGCAGTTCCGGCCGGGCATAGTGGCCGACGGAATCCATCATCCGCTTGCGTTTCGTTACCAGCGCCATGTCGAGGTCGCCGTAAAGGATGCCTTCGCCGCTGGTCAGCGGCGGCACGACGTGACGCCCTTCGGGTGTCACGATGCAGGTCATGCAACCGTCGCGCAGCGCCTTCTGCAGGGTCGTGTCGGGCGTGATGCTCTCGATCTGGTCATCCGTCAGCCAGCCGGTCGCATTGACGACAAAGCAGCCGGATTCCAACGCGTGATGCCGCATCGTGACCTCGATCTGTTCGGCAAAGATCGGCCCGACAAGGCTGCCGGGGAATTGCGCCACGTGAATTTCCTCGTGTTGGGTCATCAGCGCGTAGCGGGCCAGCGGGTTGTAGTGCTCCCAACAAGCCAATGCACCCACGCGCCCGACGCGGGTGCCCACAACCTTCAGCCCCGCGCCGTCGCCCTGACCCCAGACCATCCGCTCGTGGTAAGTCGGCGTGATCTTGCGGCGCTTCAGTAACAGCGTGCCGTCCGCGTCAAAGATCAGTTGCGCGTTATACAGCGATCCGTGGTCGCGTTCGTTCACGCCCAGCACGACGACAACGCCGTGGTGGGCACAGCGTTCGGCCACGCGGCGGGTGTCGTCTGACGGAACGGTGACGGCCTGTTCGTACAGGTGCAGATGCGGCTTGCCCTGCTGACACGGCGGCAGCACAAAGGAGAAGTAGGGATAGAACGGCACGAAGGTTTCGGGAAACACGATCAGGTCTGCACCGTTGCCCGCCGCCTCGTCGATGGCATCCAGCACGCGGGCCATGGTCTTCTCACGGCTGGTCAGATCGGGTGCGATCTGGACGGCGGCGGCCTTGACGATGCGGGACATGGGAACTCTCCGAAACGGGATGCCGGGGCCAGCACTGGCCCCGGCGGTGGGCGCCTACAGCGTCCAGGTGTCGATGATCACGGAATTATCGCGCACGTGCAGCAGCTTCAGATCCAGCACGTCCTGCGGGGCGATCGGGATGATGCCCGGCAGCAGCGCCGCCTCGCCGTGGCCATAAAGCGCCTGCAGCGCAAAGCGGCAGGCATAGATCTTGCTGCCCTCGGCCATGAATTTCTTGAGGTTGTCGGCAAAGTTCTGGTGCCCCGGAAAGGCCGCGTCGCCCAGCGTCGGAAACCCGCGCTGGATGCCCAGCGTGACGCCGGGGCCATAAAGCAGGATCGACGTCTCGAACCCCTTGCGGGCCAGACGGATCGCGTTGAGCATGTTGACCAGGCCGATGGACCCCTCGAAGGCGACGGTGTGGAAGGTGACCAGCGCCTTCTGGCCCGGTTCCGCCTTCACATCCTCAAAGACCTTGTCTTCGTAATCGACGAAGAAGTCGCCGTCCTTGTGCTTTTCCTGGGTGACTGCTGGCATCGTGAACGCTCCCTTGAGGTATCGGGCCGGTGGTGGCCGTGTGGTGTGGGATCACGATGGACCAAAGACCGAAATCCGATCAATAAATCTATCAATACTCCATACAATTTAGCGGCGCCGACGGCAGGAACCGCCAATAATTCGCCATATCCGCCCAATTCGGCATCGCAGCGCGAATGTGTTCCGCTGTTTTCAGGCCGTGATCCATACAATCTGCTTCAATGTCGCCGGAATCTGCGCCAGACAGATCGCATGAGAGACTGGAAACCGATTCTGCGCAGCGACGGTGCCGCCCGTTACCTGCAACTCGCCGATGCAATCGCCGCGGGCATTGCCGACGGCACCCTGCGCGACGGCGCTCGCCTGCCGCCGCAGCGCATTCTGGCAGAGCGTCTGGGCATCGACTTCACGACCGTGTCCCGCGGCTATGCCGAGGCGCGCGAGCGCGGGTTGACCGCCAGCCACGTCGGGCGCGGCACCTTCGTCATCGGGCGCAAGCCCGTCCCGCCGGAACAGGATCTGCGACGTCACGCCGACATCGACCTGACCATGAACCTGCCACCGGAAACAGACGATCCCGTCCTGCTGGGCCGGATGGAGGCGGGATTGCAAACCGTGTCCGCGAACCTGATCGACCTGCTGCGCTACCAATCCTCCACCGGCGGTCAGATCGACAAGGAGGCGGCGTCCACCTGGCTGTCGCTGCGCGGCCTCGTGCCGTCACTCGACCGGATCGCGGTGACGCCGGGCGCGCATCCGACGATCCTTGCCATCCTGATGCGCCTGACGACCCCCGGCGATATCGTGCTGTGCGAAGACATCACCTATGCGGGCGTCCGGGGTATTTGCGCGCGGCTGGGCCTGCGCCTGATCGGTCTGCCCGGCGACGCCGAAGGCATCGACGCCGAGGCCTTGGACCGGGCCATCGTTCAGCACCGGCCCAAGGCCCTTTACCTCAACCCGACGCTCAACAATCCCACGACCCGCACGATCACGCTGGACCGCAGACAGGCGATCGCCGACGTGATCCTCAAGCATCATCTGCCCCTGATCGAGGATGACGCCTATGGCTTCATCCCCGCGCATCCGCCCGCCCCGCTGGCCAGCTTCGCCCCCGATCTGGTCTGGCACATCGGCGGGCTGGCGAAATGCATCGGTGCCGGACTGCGGCTGGCCTATACCGTGGCCCCGGACAGCCACGCCGCCCGCGATCTGGCGCATCAACTCAAGGTCATCTCGGTCATGCCGTCACCGCTGATGATGGCGCTGGCCACCCGCTGGATCACCGATGGCACCGCCGACGGCATCCGCCGCTTCATCCGAGAGGAAACGCAGGCCAGGCAGGCAATCGCCGCTCAGGCGCTTGCCCCTTTCCGGTACGAATCGGCGCAGCATGCCTTCAACGTCTGGCTGCACCTGCCAGGTGGCGTGACCCGCGCGGACATCATCGGCCGCATGGCCGGGACCGGGATCGGGATGATGCCGTCGGACGCCTTCACCGTCGCGGGAGAGCCTGCCGAGTCCATCCGCGTCTGCCTCGGGGGCCGCATCACGCGCAGCCAGTTGCGCGATGCGATGGGACTGCTGGCCTACATGATGTCCACACCGATCTAAGCGGCAAGGACGGGCCGTCCCCCGCAGCAACCGCATCCGCGGGCCGCACCTCAACTGACCAAGGCGTCGGCAATCACCGCTGTCAGATCCTTGCCCACCCGTTGAAAGCCCAAGAGACGGGCGATGGCGCGGATCAGGTCGTCACCGGACACATCACCGTTTTCCAGTCGCACAAGGGCCGCAGCCGCCGCGATCTCGGCGGGGGAAATGAAGGCGGCCTTCAGCAGATGGCCCGTCTCGGCGGCGCGGTCGCGCACAGGGGGTGCGGCGGCTTGCGCCTGCGTCATCAGAAACGGGCCGTCCTGCGTCAGCATCGGATCCTGCCGCAGGGCCTGACGGACTGCCCCGCTGGTCGCCTCAACGATCCGGCTGCCGGCCTTGGCCTTGCCGAAGGCGGTCGTGATCCGGCGGGCCACCTCGTCGATGTGAATCGGCCCCTCGATCCCCACGATCTGCGACACAAGGTCCGCCAGTTGGCCGACCGGCGCCTCGTGCGGCTCGACGTTTGATCGCACGGACAGATCGGCCCGCACATAAACGGGCATCTTCAGGTCCAGATGACCGATGTCGATGGCCTCGGGCGCGGACGAGGCCGGCGCAGGGCCGCCGCCCGAGGCATTGGCGCCGCTCACCCTGATGCCGGTCTCAAGCTGGTCCCGCGCAAGCGCCAGCGCCGCCTTCAGCCGCGCGATCTCGCGCTTGCGGTGGTGGAACCAGTCCGTGCTCCAGATGCGGTGAAACTGCCAGCCAAGATTTTCAAGGATATCCTGCCGCAGCCGGTCCCGTTCTCGCGCCCAAAGCGCGCTGTGATAGGCGGCACCATCGCATTCGACGGCGACAAGGTATTGTCCCGGCCGGTCCGGGTGCCGCACACCGATGTCGATGCGAAAGCCGTCGCTGCCAACCTGCGCATCGGCCAGAAAGCCAAGCGACGTGATGACCGCGGCGACGTCCTCCTCGAACGGACTGTCCGCCTCTAGGCCAGTCGGCGTGCGCACATCCATGATTCCGGTCTTGGCATAGTCGAGAAACCGCTTCAGCACCCGTGGTCCGTCACGCTTGACCCGCGACGGGTCGATATCGCCGGGATCGAAAGACGCGAAAACCTCGCACCGCGCTCGCGCGCGCGAAAACAGGACGTTCAGCCGCCGCTCGCCGCCCTCGCCGTTCACGGGGCCAAAGCTCATGGCCGGCAACCGCCCGTTCGGCTCCTGCGGGCCGTAGCCCACCGAGATCAGGATCACGTCCCGCTCGTCGCCCTGCACATTCTCGATGTTCTTGACAAAGACGTCCTCGGATTTGCCTTCGCGCAGAAAGGCATCCAGCACCGGGTCGCGGCGGCGGTGCAGTTCCAGCACCTCGGTCAGCATATCGGCCTGTGCCTTGGAAAACGCCACGACCCCCAAGGACATGTCGGGCCAAGCGCGGGCATGCGCGGCCATCGCCGTGACGACCGCCTCGGCCTCGATCCGGTTGGTGCCCTGCCGCCCCAGACCACTGCCGCCGCGGGCATAGACGCCAGGCACCCGGCGGAATTTCAGGCCGTAATCGGGATCAAGCTGCAGGGGTGACGGCGGCAGCACCAGACCGTCGCCATAGAACTCTGCGTTCGACACGCGGATCAACGAGGGATCGCGCGACCGGTAATGCCATTCCAGCATCCGCTGACGCAGCCCCCGCGCCTCGCACAGCGACAGGATGCTTTCCATGTCGGCGGCGGTCGCCCCCACCGGGGCCTCGTCGTCCGCGTCGCTCTCCTCAATATCGTCGACCAGCCGGTCGAAAAAGGACGTGGGCGGCAACTGCTTCTGGTAGCCCACCACCACGATCTGCCGCGCGCGCGCGATGACGCCCAGTGCATCCTCCGGCCGGATCTGAGAGGCCTCGTCGATCACCAGCAGATCAAAGGTCACACCCCCCGGCGGCAGGAACTGCGCGACCGAAATCGGGCTCATCAGCATGACCGGCTTGATCCGCTGCACCATGGATCCTGCAGTCTTCATCACCCAGCGGATCGGCTTGTGACCCTTCTTGCGCCCGATCTCACCCCAGATCACGCCCATCTCGCCCACGGTGCCGCGCGGCATCTGGTCGAAGTGGCGCGACAAGATCAGCGTCTTGGCCGCCTCGATCCGGTCCTTTTCCAGATCGCGGAACAGGCTGACCAGATCGTGCCGGGCCAGTTGCGGCAACCGGTCAAGGTCGGGCCGGGCCAAACGGGCGGCGGTCCAGCGCGCCTCGGCGCAGGCATAGGCGAATTCCTCTGCGGCGCGCGCGGGGTCCACCCGCCCGTCCGACACCGCATCCACGATGCGGCCAGCCCCGGCCGCGACGGCCGCGCCGATGGCCCCCGCAAGGCTGGCCCATTCGCCATAGCGGGCCGTATCCGTCGCCATGTCCCCCAGAAGGGCGCGCACCTTTGACAGCGGTGCCGTATCCAGATCGGTGCCAAGTCCCGCCTGCGCCAGATCAAGCCGCAGGCGGGCCAGCGGCGCCGCGACACGGTCCCGGCACGTGGCAATCCGCGCCGTCAGGGCCGCGGCCTCTGTGCCCGGGTCAGGCAGGGGGTCCCGTGCCGCCACCAGCTGTGCAGCCGATGCAAACACCCCCGCCCGCCGGATGTCGGACAGCCAGCGCGCCACGCCCTGCACCTCGGCAAAGGGCGTGCGTTCGCCGCGCCATGCTGCGCCAAGGACGGATTGCAGCCAGCCCTCCTCCTCGGCCAGCCGCAGACGCAGGGCCTGCACCGCGGCCAGTTCATCGACCAATGCCACGCGCGCACCGGGGGCCTTGGGCAAGGCCCCTGTCAGAAGGCTCGCCAGTTCGGCCGAGGCGCGGCGATAGCCGCCAAAAAGACGCGCAAAGAACGATGCCTGCCCGCGCACCAGCGCCGTGCGCAACGCTGTCACGTCTGCCGTCCATGCGGGTGCTGCAAAGCGCGCCTGCGCGGCCCCATGCGCCGTGGCCCAGTCGGCCCCTGCGGCCAGACCCTCTGCCAGCCGCGGTTGCGCCGCATGATCGAACAGGACCGCAATCAGCGGCGCGGCACCCGGCGGTTGCGTCGCCAGCGACCGAAGCGCCGTGGTCAGGACTTCAGCCTCGGACAGGGACACCGGGGCCGGCGATCCAACGATCTGCGCAATGCGCCCCAGATCGGCCGCAAGCGCGTCGATCCCGGACAGCCCGGCCGCCAGTTCGGTGTCCAGCCGGGCCAGATCGGTCGGCTGCAGATCCAGCGCGCCGGTGCCGCGGAACGGATGATCCTCTGGCGGACCGACACGGCCCAGCGCCGCGACAAAGCCTGCGATGGCCCCGAGCGCGCGATCGCGCGCCGCACGGTCCAGTGTTGCCAGCCCGTCCAGCGGGACCGTGGGGGGCGGCGCACCCTTGCCGATATGGCCGACGATCTCTGACACGGCCCGGAACGGCGTGTCGCCCGTCGGCGGCAGCGGATCATGCAGCAAGGCCGTGATCTCGTTCAACTGATCGCGTGTGGCACGCAGGCGGGCGGGGTCCGCCGCGCCCGGCAGAGCCTTCGCACTGGCCATCAAGGTCCGGCCCAATTCCTGCGCCAGCGCCTTCTTGTTGGCGGTGCGGGAATGCAGTTCGAGGCAGATGTCCCGCAGTCCCGCGCGCACCAGCCGATCATGGACCACCGACAGCGCCGCCATCTTTTCGGCCACGAACAGCACCGACTTGCCGTCATGCGCGGCTGCCGCGATCAGGTTGGTGATCGTCTGGCTTTTCCCGGTGCCCGGCGGGCCCTGCACCACAAGGCTCGCGCCACGGCGCACTTCCTCAATCACCTTGGTCTGCGATGCGTCGGCGTCGATGACCTGTATGATCTGCGCGGGGTCCAGAAGATCGTCCAGCTTGTCCTCGGGGCCAGAGATCGGCGTATCCTCTTCGAACCCGTCGGCCAGAAGCCCGCGCAGCAAGTCACTGTCCGCAAAGGCATTGACCGGCCATGAGGCAGGGTCGAGGTCGCGGTGCATGAGAAGTTTCGCAAACGAGAAAAAGCCCAGTTGCATCCCGTTGCCGTCGATCGACCAACCGGGCTGGCCCGCCACGGCCTCCTGCACCTGCGCGAAATAATCGGACGGTGCCCAGTCCTCGGCCTCTTCAATGTCTGGCAACTGGATGCCGAAATCCTGCCGCAACCGTTCCTGCAAGGGCAGATTGGTCGACATGTCATCGTCACGGGCGATGATGTCGAACGTCGACGTGCGCGCGTTGCGGACCAACTGGACCGGCAGCAGCATCAGGGGCGCCTCGCGCTGCACCTCTGACGACGGGCTTTCGCGCCAGCGCAGGAACCCGATGGCCAGATACAGGATGTTCAGACCCTGCTCCTCTTCCGCCGTGCGCGCATCCGTCGCCAGACGCAGCAGGCGGCGGGCCAGGGCCTCGGGGCCCAGCGGCGTTTCAAGATTGCTGTCGGTCAGCCGGTCGGAATCCGCGGGCAGGTCAGCCTCCGGCAGGGCAAGCAGCATCTCCTGCCCGTCGCCAGCCTTGTCCTTGCCCATCGCCCTGAACCGCATCCTGCGGCCATGACTGCGCAGAATGTCAAAGACCGCATCGGCCTGTTCGTTGATGACGTTCAGGCAATTGGCGCGGGCATTGCCGCGGTTCACGTGAACCAGCCGGTTCCGCGTGCCCGTATCCAGAAGCCTGCGGCGCGCGGCGTCGAGCACTTTGGACACATTTTTCTCTTTAGTTTCAAACATCACATGCGTCCCGGTTGCGCCTTGGCGCATTTGGGCGCCAAGCGGCACCGGGTGTCAAGGTACGGCCTGCTGGCCAAGGCATCACCGACCTTGGGTTGATGTGATGGGGCGCGCAGTCGCGCAGCAGGCTATCCTGGCGCGCCACCGGTGACGCCATGTGCGGCCAAATGCTGCTGGTCTGGCGGCCTAAAGGCCCAACGCGCTCAATCCCGGGTGGTCGTCCGGGCGCGGCCCCTGTGGCCAGTGAAACAGACGGTCAGCCTCGGCCATCGGCACGTCGTTGATCGAGGCATGACGCTCGGCCATGTAGCCGCCCGCATCAAACGCCCAGTTTTCATTGCCGTGGGCGCGGAACCATTGGCCGGCATCGTCGTGGTATTCATAGCAGAAGCGAACCGCGATGCGGTCGTCGCCATGCGCCCAGATTTCCTTGATCAGGCGGTAGTCGTGTTCGACCGCCCATTTCCGCGTCAGGAAACCCACGACGGCGGCGCGCCCGGTCAGAAAGGTCGACCGGTTGCGCCACCGCGTGTCCGGCGTATAGGCCAGCGCCACCACCTCCGGATCCCGAACGTTCCACGCATTTTCCGCCAGACGCACCTTCCGGACCGCGTCTGCGTGGGTAAAGGGTGGCACGGGCATGCGGGTCATCGTGGTTTCCTTTGGGTCACAGGACGGTCGGTCGCTTACCAGTTGTTGTAGCCCAGATACTTGCCCGACATCTCGACCTTGACCCGGTCGCCCTTGGGGTTTTCCTCGCGCGTGACGGACATGTTAAAGTCGATGGCCGACATGATGCCGTCGCCGAACTTTTCCTGAATCAGCGCCTTCAACGTCGGGCCATAGACGCCGACGATTTCGTAAAAGCGATAGATGCAGGGGTCGGTCGGCACCGCCTGCGTCCAGATCTTTGTCGGGCTCTCGGACAACAGGCTTTCCGCCTCTTGCGGCAGGCCCATCGTGGCGACCATCAGTTTCGCCTTGTCAGCAGGAAAGGCGTTCATGCCCATCGCGGCGGAATGGGTCCAGACGGGGGACATGCCGATCTTGTCGGCGATCTGTTCCCACGTCATCCCGGCCTGCTTCTTGGCCGACAGGATCATGGCGGTCACGTCTTCCTTGGTCATCGTCTCGGTCATGGCAAAGTCTTTCACTGGTTGCTCCTCTCGGTCTTAGTTGGTGACGGCCCGCAAGGCCGGTCGGCGGTCCTCGGGGTCATCGGTGGGTGTGGTCTTGTCGATGCGCACCGTGTCCGGGCGGTTGGTGTCGCCACCGGACTGCTGGCCGGCCAGTTCCCTGGACCGGCGGCCCAGAAACTGCACCAGATGGTTGCGGATCGCGTAATAGTTCGGATGCTCCACGATCTCGGTCCGGCTGCGGGGCCTGGGAATCGTGATCTCGACGCTTTCGGCGACGCGGGCAAAGGGGCCGTTCGTCATCAGCAGGATGCGGTCGGCCAGCAGGATCGCCTCGTCGATGTCGTGGGTGATCATGAAGACGGTCTGTTCCGTGCCGCCCCAGATCTTCAGCAACTCGTCCTGAATGGTGCCCCGCGTCAGCGCGTCCAGCGCACCAAAGGGTTCGTCCAGCAACAGCAGCTTGGGATGATTGGCAAAGGCGCGGGCGATGGACACCCGCTGTCGCATGCCGCCCGACAACTGGCTGGGCTTGCGGTGGATGACGTCGCCCTCAAGTCCGACCATGCCAAGGTATTTGACCGCATGTTCCGTTACCTGCGCCTTGGTCCATTCCGGGTGCCGGGCGGCGACGCCGAAGGTCACGTTCTTCAAAGTCGAGAGCCACGGCAGCAGGGAATAGTTCTGGAACACAACCCCACGGTCCAAGCTGGGGCCGCGCACCTCTTGCCCGTCCATGACGACAACGCCAGAGGTCGGATCGGCCAAGCCGGCCAGGATGTTCATGATCGTGGACTTGCCGCAGCCAGAATGGCCCAGGATCACGACGAACTCGCCTTTTTCGACGCCAAAGGTCGCGTCCTCGAAGACCGTCAGCTGCCCGCCCTGTCCGTCAGGGAACCGCTGGGTCAGTTTCTCGATACTCAGAAACGGTTTCATGGGTTTTCCCTTATTCGACGTAGGCGACGCGGCGTTGCAGCAGGCCGAACATCGCGTCCAGCAGCATGCCGACGATGCCGATCATGAGGATTGAGAAGATGACAGAGGTCAGGTCGAGGTTGTTCCACTCGTTCCAGACGTAATACCCGATGCCGGTGCCCCCCACGAGCATCTCTGCCGCGACGATGACCAGCCAGGCGATCCCGATGGAAATCCGCATCCCCGTCACGATGGTCGGTGCGGCGGCGGGCAGGATCACGGTAAAGGCGGTCTTCAGGGCGCTCAGCTCATGCGTCTTGGCCACATTCACCCAGTCCTTGCGCACCCCCGCCACACCGAAGGCGGTGTTCAGCAGCATTGGCCAGATCGAGCAGATGAAGATCACG
The DNA here is from genome assembly GCF_021735925.1 of Loktanella sp. M215. Taxonomy (NCBI): domain Bacteria; kingdom Pseudomonadati; phylum Pseudomonadota; class Alphaproteobacteria; order Rhodobacterales; family Roseobacteraceae; genus Loktanella; species Loktanella sp. M215. The sequence goes on from NZ_WMEA01000001.1 coordinate 642,872, forward strand.
AAGATCGCGGACGCTTCTGAATCTTGGATGATGAACAGCGCCAGCGGCATCCACGCGAGCGGAGAAATCGGTCGCAGCACCTGAATGAAGGGGTTCAGCGCCTTGTAGGCCACCGGCGACATGCCGATCAGGAACCCCAGCGGGATCGCGATGATCGCCGCCAGCACGTACCCGGTCAGCACGCGGTAGATCGAGTAACCGATCTGGATACCGATCCCCTTGTCGTTGGGACCGGCGTCGTAGAACGGATTGCTCAGCTCCTCCCACGCCTTGACGATCACCTGACTGGGCGGCGGCACGCCCGCGCGGGCAGCACCCACCCCTGTCAGCTTTTCGTATTCGGTCAGCTCTCCTGCGGCCTGCTGGGCCGGGATCGCAAGTTCCCAGACCAGCAGGCCAACGAACAGGATCAGGACCGACAGCAGCGCCGCGCGGGCATTGAGGGAGAGGCGGTTCATCCCCTAGGCCTTCTTGATCGCGAAGCTGTCGACATAGGCGGCGGGCTCGGCCGGATCGAAGGTCTTGCCCATGATCATGTGGGATTTGTAGGTCTCGGCCGGGGCCTCGTAGCCCAAATCTTCCATGACCTTCTTGCAGTCGGCGGCCAGATAGACCTGCTCCGCCACGCCCTTGTAGTCGACGTCGCCCTCGATATAGCCCCAGCGCTTCATCTGGGTCAGGATCCAGACGCCCATCGACTGCCAGGGGAACGGGTCGAAATCGATGCGGTCAGGGACCTGCTTCACCTCGCCCAGACCGTCGGCATAGGTGCCGGTCAGCACCTGTTCGATCACGGTCACGGGCTGGTTAAGGTAATTGGTCGGTGCGATCGCCTCCGAGATTTCCTTGCGGTTTTCGGCCTTCGACGCGTATTGCGTCGCGTCCACGATGGATTTCAGCAGGGCGCCGTAGGTGTTCGGCAGTTCCGTGGCAAAGGAGAGCGGGGCAGCAAAGGCGCAGCACGGATGCCCTTCCCAGATTTCCTTGGTCAGGATGTGGATGAACCCGATGCCTTCGTAGACCGCGCGCTGGTTGAACGGGTCGGGCGAGAGATAGCCGTCGAGGTTCCCGGCCCGCAGGTTCGCGACCATCTCGGGCGGCGGCACGACGCGGATCTGGATGTCGACATCGGGATCGAGGCCGAATTCCGCCACGTAGTAGCGCAGCAGGAAGTTGTGCATCGAATACTCGAACGGCACGCCAAAGGTCATGCCCTTCCACATCTTGGGGTCGCGCTTGTCCAGATGCTCGTTCGACAGCACGATCGCCTGACCGTTGATGTTCTCCACCGCCGGCATGATGTAGGGTTCGGCCACGGACCCGGCACCCAGCGTCATCGCCAGCGGCATCGGCGTCAGCATGTGGCTGGCATCGTATTCACCCGCCAGCGACTTGTCGCGCGCCACGGCCCAGCCTGCGGTCTTGATGACGGATGCGTTCAGCCCGTAGCGGCTGTAGAACCCCAGCGGTTCCGCCATGATGATCGGCGTCGCACAGGTGATCGGCACGAAGCCGATGTTCAGGTCGGTCTTCTCTGGCGCCCCGAGCTTGTCCATGATCGCGGCCTTCGCCTCGTTCAGCGGAAAGACCGACGCCAGCGCCGCGGCCATCGTCGAACCACCCATCATCCCCATGAAGGACCGCCGCCCGACATCGCTCTGGCCAAAGACGGACCGGACGATCGCGCTTTCCACCGCACGCTCCATGATGCCGTCGGACGTGGTCAGGTCGATCCGGTCATCCCGCGCCACGGCGGCGGTGACGCAAGAGCCGCAGCCGCAGTCGCCCCCGTGCCGCAGATCGGTCTTGGACGAAAATGGGTTCCCGAGGCTCTTGAAGGTCATCTGTCGCTCCATTGCTGATTTGCAATTATCGTGATGGAGCGTGCGCCGGTTCAGAAGGGTCAAGGACACTTTTGCTGAAATTCGTATTTCCTATACTTATCGGTAAGTTAGGCGGATTCCACGACTCCGCATCGTTACGATTTTTCGTGAATTACGATTTTTCGTATTGCGCGACATGATCCTGACGGGTTCAGATCACGCATGACCCAAGCTTTGTCTGACTACGATTCCCATCTTGCCGGCGCCTTCGGGCCGACCCTTCTGATCGACCTGCGGTCGGACCGCATCCTTGCCACCTCCCCCGAAGCCGCCCAGCTGTTTCAGGACCCGGCACTGGCGGGATCGCGCCTCTCGCCCCGCATTGCCACCGATTTCACCCAAATGATCGTCTTCATCGACGAGGTCTTTCATCGCCTGGAGGCATGGACACGCCGCGTCGTCTTTCAGACCACCGCAGCAGAGCACCTGACCTGCGAGGTGCGGGGCCGTGTCATGCCGCAGGTCGGCGACGGGATCATCCTGCTGAACATCATCGACCTTGCCGCGCTGAACGACCGGACGGAACGCGCGGAGGCGGCACGGATGTATGGCGGCGGCCTGCTGGAATGGCAGCGCGCGCAGGCGTTCTTTTCCGAACTCGAACGCCAGAACCAGTTGATCCTGAACGCCGCGGGCGAAGGCATCTATGGCGTCAATGCCGACGGCAAGACGACCTTCGTGAACCGCGCCGCACAGGAAATGCTGGGCTGGACCAGCGACGACCTGCTGGGCCGCGACATCCACAACATGATCCACCACCACCACCTGAACGGCGATGTCTATCCGTCCCAGCACTGTCCGATCTACCGGTCCTTCCGGTTCGAACAGGTCAACCGGATCGAGGACGAGGTCTTCTGGCGCAAGGACGGCAAGCCGATCCGCGTCGAATATGTCTCGACCCCGATCTACGAAGGTCAGGTGCTGGTCGGCGCCGTCGTGATCTTTCGCGACATCACCGAACGGTGGGAAAACGAACGCCGCCTGCGCGAGGCGATGGAGGAGGTCGGCGCATTACGCGACAGCCTGATGCAGGAAAACGCCTACCTGCAGGAAGCAATCAACATCGAGCGTGCCCACCACGACATCATCGGCCATTCAGACGCCGTGCGTCAGGTCATCGCGCAGATCGACCTTGTCGCCCGCACCGACACCAATGTCCTCATCACCGGCGAAAACGGCACCGGCAAGTCGCTGGTCGCCTCTGCGATCCACAACGAAAGCCCCCGCAGCCGTCGCCCCATGATTCACCTCAAGGGCGGGGCCGTGTCGCCCGATGCCATCGAAAGCGAGCTGTTCGGCCATGTCCGCGGCGCCTTTGGCGGTGCCCTGCGGGACAAGCCCGGCAAGCTGGAACTAGCCCACGGCGGCACATTGTTCATCGACGAGCTGGGCGACATCCCCTTCGACCAGCAGGGCAAGCTGCTGGAAACCCTGCAACGCCGGTCGGTGACGCGGCTGGGCGAGGATCGCGAACGCGCGCTCGACCTGCGCGTCATCGCCGCGACAGGCCGCAATCTGGACCGAGAGGTGCAGGCGGGCCGCATGCGACAGGACCTCGTGCTGTTCCTGAACGTCTTTCCGATCCACTGCACGCCGCTGCGGGACCGCCCCGAAGACATCCCGCCGCTGGCCTCGCACCTACTGAAACTCGCCTGCAAGCGTCTGGGGCGCAGCCAGCCCGTCGTGACCGAAGGCATCATGCGCCAGTTGCAGCGCTATGACTGGCCCGGCAACGTGCGCGAACTGGCGAACGTCATCGAACGCAGCGCGATCGTGTCCCACGGCGGCAAGCTGGTGGTCGACATCCGCACGCCCTCGCAGCCCAGCGTGCGCGGTGCCACGGCCCTGCTGACCGAAGCCGAGGTCGAACAGATCCGGATCGCCAACACCATCGCCTGCCTGAAAGAGGCCGGCGGCCGCGTATCAGGCCCGCGTGGTGCCGCGGCCCTGCTCGGAGTCAGGCCGACAACGCTTTATTCGCGGATCCATAAACTGGGGCTCACGTCGCGGGACTGACGCCCGGCCGCGATCTGCCTAGGCAACCGGGACCGCATAGGTGTCGCGCAACTGGTTCTTCTGGACCTTGCCCATCGTGTTGCGCGGCAGGGCGTCGATGACGTGAATAGCGCGGGGATGCTTGTACCGCGCCAGTTGCGGCGCGATTGCCGCGCTGATCGTCTCCGGCGTGACGGCAGCACCCCGCTCCAGCACGACAGCGACCGCGACGCTTTCACCGAAATCAGCGTCCGGCAGACCGAAGGCCGCACTTTCGACCACGCCGTCGATATCGTCGATCAGGGCCTCGATTTCCTTGGGATAGATGTTGTACCCGCCAGAGATGATCAGGTCCTTGGACCGCCCGACGATCGAGACATAGCCGTCGTCGTCGATCTGCCCGATGTCGCCAGTGATGAACCAGCCATCGGCGCGCATGTCCGCGGCGGTCTTTTCCGGCATCTGCCAGTAGCCCTTGAACAGGTTCGGGCCCCGCACCTCGATCCCGCCGGGCTCGCCTTTGGGCGTCGGATTGCCGTCTGCGTCGGCCAGTCGCAGTTCGACCCCCGGCAGCGGCAGGCCGACGGTGCCGGGCTTGCGCGTGCCGTCATAAGGGTTCGAGGTATTCATGCAGGTCTCGGTCATGCCGTAGCGTTCCAGCACCGTATGCCCGGTGCGATCCTGCCATTTCAGGTGGGTATCCAGCAGCATCGGGGCAGAGCCAGACACGAACAGCCGCATGTCAGCGCAAGCCGCCTGCGTCAAACCGGGCTGGTCCAGCAGCCGGGTATAGAATGTCGGCACGCCCATCAGCGACGTCGCACGGGCGAAGTCGGCCAGGATCGCTGCGGCATCGAAATTGCGGTGCAGGATGATCGCCCCCCCGGCCATCAGGGTGACGTTGATCGCAACGAACAGCCCGTGCGTATGGAAGACCGGCAGCGCGTGGATCAGCACGTCACCATCAGTGAACTGCCAGTGATCGCGCAGCGTCTCTGCGTTGGAGGCGAGGTTGCCATGCGTCAGCATCGCGCCCTTGCTGCGCCCCGTCGTGCCAGAGGTATAGAGGAACGCCGCCAGATCGTCCGCGTCCCGCGCCACCGCATCGCGCAACGGCGTGGCACCCTGGGCAGCGTCGGTCAGCGCCCCCTGCCCCGCGGCGTCCAGCGTCAGAACGTGGGTCACGCCCGCCTGTTCCGCCACGGGCGTCAGCGTGTCCAGCTTCGCCGGGTCGCAGACAAAGACGCGCGGGGCGGCGTCGGTCAGGAAATACGACACCTCTGCCGCGGGATAGCCCGTGTTCAGTGGCAGGTGGATCGCGCCCGCCAGCACCGTGCCAAGATAGCAGGCCAGCCCGTTGATCGACTTCTCGATCTGCACGGCGACCCGGTCGCCGGGGGCGACGCCAAGGGCCACCAGTGCCCCCGCCATCGCCTCGGCCTGTGACCACAGGTCGTCATAGGTCGTCACCGCCCCGCTGGTCGCATCCGTGGCAAAGGTCGCTTCCTCGCGGCCGACAGAGGCAGCGCGCAGGGCGTGGGCCAGGTGATTCTCACTATACATTGGGTCCGTCCTTATCGTGTCTTCAGCAGGCGGCGCACCGGCGGGGCCGCAATGATCTCGCCTTGGCCAGAATAGGCTTCGTGGTTTCGCTCGATCGTGTCCAGATCGTAAAGGTAATTGACCATCACGCCCCACGACGCCTTTTGCCCGTTGGCGCTGGCGTCGGCGTCTCGGTTGATCCGCTCCAGCCGCGCCCCGTTGCCAAGGTGAAAGCGGGCGACCGGGTCGGTGGCACCGCCGCGCGAATGGCGGGCTGTCAGCATGTAATGCGCGGTCAGATCCGACAGGGTGATGGGGCGCTTGCCGTCTTCGGCGGCGGTGACCGTGTCGGCCAGATAGGTCGGCAGGTCGTCCCGATGCGCCAGCGCCCACTTGCGCAGGCCCGGCACCGGCGACAGCGTGACAAAGGTTGTCAGGTTCGGCCATTCGCGGCCCAACTCCTCCACCACCTGCTTGATCAGGAAATTGCCGAAGGAAATCCCGCGCAACCCCGTCTGGCAGTTCGAGATGGAATAGAACACTGCCGTCTGGGCGCGGGCCGGGTCCGTCATCTGACGGTCAGCGGCAAGGATCGCACCGATATCGCCGGGGATACCGGCGGTCAGCGCGACCTCGACAAAGATCAGGGGATCGTCGCCCAGCGCGGGATGAAAGAAGGCATAGAGCCTGCGGTCGGGCGCCGCGACCCGGCGACGCAGATCGTCCCAGCCGCTGATTTCGTGCACCGCTTCGTACTGAATTATCTTTTCCAGCACGTTGGCGGGCGTCTGCCAGTCGATCCGCTGCAATTCCAGAAAGCCGCGGTTGAACCACGACCCGAACAGATGCCGGAAATCCGCATCAAGCAACGCCAGCGCCGAGTCCTCTCCCATCAGGTGCAGCAGGTCATTGCGCATGGCGACCAGCCTGCGGGTGCCGCCGGGCGCGCGGTTCAGGCGGCGGATCAATTCCTGAGAGCGCGGCTCGGAGGCGATATGCAGATCGCGCAGCGCGGTCTCGTCCCCCTCCTGCCAGTGTCGCAGCGCGGTTTCCGTCCGCTCCCGATCGACGCCGAACCGGTCGCGCAGCATGGTGAAAAAGTCATGCTTGGCCGCCCAGTCCATGCCGTCGTAACGGTCAAAGATCGCGCGGGCGAGGGCGAGGCCCGTCGCCTCTCCCTTGCCCGTCAGCAGGGTGTCGCACATCTGGACGACTGAACGTGGCGCGGTCGTGCCCATCAGGCTGCGCCCCCGGTCGGCGACCCGGCCGACCAGATCGTTGAAGACGGTCGTCGCGCGGATCACTGCTCTGGCCCCATCAGTACGTCGGGCAACCATGTCACGATGGACGGGAAGGCCGACAGGAACACGATGGCCAGCACCATGCACAGCACGAAGGGCATCGACCCGACCAGGATCTTCTTGAGGCTGATGTCGGGTGCTATCCCGTTGATGACGTAAAGGTTCAGACCCACGGGTGGTGTGATCAGGCCGATCTCCATGTTGATGGTGACGATGACGGCGAACCAGTAGGGATCGAAGCCCGCGGCGGTGATGATCGGCAGCAGGATCGGCGCGCTCATCAGGATGACGGCGACGGGCGGCAGAAAGAAACCCGCGACCAGCAGAAATACGTTGATGACGCCCATCAGGACCCAGCGGTTCACCTCCAGATCGGCGATCCATGCGGCGATGGATTGCGTGACGAACAGCGACGACAGCATGAAGCTGAACACGCCCGCCGCACCGATGATGAACAGGATCATCACGGATTCCCGCGTGCTGTCGCGCAACACGGCCCACAGGGCTGCGGGCTGCACCATGCGGTAGACGACGACCGCCACGATGAAGCATAGCAGCGCACCGACGGCGGCCGTCTCGGATGGCGTCGCGATGCCGCCGTAGAGCGCATAAAGCACGCCTGCGATGATCACGATGAAGGGGATCACGCGGGGCAGGATCTCGAACTTCTCTTTCCACGAATAGGTCACGCCGGACAGCGCCACGCCAGCAGCCCCCCGCCGCCAGGTATCAAAAATCGCCCATGCGATGAACAGCGTGACCAGCAGGATGCCGGGCAGGACACCCGCAAGGAATAGCCGCCCGATGCTGGTTTCCGTGGCGATCCCGTAGACGATCATCGTGACCGACGGCGGGATCAGGATGCCCAGCGTGCCGCCCGCGGCAATGGACCCGGCGGCGACCTCGTCCGGATAGCCGCGCTTGCGCATCTCGGGGATGCCCATCTTGCCGATGGCCGCACAGGTCGCGGGACTGGACCCGGACATCGCGGCGAACAGCGCACATGCGCCAAGGTTCGACACCAGCAGGCCGCCTGGCACCTTCGTCAGCCAACGCTCCAGCGCTTCATACAGGTCAGGCCCCGCGCGGGTCGATGAAATCGCGGCCCCCATGATGATGAACATCGGGATCGACAGCAGGGCGAATGAATTGAGGTCGCCGTAGAACAGCTCTGGCAGGGCCTGCAGGCTGCGGGGACCATCGAAGACGAACAGGAACCCTGTCGCGACCATCAGCAGGCCGACGGCGACGGGGATGCCGGAAAACAGGATGACGACGGTGAACAGCGCGACAAGGCCGCCAAGGGATAGCGGGTCCATCAGTAATCCTCGCTCATTTCGGGGCCGATGGCGGGCAGGCCCTTGGCGTCCATCGGAAAGGCCGTGACCGACAGCCACAGGTCGGCCAGCAGTTGCAGCAGGAACAACGCAAAACCCACGGGAATCGCGAGGTAGGGTATCCACAAGGGCGCGGACAGGACCGTCTCGGACTTCCACCCGCGGACATAGGCAAAGTGCCACATGTCATAGCCGTAATAGAGCATGATCGCGATCATCGCGGCGGTGACGACCAGCGTGCCGATCGCCAGACCGCGCCGCATCGCCTGCGGCAGCAGCGTCGGCAGCAGATCGACGCCCACATGCCCCCGCAGCTTCTGCACGTAAGGCAGCCCGATCAGCGTGGCCGCGATCATCAGGTAGATGACGACCTCGGTCTGCCAGACGGTGGACTGGTTCAGCACGTTGCGCACAAAGATCATCTGGCAGGTGATGATGACGGCAGCCAGCATCATCAGGGCCGCGACGACGCCGCAGAGGCCGGAAACGCCCATGATCAGGCGGATGGGAAGCGGCAGTGTTCGGACGCGGTCAGCGCCAGTCAGGTCGGTCACGACGGATCACCTCTGAGAGAAAAAGACGGGCGGCAGGTCACCCCACCGCCCGGAACGCATCACTCGACGGCCAAAGCCATGTCGAGAAGGTTCTGACCACCGTCGGGCATTTCAGCGACGAAGGCCGGGTAGGACGTGGTCTTGGCCAGTTCCAGCCAGGCGTTGAAGTCCGCCTCGTTCATCTGCGCGATCTCGACCCCGGCCTTCGTGAAGGCATCGGTCGCGACCTGATCGCCCAGCTTGGCCTGCTCCAGATAGAAGGCCTCGGCCTTCTTGCCGGCGTCGGTCAGGGCCGTCTGCTGTTCCGGCGTCAGCCCGTCGAAGGTGGTCTTGTTCATCATCAGCGGCTGATACATGAACCAAAGCGCGTATTCGCCGGCGGGCGTGTAGCAGGACAGCTGTTCGTACAAACGGTAGCTGACAAAGCTTTCGGACGAAGTGTTGGTCGCGTCCAGCACGCCGGTCTGCAGTGCCGGATAGATTTCCGACGATGCCATCGACGAAATCGACGCCCCGGCGCCCGCCAGCATTTCCTCGAACGACTTGCCGGCAGCGCGGATGCTGACGCCCTTGACGTCCTCGGGCTTCACGATGCACCCCTTGTTGGACCCGAAGCCGCCAGCAAGGTAGCCGTGCACCAGCGTGATCACGTCGTCCTCGGCCATGATCTTCTCGATCTCGGCCATGAAGGGGGACGCGGACAGGCGGGCGGCGTGGTCGTGGTTTTTCACCAGTCCCGGCATCAGGGTCAGGTTGTAGGCCGGCTGCTGGCCGCCGGCGTAGGACAGCGGCAGGATCGTCATATCCAGCTGGCCGCGCGACAGCGGCGTATACTGCTCGCGCGCTTTGAACAGGGTCTGGTTCGGAAAGATCTGGATATCCAGATCGACACCGGCGGCCTTCACGTCGTCGGCGACCATCTGGGCGACCTGATGGCGCACGTCGCCTTCGGCCCACTGATGGCTCAGCTTCAAGGTCTCCGCGAACGCGGCAGAACCGAAGGTGGCAGTCGCAAGCGCCGCAACGGCGCCCAAAGTTGCAAATTTCATTGGTTTTCCTCCCCAATAGATAACGGTTTGCCGGGGTCTCCTCCAAGACGGGTCCGGCGCCTTGCCGTCACGTTAACAACAAATCGACGTCACGCAACAATTATTGTATACAAGATGCGATATCTGGTATTCATGGTAGTGAAGATCGGAAAGGCGACGCGGTGACGACTGACACCTCCAACCTGCGCGATGCGATCGAAGACCGCATCCTGACCGGCGCCTTGCGCCCGGGCACCCGGCTCGACGAGGCATCATTGGCCGAAGAATTCGGCGTATCCCGGACGCCGATCCGTCAGGCGCTGTTTCATCTGGCGGCGACCGGACTTGTCGAACACTTTCCCAGACGCGGCGCCTTCGTCATCGACACCGGGCCCGTTCGCCTGCGCGAGATGTTCGAGGTCATGGCCGAACTTGAGGCGCTTTGCGCGCGCAACGCCGCCCGCCGGGCGACGCAGGCCGACCTTCAGAGCCTCGACGATTGTCACGACGCCTGTTGCATTGCAGCAGAGGCTGGCGACAGTGACACCTATTACTACGCCAACGAGGCCTTTCACGAAGCCATCCGCCTAATCGGCGGCAACGGCTTCCTGCACCTCGAAATCGGCCGCCTGCAAAAGCAATTGCAGGCCTTTCGGCGCCTGCAACTGCGTGCGAGGGCGCGCGTTGGCGCGTCTTTGCGGGAACACGCCGATATCCTGCAAGCGATAAAGGCCGCCCAGCCCGGCGATGCCGCAGAGGCGATGCGGACCCATATCGCGATCCAGAACGACCAGTTCACCGACATGATCGCGACCCTGCAACGCAACCAGCCCCACAGCGCGGCCTGACACCCGGTTCAGTCCCGTGAAAACAGGGCATCCTTCAGGCTGACGGTCGATTGATCCGGTGGTCGCAGATCAAGACCGTCATGCAGGTCGTCAAGGTGGCGCTCCATCACATCCCGCGACAGGCTGACGTCGCCCGCCGCAATCGCGGCCAGCAGATCGTGATGGGCCCCGGTTTCGCAAAGACTGCTTTGCTTGCGCCAGTAAAGCGCGATGATAAGGCTGGAGCGTTCGACAAGGGACCTGACCATATCGGCAAGGATGGCCTGGTCGGCGATGCGCGCGATCGCGACGTGGAATTGTCCCGACATCGCCAGCGCCTCTCCGGGTTTGCCCTCAGTCATGGCCGCGTGTTCTTCTGCAACATGCTGTTTCAATATCGCGATATCCTGCGGTGTGGCTTTGCGGGCTGCCGATTCCGCCACATGCGGTTCGACAAGCCTACGCGCCTCGAACACCTCATGCGCCTCGCGCGGTGTCGGACTGGCGACATAGGCCCCGCGATTGCGCCGGATCTCGACCAGCTTGTGATGCGCAAGCCCCTGCAGGGCGCTGCGCACGATGGTCCGAGACACGCCGTAGATCACGCCCAGATCGTCCTCTCCCAACTTCTGACCGGGGCACAGCCGGTGCGACAGGATCGCGGCGGACAGGTCCTGTGCGATATCGGTCGCTGCAGCACCGCGGTCGGGCGAAGACACGGGGGAAGGTCCAGAGGTCATACGGATTAACTGCCGAATCCATGGTGGGGGCGCTGCAACCCCTGCATGCAACCAACTGGCGATGATGGACACAATCCCCCGCCGTATCGTATACAATTTTGCTGCTAAATTGTAGTCAGACACCCCCGGTTCTGCCGAAAATTGCAGCGCCATTGTGTCTGGCCCGCCCCGACCGCACGCAAATGATTGCCGCCTGATGGTCCACCACCTCTGCTGAGCGCGACAGCACGGGGGGCGCATGAGCACAGTCATTCAGGATCTGGAACTGGTCAACGTGACCAAGCGCTACGGCACTACGGTCGCCGTGGACCGGGTCAGCCATCATTTCCGGCCATCAAGCTACACCTGCCTCCTCGGCCCCTCGGGCTGCGGCAAATCCTCGACCCTGCGTATGATTGCCGGGCACGAAAGCATCAGCGACGGCTCGATCCTGCTGGCGCACCGCGACATCTCTCATCTGCCGCCCGCCAAGCGCGGCACAGCGATGATGTTCCAAAGCTACGCCCTGTTTCCGCACCTAAGCGTCGCCGACAACGTGGCCTTCAGCCTCAAGATGAAGGGCGTGGACCTCAAGGACCGTCGCGCCAAGGCCGGCGAGATGCTGGAGCTGGTCGATCTGACGGCGCTGGCCGACCGCCTGCCTGCGCAACTGTCCGGCGGCCAGCAGCAGCGCGTCGCCCTCGCCCGCGCGCTGATCACCCGCCCGCAGGTGCTGCTGCTGGACGAACCGCTCTCGGCGCTCGACCCCTTCCTGCGCGTGCGGATGCGGACAGAGCTGCGCAACCTGCAAAAGGAACTTGGCATCAGTTTCGTGCATGTCACCCACGGCCAAGACGAAGCGCTGGCACTGGCGGACGAAATCGTGGTGATGAACAACGCCGTCATCGAACAGGCCGGCCCCGCGCGCGATGTCTTCAACGCGCCGCGCACCCGGTTCGTCGCGCAGTTCATGGGCGGCCACAACGTGATCGCCCTGCCGCAGGGCCACTTTGCGATCCGGTCCGACGCGGTGCAGGTCACGCCGCAGGGTGCCGGCCAGATGGAGGGCCATGTCACCGCCATCGAATACCAGGGCACCCACGTCAGCGTCCTGTCCCGCGTTGCCGGTGATCAGGAGGTCACGGCGCTGGTCCCCGACGCCGCCTTTTTTGAATCCCCGCACCAGCCCGGCGACCGCATCGGCCTGACCTGGGACGACCGCAACCTTCACAAACTGACGGCGTGAACCGCCGCATTCAACACGGAGAGAGCCATGACCGAAACGACCAAACTATCCCGCCGCAGCGTCCTGAAGGGCGCGACCGCCACCGCCGCCTTTGCCGCCGGCACCACGCTGGGTGCGCCGATGATCTGGGCGCAGAACATCAAGGATATCACCCTGCGTCAGTTCGGCACCGGCGTGTCGAACCTGAACGACGTGGCGATGAAAGTGAAAGAAGACCTCGGCTTCACCCTCGAAATGACGGCGCTGGATTCCGACAGCGTGACGCAGCGCGCAGCGACGCAGCCCGGCAGTTTTGACATTGCCGACATCGAATACTGGATCTGCAAGAAGGTCTGGCCGACCGGCAACCTGCAGGGCATGGATACGTCCAAGATCAAGAATTACGACAAGATCGTCGGCATCTTCCGCAACGGCAAGCTGAACGCCGACAGCGTGATCGCGCAGGGGACCGCACCGCATAAGGTGGGATTCACCTCTGGCGAGGATGGCACGGACTTCGTGCAGGAGGAATCCGGCTGGATGACCCTGATCCCGACGATCTACAACGCCGACACGCTGGGCATCCGCCCCGACCTGATCGGGCGACCGATCAGCAAATGGTCGGAACTGCTGAACCCGGAGTTCAAGGGCAAGGCGTCGATCCTCGACATTTCCTCCATCGGGATCATGGACATGGCAATGGTCGTGGAATCCATGGGCGAGTACAAATACCCCGACAAGGGCAACATGACGAAGGAAGAGATCGACATGACCCTCGGCATCTTTACCGAGGCCAAGCGCAACGGCCAGTTCCGCGCGTTCTGGAAATCCTTCGACGAAAGCGTGAACCTGATGGCCTCCGGCGAGGTCGTGATCCAGTCGATGTGGTCGCCCGCCATCACCGCCGTCAAGGCGCGCGGCATCGATTGCGTCTATCAGCCGCTGGAAGAAGGCTATCGCAGCTGGGGTGGCGGCATCGGCCTGTCCAAGGCCCTGAGCGGGCTGGAGCGCGACGCCGCCTATGAATACATCAACTGGTATCTGGACGGCTGGGTCGGCGGTTACCTGATGCGGCAGGGCTATTATTCCGCCGTGCCGGAAACGTCCAAGGCCTTCATGTCCGAAAACGAGTGGGGCTATTGGTTCGAAGGCAAGGCGGCCGCCGACGTCATCACGTCCCCCACGGGCGATCCGCTGGCGCAGGCGGGCGACGTGCGCGACGGCGGGTCGTTCGAGGAACGGATGGGCTCGGTCGCCTGCTGGAATTCCGTCATGGACGAAAACCAGTACATGGTCCGCAAGTGGAACGAGTTCATCGCCGCCTGATGAACGCAAGGCGGCGCGCGCCCTGCCGCGCGCCGCACCCTTTTGAAAGTGTCCGTGATGCAAGCAAGACCCAACCTGACCGGCTGGCTGATGGTCTCGCCGCTGGCCTTCGTGCTGGCGGTCTTCCTTTTGATGCCGATCATCCTGATCGCCGTCGTCAGCTTCTGGACCGCGACGGAATTCAGCATCGTCCCCGCCTTCTCGTGGGAAAATTACGATTTCCTCTTTGGCTCGTCCGTCACCTACCGGGTCTTCCTGAACACCTTCAAATACGCGGCCATCGTCTGGGCGCTGACGTTCCTGATCGGCTTCACCGTCGCCTATTACCTCGCTTTCCACATCCGCACACAGACCTGGCAGATCGCAATGTTCCTGCTGTGCACGATCCCGTTCTGGACCAGCAACATCATCCGCATGATCTCGTGGATCCCGTTTCTGGGCCGCAACGGCATCGCCAATTCCGCGCTGCTGTCATGGGGCGTGATTGACGAACCCGTCGAGTGGCTGCTGTTCAGCGACTTCGCCGTGATCCTCGCCTTCGTGCACCTCTACACGCTCTTCATGGTCGTCCCGATTTTCAACACCATGATGCGGATCGACAAATCCCTGATCGAGGCGGCCCGCGACGCCGGCGCCACGGGGCCGCAAATCCTGTGGAACGTGATCCTGCCGCTGACCAAGCCGGGCATCATGATCGGCACTATTTTTGTCGTGACGCTGGTCATGGGCGACTTCATCACCGTGCGCTTCATGAGCGGCAGCCAGTCCGCCAATGTCGGACGCCTGATTTCCAACGACATCGCCCTGCTGCAATATCCCAGCGCCTCGGCCACGGCGATCGTGCTGCTGGCCACCGTGCTGATCGTGATCGGCATCCTGCTGCGCTTCGTCGATATCCGGAAGGAGCTCTGACATGGAACCCCGCCCCCGCTCCTTCTATATCCTCACCGCCTTCTTTGCGCTATTCCTGCTGTTCCTCTACGGCCCGACGATCACCATCGGCATCCTGTCGTTTCAGGGCGAAGGCGGCGGCCTGACATTCCCGATGCGCGGCGTGTCGACCTACTGGTTCCGCGACCTGTTCGAACAGCAGGCGGTCGGCGACATCTGGGGCAGCTTCAGCCGCAGCATCGTGCTGGGCCTGATGGTCATGGTCTCGACGATCGTCGTGTCGGTCATGGGCGGCCTCGCCTTTCGCAAGCGGTTCTGGGGGTCGGGCATCCTCTTCTACCTCATCATCACCGCACTGGTGATCCCCTCGATCCTGATCTCGCTCGGCGTCGGCCTGATGTTCAGCCAGGCCGACCTGACCGTCCACTGGGCAACCTCCGGCTTTGGCGCACAGCTGACATGGACTCTGCCGTTCGGCCTGCTGATCATGTTTGCCGTCTTCAACCGCTTCGACAAAAGCTACGAGGAAGCCGCCCGCGACCTTGGCGCCAGCCCCTGGCAGACCCTCCGCCACGTCGTCCTGCCGATCATTGCGCCCAGCCTGATCGGCGTGGCCCTGTTCGGGTTCACCCTGTCCTACGACGAATTCGCGCGGACCCTGCTGACGGCGGGCAGTTACAACACGCTGCCGCTGGAAATCTACGGCATGACGACGAACGTGACCTCCCCGGTGCTCTACGCCTTGGGCACGCTGACGACAGGGTTCTCGCTGGCGATCATCGGCGTCTTCCTGACCATCGCGCTGCTGGGCAACCGCCGCCGGGCGCGCGCAGCATCCGACGCGGGCAAGGGTGTGCTGTGATCGTCATCATCAACCCCAACAGCACCGTCGCCATGACGGAAACCATGCTCTCCACCGCGCGCCGGATGATGCCCGACGCCCGCATCGAAGGCTGGACCTCTCACGACGGCCCCCCCGCCATCCAAGGGCCAGAAGACGGCGCTGCCTGCATCCCGCCCCTGCTGACCTTGGTGGCCGAGGCCGAAGAGGCGGGCGCCCGCATCATCATCATCGGCTGCTTTGACGATACCGGGCTGGCCGAAGCGCGCGCCATGACCGATTGTATCGTCCTCGGCATCGGAGAGGCCGCCTATGCCCAGGCCGCCCGTCTGGGACAGTTCAGCGTCGTCACGACGCTGGCCGTCTCCGTCCCGGTGCTGGAATCGAACATCGCGGCACTCGGCTTGACCCCGCGCTGCGCGCGCGTCCGCGCCAGCGGTGTCCCGGTGCTGGATCTGGAGAGATCGCCCGCCACCGCGATCCCCCGCATTCTGGCAGAGGCGCGTGTCGCAGTGGCCGAAGACGACATCCGCGCTATCGTGCTGGGCTGTGCCGGGATGGTGGATGTCGCGGCACAGGCCCCGGATTTCCCGGTGCCCCTGATCGACGGCGTCCGCGCCGCGCTGGAAAGGACGAAACGCCTGTGACAGACCCGGTTACCCACGCAAAACAGGTGGTCGAAGCCTACCTCGAACGCTCCATGATCCCCGACCCCGAAGGGGCATCCGCCTACGTCGCGGCCGGGCTGAGCATCACCTTCACCGGCGGCCGCGCCTTTACCGCGCCTGCGCAAACCACGGCGTTCAACGCCAAACGCTACGCCTGGGTGAAAAAGCGGTTCATCCGCACCGATGCGGCACTGGACCCGGACACCGGCGACGTCCACGTCTACAACACCGGCCACCTTTATGGCGCATGGCCGGACGGCACGCTGTTCGACGGCAACCGCTACATCGACATCTTCACGGTGCGCGACGGGCTGATCGTCGCCACGCAGGTCTGGAACGACAGCGCGGAAATCCTGCTGGATCGCGCCGGACTGGCAGAGGCTCCGCTATGACCCTGCCGACCCATGGACGCTACGCCTACAGCGCGATCACCGACCGCCCCGATTTCGACTGGCCGGACGGCAAGCGGCTGGCAGTTTACCTAGGCGTGAACCTCGAACACTTCGCCTTCGGCGAAGGAAAGGGCGCCCAGATCGGCAACGCCGAACCCGCGCCCGACGTTCTGAACTACGCCTGGCGCGACTATGGCAACCGGGTCGGCGCGTGGCGGCTGATCGAAATGCTGGACGCCCTCTGCCTGCCCGCCACCGTCCTGCCCAACAGCGAAATGTACGACTACGCCCCCGACCTGATGGCCGCCCACCGCGACCGCGGCGACGAGATCGCGGGCCACGGCCGCACGAACTCCGAAAGCCAGAGCGGCATGAGCGAGGCAGAAGAGGCCGCGATGATCGCGGAATCCTCCGACGTGATCGCCAAAGGCGCGGGCCAGCGGCCCTTGGGCTGGCTCAGCCCGTGGATCGCCGAAACGGACCTCACGCCCGATCTGCTCGTCGAGGCGGGCTACACCTACACGATGAACTGGTGCATGGACGATCAACCCGTCTGGATGCGCACCCGATCCGGTCCCCTCCTGTCGCTGCCCTACGGGCAAGAGATCAACGACATTCCCGCCATCGTCGGCCGCAAGACCGGGGCCGCGGAATTCGCCGACATGATCATCGACAACTTCGACGAGCTGCTGGAGCAGAGCGCGCGGCAACCGCTGGTCTATGGCATCGCCCTGCATCCCTATATCGTCGGGCAGCCGTTCCGCCTGCGCCAGTTGCGCCGGGCGCTCACGCATATCGCGAACCACCGCGACACCGTCTGGATCGCCCGCGCGGGCGAGATCGCGCAGGCCTTCGCGGACCGGAACCCGGCCTAGGCCAGCGCCACGCCAACGCAGGCGGCGGTGTTGCGGATATGCGCCCGCATCGCCTGCGCCGCCCGGTCGCCGTCGCCCGCGCGCAGGGCGTCCAGAATGGCGCGGTGTTCGCTGATCGACGCCTGCATCCGGGCGACAGCGGTATTGGGGATCGGCACGCGCTGGCTCTCGGTCATCAGGTCGCGGACCGAGCGATAGAAATCCCGCAGCATCGGATTCGGACAGGTTTCCACGATCAACCCGTGAAACCGCAGATCGGCCTCGACATGGGCAATCAGGTCGCCGGCGGTCCAGGCGTCCTCGAAGGCGGCGGTCGCCCGTTCCAGCTGATCCGCGATCGCGGGCGTGACATGGGGCGCGGCCAGCCTGCACAATTCCGTCTCGACCAGCGCGCGGGTCTGGAACACGTCACCGATCCGCACCTGACCGTCGAACCGCCAGGGCTGCGGCCCGCCCGCGTCCTGCGCCCCGGTGACGAAGGTGCCGCGCGCCGGATAGGTGCGCACAAGGCCCAGCGTTTCCAGCGTCAGCAGCGCCTCGCGCAGGGACGCGCGGGACACCTGCAACCGGTCCGACAGGATGCGCTGCGAAGGGATCTTTTCGTCGGGCTTCAGCTCTCCTGTGCGGATCATGTCCTGCAGGGTGGCCGCGACGGTCTGGGTGACGCTCTTGCCGCTCATGTGGTTCATCGCGTGACTTTCGGTATGGCGCATTTTTCATCGTATCGCGCCGTTGGGCCGGTTTCCCCAATCCCTAGCCTTGCCAGACGTCGTGTCGCATGCTTGTAATTGGTCAGACCGGTCTGACCGGTCAGACCAATAGTGAAGCAATAATCACACCAACGACAGGGAAAACGACACCATGTTTGGAAAGATCAGCAAGATTGCCACAGTGGCCTTGGCGGCCACAGCCTTTGGCAGCACGGCCTTCGCGCAGGACCTTCAGGTCGGCGCGAACATCGGCAACGTGCCGTGGGAGTTTCAGGACGACACCGGCGCCAATGTCGGCTTCGAGGTCGATCTGGTGAACGCCGTCGCCGAAAAGCTGGGCCGCGGCGTCGAGATCGTCAACATCCCCTTCCAGGGCCTGTTTTCGGCCGTGCAGTCGGGCGGCGTCGACATCGCCATGTCGTCGATCACCATCACGCAGGAACGCCTGCAATCCGTGACCTTCGCCCAGCCTTATTACGACAGCGACCAGTCGCTGACCGTGGCCGCCGACGGCCCCGCATCGCTGGACGAGATGAAGGACAAGGTCGTGGGCGTCGACACCGGGTCGACCGGCGACATGTGGGCGACGGAACATCAGGCCGAATACGGGTTTTCGACCATCAACCGCTACGAAGGTCTGGCCCCCGCGATGCTCGACCTCGCCGCGGGCCGGATCGACGGCTACATCTCTGACATCCCGGCGCTGCAATACTACGTCAAGGACAAGCCGGACCTAAAGGTCGTCCAGCGGATCGAGACCGGCGAGAAATATTCCATGATGTTCGCCAAGGACGCGCCCTTGGCGACAGAGGTCAACGATGTGCTGACCACGCTGAAGGAAGACGGCACCATCGCCGGCTTGCACGAAAAGTGGTTTGGTGCGGCACCAGAGGACACGACATCGACCGTGACCGTCATGGACATGCCGACCCTGAACTGACCGGACGTGGCACGGCCCCCGATGCCGGGCCGTGCCACACCAATGAAAGACTTTCATGGACGTTTTCGACACCTTTCTGAACGTGGCGGTGCTGCGCCGCAGCCTGCCGATGCTGCTGGACGGGCTGTGGCTGACCCTGCAACTGGGGGCCGCCAGCATCGTCGCGGGCCTGATCCTCGGCCTGATCGTGGCGCTGCTGGGGCTCTATGCAGTCAAGCCGGTGCGGATCCTGATGCGGCTCTATATCGACATCTTCCGGTCGATCCCGCTGCTGGTGCTGCTGATCGTCGTCTACTACGCCCTGCCCTTCGTCGGCGTGCGGCTGACGTCCTTCGCCTCGGCCATGGCTGCCCTAACACTCGTGTCCGGCGCCTACACCGCCGAGATCTTTCGCGCCGGGATTCAGGCGATCCCGCATGGCCAGTTCGAGGCGTCCGCCGCCCTTGGCCTGAACCAGCGGCAGACGATGGTGGACGTGATCCTGCCGCAGGCGGTGCGCATCGTGATCCCGCCGCTGACCAACAACGCGATCAACGTGATCAAGGACACCGCCCTCGCCTCTGTCGTCGCGATGCCCGATCTGCTGAAGCAGGCAACGCAGGCGCAGGCCCTGACCGCCAACCCCTCGCCGCTGATCGGCGCCGCGCTGATCTACATCGCCTTCCTCTGGCCGCTGGTCCTTTTCGTGTCCTACCTTGAACGCCGCTACAGCGGGGGGCGCCAGGCATGAGCGCTGTCTCCATCCGCAACCTGCGCAAATACTACGGCACGTTCGAGGCGTTGCGCGGCATCGACTTCGACATCGCTAAAGGTGAGGTCGTCTGCATCATCGGCCCCTCCGGGTCCGGCAAATCGACCCTGATCCGCTGCATCAACCGGCTGGAGGATTTCGACCCGAAATCCGAGATCCGCGTCGACGGCATCCCCGTCGAGAAAGGCCGGTCGCTGGCCCGCGTGCGGGCCGAGGTCGGCATGGTCTTTCAGGGCTTCAACCTCTTCCCCCACCTCAGCGTGCGCGACAACGTCATGCTCGCCCCCCGCCGGGTGCGCGGCACGTCACGGCTTGAGGCGGCGAAGCTCGCCGACCGTTTGCTGGCCCGCGTCGGCATCGCGGAACAGGCGGACAAGTATCCACAGCACCTGTCCGGCGGCCAACAGCAGCGGGTCGCCATCGCCCGTGCGCTGGCGATGGAACCGCAGGTGCTGCTGTTCGACGAACCGACCTCCGCCCTGGACCCCGAGATGGTGGGCGAGGTGCTGGACGTGATGAAATCGCTGGCCCACACCGGCGTCACGATGATCGTGGTCACGCATGAAATGGGCTTTGCCCGTCAGGTCGCCGACCGCGTGATCTTCATGGACGGTGGAGAGGTGATTGAAACCGGCACCCCCGCCGCCCTGCTGGAAAACCCGACAGAACCCCGCACGCGCAACTTTCTGGGCGCCGTGCTGAACCATTGATGACAGGACAGATGATGACACACGACGCGCTCGACATGGATTTCGTGCAAGGCCAGTTTCCCGGCCTTGCCGCCCCTTGGGTCTTTTTCGACAACGCGGGCGGCAGTCAGATCGTCGGCGGCGTGGTGGACAAGATCAGCGAATTCCTGATCCACCGTAACGTCCAGATCGGCGGCAGCTATGCCGTGTCGCAGGCTGCCGCCGAAGGGCTGATGCTGGGCCGCAAGGCCGCGCAGACGCTGGTGAACGCGGCAAGGCCAGAGGAAATCCTCTTCGGCCCCTCCACCACGCAACTGATGCGCACCCTCGCCGCGTCGATGCGCCGGCAATTCAGCCCCGGCGACGAGATCATCGTCAGCCACGCCGACCACGAATCTAACATCGGCCCGTGGAAGGAACTGGAGGAGTTCGGGATCGTCATCAAGAACTGGCCGCTGGACCAAGGCAGCCTGACGATGCGGCTGGAGGATCTGGAGCCGTTGATGACCGACCGGACCAAACTGGTCTGCGTCCACCACGCGTCCAACATCCTTGGCTGGATCAACCCGATCCGCGACTTCGCCGATTTCATCCATGCCCGAGGTGCGCGGCTTTGCGTCGATGCGGTGGCCTATGCCCCGCACCGGGCGATCGACGTGCAGGCCTGCGATGCGGATTACTACGTCTTCAGCCTGTACAAATGCTACGGCCCCCACACCGCGATCATGTACGGCAAATACGACCTGCTGGGCGAACTCGACGGGCAATACCACTGGTTCTACGGCAAGGACAAAATCCCAGGCAAGCTGGAACCGGGCAACCCGAACTACGAACTCGCCTACAGCACCACGGCGGTCGTCGAGTACCTAGCGGAACTCGGCACCCGGCAGGGGGCCACCGGCAGCACGCGGGACAAGCTAGAGGCCGCTTTCGAGGGCATCGCCGCGCAGGAAAACCTGCTGGCCGAGCGTCTGCTGTCATGGCTGGGTGCGCGCAACGACTGCCATATCGTCGGGCGCGGCTACACGCCCGGCACCCGCGTGCCAACCATCGCCTTCCGCTTCGATGGCCACGACTCGGGCGAGGTCGCCCGCGCGATGGACGCCCACGGCATCGCGATCCGCTTCGGAGACTTCCATTCCCGCCGTCTGGTCGAGGATTTGAAAGAGGCCCACGACAGCGGCGTGCTGCGCGTCTCGATGGTCCATTACAATACGCTGGCGCAGGTCGACAAACTGACCGCCGCATTGGGCGAGGTGGTGTCGAAACAGGCGATGGCATCATGAGCGCGCCGCACGATCAGGCGATCCGTGGCGGCACAGTGCAGGCACAGCGCGGAACATGACGTGCTGCAGATAGATGACCAGATTGAGGACGACGATCGAGACGAGAACCGCAACCCACTCCGGTGCTGCGATGATATTGAACAGCCGCCAGCCACGGCCTTGCGCAATCACGGCCAATCCGACCGCAAGGATCGGGAAACGCCATCGCTACACAATGGTATAAACCACCACGAGGCGCAGATTGTTCGTCCAGCGGATCGCCCGCGGAATCTCTCGCCTGCGCCGGGGTGCTGCGCGGTCCCATAGCGCCGTCGCCACCAGAACACCGAGACACACGTTGAGGCGCAGTTGCGCTTCGGGGGCAAGAAGGGACCCTCATCGACACTCCCGAAGCTTTCTTCGCAGCGCGGGCGTCAGGTGACGGTGAATTGCCCCATCATGCCTGCATCTTCGTGTTCGAGGATATGGCAATGGAACATGAACGGCGTGTCGCGGCTTGCGGGTTGGTCGAACCGAGCGAGGATCTCGGCCTCGCCGGTCACCAACACGGTGTCTTTCCAGCCGGTGTTCTCGGGCCGCGGGGGGCCGCCGTTCTCGGTAACCACCCGGAAGCGTACGCCATGGACGTGGAAGGGATGCGCGACCATGGTGCTGCGGATCTGCCAGCGTTCTACCGACCCGAGGGCGACTTCAAAATCGATCCGGTCCATATCGTAGGGTCGCCCGTTGATGGCAAAGCCACCTCCGCCCATCATCATGCCACCCATCCCCATGTCGAGCGAGACCTGCCGCGTCGCAACCTCTGCTCCGGTCAAATCTTCGGGCGCACCATCCAACTGCTCTGGCAGGCGGGTGATCCGCGCGGGCAGCGTGCTGTCGGTGGCGAACTGCAGGACACCGTAGGCTTGGTCAGGATCGCTCATCAGGACGGGCGCGCCACCATCCGAGAAATCGACAAGAACCTCGGCCCGTTCGCCGGGTGCAAGGCGCAGCACATCCAATGCAACAGGCGCTGGCAGGAAACCACCATCCGTCGCCACCAGGTGCATCGGCCGCGTATCTTCGAAAAACAATCTGTAGCTGCGCGCATTCGAGCCGTTCAGCAGGCGCAAACGCACGATCCCCTCTGGCACCACCGCCGTTGCACCCGCCTGACCGTTGACCAGTATTCTGTTCCCGGAAAACCCGTGCATCACGTCCATCATGGACGGGTCGTAGACCATGCGCCCGGCGGCATCGAACCGACGATCCTGCACGACAAGCGTCAGATCGTCGATCCCATATGCGGACGGCAGACCGCGCGCATCGTCCTGCCCGTCCGTCACATGGATAACCCCGGCCAGTCCGAAATAGACCTGTTCTGCGGTGCGTTCATGGATATGAGAATGATACCAGACGGTTGCCGGATCCTGCGCAATTGTCATTTCGGGTTGCCATGTGGCACCGGGTGCGATCGCAAGATGCGGGCCGCCGTCATGTTCACCGGGCACCAAAAGGCCGTGCCAATGCGCGCTGATGGGTTCATCAAGGTTATTCTGCACCTCGGCCGCCAGATCGCCGTTCTGCATGATGATGGTCGGCCCCAGATACCCCTGATTGAACCCTGCGGTCGGTGTGCCGGGCCCGCCGAAAAAGCTGCTGCTGCCTGTGCTTGCCGTCAGCGCCAACCGCCCCGTCGCACGCGTATCCAGAAGCGGCGGCATCGCAAGGCGCATCAAAGCCGGTTGGCCTTGCGCAAATGCACGCTGGCCGAACATTGGTGACACAACACCCGCAGTCATGATTGCTGCGGAGGTTGAGGTCAGGAATTGGCGTCTTTTCATGCTGATCTTTCAAGGCTTGGCTGGAAGCGGTGCCATCGCAAGCCACTTCTGTGGTTAAGGCGTATGACCCGGCGCGTCACAAGGCAACAGCAGGCTGAAGCCCCGCACGCCAATGACGCGCGAGGCTTGAACCAACACGAAGATAGCAGGTTAGTCAGCCAGCAGCTTCTTGCGCTCGGTGAACTCGGTCGAATCGATTTCACCTTTGGCATAGCGTTCCTTCAACAGCATCACGGCACGGTCGTGCGCGGCATGACTGCCGGTGGCAGGTCCAGCCGCACCGAACAGACGCAAAAGATATAGGATCGCAGCGACGATCCCGACGACAATCAGGATCATGAAGATCGGTCCAAGGACCATACCGAAGCCGCCCCACTCGTTGCCTCCCCACATCATGTCATGTCCATGATTGTATTGGCCAAAACGCTCTGGGATTTCCCCGACCTGTGCCATCGCAGCGGTGGAGGTTGTGTAAAGTATGCCCGCGACCATCGGGGCAATCGCCCTAGTCTTGAATTCCATCTTGCGACTCCTTTTGCACGGCATCAACGTTGGCCGCCTATTGAGTGTGTCAGTGTAGGATAGAAACGGAGCGCAGGCCTTGATCTGCATCACGACGGCAGGACTGAGAGACGATAGGTTGATGCACCGAGACTCAGGCGTGACTTGTGGACCGTCGCATCTGATTTGGGTGCGCAAAGCCGATGTCAGTGGTGCCTCGCAAACTCATCGCCCCGGTGGCGTCCATGCAGGCGATCAAGAACGCTGGACTGACGGCCCTATCGGGCCAGTCTGGGCCCTTCTGGAGAAGGCAGTAGAGGCGATCTGAAATGCGATGAGGCATCGACACCCTTGCTGCGATTGTAGTCATGGGGCTCGCCGTATTAGGTGTCTGGCGGTTGGTCCTGACCGACACCCAGAGCCTGATGCAGCGCGAGACGCGCAAGGTGCGGGTGGCGCAGCCTGCTGAATGAAACAAAACCGGACTGGAGATCGACGAATGGTTCAACTTCTCAACATAACGGCGGACGAGACGAAACGGGTCGTCAACCTGGCTGGCGGACCCGTTGAAATCGAGCGGCACCGGAACGACATGCAGCTGATTACCGGTTATCTGCAACCAATGGTCCCGATCGCCGGTGTCACCCCCGTCGGCGAGCTTGAGGTTCTGGCCTGCCTGGCGGATGACGACTACGTCGTGGTGGACATGCGCGACCCCGACTGGCGATTGAAGGGCACGATTCCGGGAAGCATCTCGATTCCATTTGAAGAGGTGGCAAACCGTCTGGACCTGTTGGGATGTGTGCGATCATCGTCCGGCTGGACCTGCGACGCCGCCAAGAAGGTCGTCGCGTTTTGCAATGGCCCGGCCTGCCCTCAAAGTACGCGTGCGATGCACGCGATGGTCGACAACGGCTTTCCGCCGGACAAGATCTACTATTACCGCGGCGGCATGCAGGACTGGCTGGTGCTGGGCCTGACGACACAGTCTTCGGCCGCGTGACCGTGCCTGGTCCTTTAGGCATTGCCGATACGCCGGATCGCGACCCGACGCGAAACCGATGCACAGTGCTGACAAATTAGAGACCGCTCGTTATGACAACTCATAAGATCAAATTGAGACCGGCGAATTCTGACGAAAGCAATACAGTCGCATCGATTGCATGGACGTCGCGAAAATACTTCTTGCCTTATCTGCCAGATTTGCACCCGATGGATGACTACAGGCAATTTTACCGCAAAAATGTATTCGTCGCATGCGATGTCTGGGTTGTTGAAGATAATCAGAATGTTGTCGGATTTTGCGCCTTCAAAGAAGGCTGGGTCGAGCACCTTTACCTACTTCCATCGCACGTCGGAAGAACACTTGGCGAAACTCTTTTAAACACTGCGAAAGAAAAGCACGGCCTCTTGCAGCTTTGGGTGTTTCAGCGGAACAGTCGCGCCATCAGCTTCTACGAACGCAATGGATTTACGAAGGTAAAGGAAACCGACGGGACGTCGAACGAAGAAAATCTTCCTGACGCCCTGTTTGAATGGCGTAGGCCCCTATAATACGACTCGATCCTGATGGATATTTGGGCTCAGACTTGCCGCGCCCCCGCACGAAAGTCCGCTGAGCGAGACTTTTCGACCATTCGCGGTCGATGCAAATCTCAACTGATGCTGATGCAGCATGAATTGAGGAGAGCGAGAGGCGGACGTTGCTGCGATCCAACGAATTCGGTGAACTGCAGGGCTAGGATGTGCGTTAGTCGCCCGGCTTCGGCCTTGCGCTAAACCCTTACATAGCCGGCCGACCGTTACACTTGCGCCACCTGGCCGGGCGCTGAACCATATCGCGCTGCAGAGCGACCGGATCTGGCTGACCCCGGCAGGTAGGATGGCAGCCCTCTGCGCAGAAAAAACTTGCACCGGCCCGGTCGGGACTGAACCGGTGCAAATCGTCAGGCGGCGTGCCGACGCAGCAGCGCGATCGTCGCCGCAACCACTATAACCGCAGCACCGGCGATCAATGCTGCGGGGGAATCCGCGTGGATCGGCGTATCACCATGAGCCAGCGCGGGGCTGGCGGCGGTGAGGGCAATCAGGGTCGATACGTATTTCATGCGTGGTCCTTTCGGGAGGCAGAGTGGTTTTGCAGAAAGCTGCGCAGGTCGGTGACGTGCTTGGCGTCAAGCGAGACATAGACGAGCCCCATGTTCGTGCGTTCCGTCACCATCGGGCCGGGATAGGGCAAATAGCTGAGTTCGCGCGACCCGAACGACGGTGACGCCGTGCCGACCTGCCATTCGGTCGTCAGTTTCACGTCCACAAGTTTCATCGTTGGTCCACCCGCGGGGGCCGGGATTTCCAGCGGCACACCGGCAATGCGCAGATAGGACATCTTGTCCTTGGCCGCGATAAAGCCATCGATGAACTGCGTCGTCAGAACGTGCAACTCAGCCGCCGCGTCCGCCTCTTGCAGATGGGAATGCAGATGGTCTGCTGGGTCGTGGCTGTGGTTGTCGCCGTGGTGATGGTGGTGGTGATCCGGTGCGTTATCGTGAGGCATTGGACCACCGCTTTCCTTCGAATTCGCCATGCGGGATGACGACCGGCTTGTCCATGTGCCGCTTGTGAGCGCCCATTTTGCCCGATGCGACCAGCGATCCCAGCACATCCACGATCACGCGGGTGCCCATCAGGGCCGTGATCTCGGACTGGTCGTAGGGCGGTGCGACCTCGACAAGCTCCATGCCGCAGATACCCTCGGCGGCGACTTTCGACACCAGCCCCAAGGCTTCGCGCGGCAGGAAGCCACCGGGTTCGGGCCAGCCGGTGCCGGGGACGAACCCGCAGTCGATGCTGTCGATGTCAAAACTCAGATAGACCATGTCGACGCCGTCCCAGGCCATCTCCAGCGCCATTTCGGCGGTGCGGTCGATGCCCATCTTCTCCATGTCGCCCATCGTGATGATGTTCGTCTCGCGCTCGCGCGCGACCTTGACCGCGTCGCGGGGCACCTGCCAGCCGCCAATGCCGATCTGCACGAGGTTCTTGGCCGACACGTTGGGCATGTTGGTCGCGTGGAACCACGGCGTCGTGTGCATCCGTTCGTCCAGATCCTTTTCCTGAATATCGGCGTGGCGGTCGAAGTGGATGATGCCGATCTTCTTGGACGTGCATTGGGCAATACCGCGCAGGCAGGGAAAGCCGATGGAATGGTCGCCGCCGATCATGATGGGCAAGGACCCCGACGATGCGACATGGCTGACGGCGCGGCTGATCTGGTCGAAACTCTTTTCGATATTGGCGGGGATCGTGAACACGTCGCCCGCATCGCACAGCGTCATCTGTTCGCGCAGATCGACAGCCATTTCATAGTTGTAGGGCGTATAAAGTGCGCTGATCTTGCGCACCCCCTGCGGACCAAAGCGTGTGCCCGCGCGGTAGGTCGTGCCACCGTCGAAGGGGATGCCCAGCACGGTCGCGTCGTAGTCGCCGACCTCGGTCACATCCTCGGCGTAGGGTGCCTTCAGAAAGGTGTTGATGCCCGCGTAGTGGGGCAGCTCGCCCCGGGCGAAGGTCGGGATCGACTTGTCCTCGATGCTGTCGGCCCCGGTCAGGCCCATGCGCAAGGCCCATTTCTTCTCCTGCGCCCAGCCAGAGCCGGGAATGTCTGCCTCTTCCTGCATGGCCTTCCAGCCGCGCAGCTGGCTCAGGTCCGGGTGGTGATGGCGGCGGGCGTCATGCCCCATGTCGCGCGGATGGTGCGACCGGGTCCGGTCACGCGGGGTGGTAAACATGGATATCCTCCTTGAGGGTCTGGAAAGGAATGCCGCCGTCGCGGGCGTCGAAATCGTAGGTGATGGTCGCCCCGTGCAGGTTCGGGTCCTGCGGATCCCAGCGCACCTTGTCGAAGACCAGCACGCGATCGCCCAGCTTGAACGCCTCGCCCAGATCATGCGTGACCATGAAGACGGTCATCTGTGTCTGCGCCCGCAACTCGGTCAGGAAATCGTGCATCTGGATGCGCGTGCCGGGGTCCAGCGCGCCGAAAGGTTCGTCCAGCAGCAGCACCGATGGCTTGGCCACCAGCGCCTGCGCAATGGCCAGACGTTGCTGCATGCCGCCCGACAGGGTCGCCGGATACTGGTCCGCGACATGATCAAGGCCGATGCGGGCCAGTGTCTCGTCTGCCCGCGCCAGTGCGCGGCGCCGGTCCGCGCCCCAGAACCGGCCCCAACCGCGCCGGAAGCTCTCTCCTGCGACGATATTTTCGCGCACGGTCAGGTGGGGAAAGACTGAATAGCGCTGGAACACGATGCCACGGTCCAGCCCCGGTTCGCGGGCAGGGGCCGCGCCGTTGATGCTGATGTGGCCCCGCGTCGGCGTTTCCTGCGCCAGCAGCAGGCGCAGGAACGTGGATTTGCCACAGCCCGACGCGCCAACGATGCTGATGAACTCGCCCTCGGCCACGTCGACGTTCACGCGCTCGATGATCGGGCGGCGGCCATAGCTCTGGAACAGGTTTTCGACGTGAACAAAGGTCACAGGCCCGCCTCCGCCCAGGGGAAAGCCTTGCGCGACAGGGCCCGCAGCGCCCAGTCCATGACGAATGCCAGCAGCGTGATCCAGATCACGTAGGTCAGGATCACATCCATCGCGAGGTAGCGGCGCACCAGAAAGATGCGATAGCCGAGGCCCGCATCCGCCGCGATCGCCTCTGCCGCGATCAGGAACAACCAGGCGGGGCCAAGCGACAGGCGCACGGACTGGATCAGCCGCGGCATCAGTTGCGGCAGCGCCACGCGGACCGCGATGACCCAGGTCGAGGCGCCAAGGGTCTGCGCCTTGACGATCAGTTCCTGCGGCACCTCCAGCACCCGCTGGGACAGGTCGCGGATCAGAAACGGCAAGGTGCCGATAACGATCAGCACGACCTTGGACAATTCCCCCAACCCGAAGACGATGAACAGGATCGGCAGCAGCGCCAGAGGCGGGATCATCGACACGACGGCCACGAACTGCGCCAGCAGGGCGCGCGCCATCGGGATCAGCCCGATCAGCAGCCCGAACATCAGCCCGATGGCCGACGATATGCCGACCCCCAGCAGCAGCCGTTGCAGGCTGGCCCCTGTATCCTGCCAGAACAGGATGTCGCCGCTGCGGCGGTCAGGTTCCGAGATCAGCCGTCCGGCTGTCGCCATGACCGTATCGGGGGCTGGCAACAGCTTGTCCGCCGGGTTGGCGGTCAGGCGGATGTCGGACGCCACGGCGTAGGCGATCAACACCGCAACAAAGGGCAGCAGCGCCAGAACGACGACCGTCGGGCGGCTGGGTGCCCGGTTGATGATCCGCATGACGGCGCGCCCCGACGGGTCGGATTACAACGCGCCGTCCGCCGCCATCTGCATATAGGTGGTGTCATAACGGAACATGACGTTGTTCGCGTCGCCGCTGGTCGCACCGTCCGGATAGGCCACACCGACGAAATCCGCCGATGGCGCGCCCTCTCCAAGGATGCCCTTGTCGAACAGGAAGTCTGCCACGCTGGTCATCGTGCCGGGCAGCGCCGCGTCTGCGGTGAACGCCACGGCGGCGTCGGGGTCGTAGAACATCTGCGTGGCATCCAACTGCGCGGTGTAGCCTGCCAGATCGGTGCCAGAAGCTTCGGCCATCGCCGTCAGCGCACCCTCATCGCCTGCGGCCATCAGCGCCATGACCTCGTACCACGCACCCGCGACGGCCTTGCCGAAATCGGGGTTGTCTGCCAGCGTCTGGGTGTTCACGACCATCAGGTCGATGATCTCTCCGGGGATGTTGGAACTGTCGAACAATTTGTTTGCGGCAGGGTCTTCCATGATTGTCGACACCAGCGGGTTCCACGTCACGACCGCCTGCACGTCGTCGGTGGCAAAGGCGGCGACCATATCGGCGTCGGACGTATTCACGACCCCTGCAAGATCAGCCTCTGCAAGGCCCGCAGACTCCAGCGCCCGTGCCAGCAGGTAGTGCGACACCGACAGCTCCACCAGGTTGACGGGCATGCCAGCCAGCGTCGTCAGATCACCTTCGCCTTTCAGGATGACCGCATCGTTGCCGTTCGAATAGTCGCCAACAATCAGCGCGGTCGTGTCAACACCGCTGCCTGCCGGGATCGAGAGGGTATCCATATTCGTGGCCGAAACGCCGTCAAACTGACCGGCCGTATATTGGTTGATCGATTCGACGTAGTCATTGATCTGCGTGATCTCGACCGTGATGCCGTATTTTTCGGCCCATTTGTCCATGATACCGCTGTCGGACAGATAGCCCCACGGCATCCAGCCCGCATAGATCGACCAGGCAAGTTTGAAATCGGTTTTGGCCTCGGCGTGGGCGCCGGTGGCAAGGCTCAGGACGAGGGCGGTCGTGGTGATCAGCTTGTTCATATCGGTCTCCATCACGTTTGCATTCATGGAATGACCGCGTAGAAAACGGATGCGGCGCGCGGGTCAAACCGGCGCAGTAGCCTCCCGGGATTTTCCCCCGCCGTGTATCGCACCGGAATTTGCCGGTTCGACGATATCTCTTGGACCTGACCCTTGTGCGGCGGAACCCTAGACATCCTGCATCCCCACATTCCGAAGCATCTTCCGTATTCGTCAAGTCCGCCCTCGGATCACACGCTCCGGCCCACCTTTTCGCCGTGATACTGACGAAAAATTCATCACTCCAGTGCGGCATGACGCATTTTTAATCGAGAGTCGCTCGCCGCGGCGGGCAGTTCACAGGCTCATCATCGGTGTGCTCAATCGAGGTTCCGAGTGACCTGCTGCCCGGAAGTTCCCTCGATCTGATGTAGTTTCTGCCCAACCTGAAGGAGCAGACGAGATGAGGAAAAGCTGTTTCACCGAAGCGCAGATAATCGGGATGATCAAAGAGCAGGAGGCTGGTTTGCCGACGGCTGATCTGTGCCGGAAGCATGGCTTGGGTCCTGCCACGTTCTACAAGCTGAAGGCCAAGTATGGCGGGATGGATTTGTCTGACGCCAAGCGGCTGAAACAGCTCGAAGATGAGAACGCGAAGCTGAAACGCCTGGTGGCAGATGTCATGCTGGACAATGTTGTGCTGAAGGATCTCTTGGGAAAGCCCTGACGACGCCGATGCAACGGCGGGACGCAGCGCTGCGGGATCATCAGATCTCTCAACGCCGGGTCTGCGTCCTGATCGGTGTCGAACCGAAAACCGTGCGGTGCGAAAGGCCGCCCGATAACCCGGAGATCCGTCTGGAAATGAACAAGATTGCTGAGAAACGTCGCCGGTTCGGTTATCCCGCTGCCCGGCAGGCGATTGCGCAGCAATCTGCCGAGAGGGGCGCATTGGCGTCCTGCTGGAGCGCGTGGGCATGATTATGAACGAAAAGAAGCTCTATCGGATTTACCGGGAAGAGGGCCTGTCAGTGCGCCGCCGTAGAGGCCGGAAACGGGCGCGAGGCAGCCGCACACCAATGCCAATGCCATTGCGCCCGAACCAGCGCTGGTCCTTGGACTTCCTGTCCGACACTTTCGGGGCCTGTCGCAAATTCCGCATCCTGGCGGTCGATGACGATTGTTGGCGCGAAAACCTATGCTTGGTCCCCGACACCAGCATCTCCGGGGCCAGGGTCGCACGAGAGTTGGATGCACTAGTCCGGATCTATGGGAAACCCGCTTGTATCGTTTCCGACAACGTCCTAGCTCGGGAACAAAACGCTGTTTAGGGCGTCAGATCACATGGCATCCGAGCTACCGGATACCTTTTGAATTGTTGCCCAGGCGGGCTCCGCCGTCAAGAAGTGGTCTCTCCCATAGCAAATACAGGGTCGGCCACGATGCCGCCCCTCACCGTCCTTAAGACGAGATCCTAAATCCCAAGCGGAAGGCCCGAACATTATCTACGAGGTCAGGAACCTGCCTCCACGGCTCTACAGAGAGGGGTCCTTCCGCACGGGCTCGTCCCCCTCGAAGAAGGGACGATAGGGTTCGCCGGATTTGATCACGGCGTGAATGGTGCGGGCCATCTTTGCGGCGATGGCTGTGTAAGCCTTGCGGCGCAAATCCGGGTTGTGACGATCTTGCGCAATGTAACGCTCGAACTTGTCGCGGAAGCTGTTGGCCTTCTTCATGACCGCCGTCTGCCCTGCAAGCCACAAAGTGCGGCGCAAACGGGCGTTGCCGTATTTGGAGATCTTGCTTCGACCGCGGAACATGCCGGACTGGACGGTTGCCAGATCCATGCCGCAAAACTTCAGAAACTGCCGGTGATGACGGAAGCGGCGCAGGTCACCGGTCTCGGCGGGGATCGTCAGGGCGTTGATCGGCCCGATGCCGGGAATGGTGCGCAGCAGCAGGTAATCGGGACGATCGCCGAGCAGTTCGACGGCACGGCCTTCGATGGCATTGCGTTGGCGGATCAGGCTTCTGCCTTCGGCCAGCATCATGCGGAACATCCTGATGGCGTCAGAATCCGGCGACACGGGCAGCCCCGCGGAAGTCTTCGCCGTCTCGTAAATATCTGACAACATGAGGGTCTTCTCGACCTTGCGTCCAACCACTTCCCAGGCCGCCTTGGTGAACTCATCCTTGGTCAGGGCAGATATCATGTGTGGAGACGGGAACATCTCGAGGAAGGCCAGGAACCAGTCGGTGCGCGAGCTGCGGTGGAAGCGGTCGGCCTCGGGAAAATAAAGTGGCAGATAGTGGGTCAAAATCCGATGCCACAGCTCGGTCTTGGACCGCGACACCGCATCATGAGTCTTGGACAATTCCTGAATGTCATTCGTACCGGCGACCATCGGGTCCTGGAAGATCTGCACCGCGCCGATTTGCAGCATGTGCAAGATGACTTGCGCATCCTTCGGATCATTCTTGTCCCAGCTGTTGTGCAGCGCCTCGCGTGTGCGGGCGAGGGCGACCGAGGATACCAGCTTCAGGTCGAACCCGGCGACGCCGAGATGATACATCAGCACACGGTGATAGTTGCCGGTGGCCTCAAACCCGATCCGGACCGGCAGGCCATATTCCCGCAAGATCGCGATCAGGCGCATGAAGTCGTCGGTGGAATTGGTGATCGTCATGCGCCGCCGCCGCGTCTTGCCCGGGACGGCAATCAGCACCTCGTGCCGGTGTTTGGAAATGTCGATGCCTACCAGAACGCGGGCATCCGAAGTATGTTCAACCTTGGCCATGGCCGGTCTCCTCTGTGGTGTGGTTCGCAAAACCACCATAGAGACCCGAGACCCGGTTATGGCCGCCTGCTGCGCAATTTTGGAGGCTGCGCAGGCGGCCATAACCTTGAACGGCACTTCATTCCCAACATGCTACGGAACGGAGTTCACCAGCAAAGCGATCCTGAAATGGGCAAACGACAACAAGGTCGAGTGGCATTACATCGATCCCGGCAAGCCACAGCAGAATGGTTACATTGAATCATTCAACGGCAGCTTGCGCGACGAATGCCTCAACGAGGAAATCTTCGACAGCCTGACCGACGCACGCCGAACGCTGAGGTGCTCCCCTTCCCTTGGACAGGATCTGGCGCTTTCTAAGCTCTGATCTGCTCCTGCTGATCGGGTTGCGTTGCTTCGACTTTCAGCGAGTAGACTACGGCCGGTGGTTGGCCGCCAAGGGCTTTGTGCGGGCGGCGGTGATTGTAGAACCCCATCCATGTCCGGACACCCGCGCGGGCCTGAGACCCGGTCTCCCAGACATGCAGATAGACGCACTCGTATTTCAGCGTGCGCCACAGGCGCTCGATGAAGATGTTGTCCAAGTAGCGGCCCTTGCCATCCA
This sequence comes from Loktanella sp. M215, assembly GCF_021735925.1. Classification (NCBI taxonomy): domain Bacteria; kingdom Pseudomonadati; phylum Pseudomonadota; class Alphaproteobacteria; order Rhodobacterales; family Roseobacteraceae; genus Loktanella; species Loktanella sp. M215. The sequence continues at coordinate 676,773 of NZ_WMEA01000001.1, forward strand.
TCGATATACGGACGCCCGACCGCCGCAGGCGGTCTGTCCAAGCAAACGATGTGAACTGCGATCCCTGATCGCTGTTCATGATGTCAGGTGGCCCGAACCGATAGATTGCCTCGTTCAGCGCGTCGACGCAGAAGTCGGCGTCCAGCGTGTTCGAGATCCGCCGAGGCCAGAACCATTCGGGTGTGCCAGTCCATGATCGCCACCAGATAGAGAAACCCTCTGCGCATCGGCAGGTAGGTGATGTCCACGCACCAAACCTGATTGGGCCGCTCTACGCGCAGCCCGCGCAAGAGGTAGGGATAGGTCTTGTGCCCCTTCGCCGGCTTGCTGGTGTTGGGTTTCTGGTAGATTGGAATCAAACCAATCAGGCGCATAAGCCGACGGATGCGCTTTTCGTTCACCGCGTGTCCCTCGTTGCGCAGGTGCCACGTCATCTGGCGCACGCCGAAGAAGGGCGTCTCCAGGAATTGCACGTCGATCAGCCGCATCAGCGCGAGGTTCTGCTCCGTCTCACCCTGCGGCGTATAGTAAAACGACGACCGAGAAACCTGTAGCAGCGCGCACTGCTGGCCAATCGACAGGTCCGGATGGTCGCGCTCGACCATGCTGCGCCTCACTTCCCGCCCCAAGGTTTGAGCTTTCTTTCCAAAAAAGAGTTGGCCACCGCCAGCTCCCCGATCTTGGCATGCAGATCCCTGACCTGGTCTTCATCGATGACCGGCGTCTTGCGGCCGCCGCGTTCAAAGACACCGGACGCGCCATCCAGCAGCGCACGTTTCCATTGGTTGATCATCGTCGGATGCACGCCGAACCGGCTCGCCAGCTCCGACACCGTCGCCTCACCTTTCAGCGCCTCAAGCGCCACCTTCGCCTTGAACTCAGGGGCGTGCTGCTTTCGTTTCGACATCTTCGATCTCCTTCGTGGTGAAGATCAACAGACAGCAAATCGGAGCTTACGTCAGTGTCCAGTTTTCGGGGGGCACCTCAATTCAGCTGGCTGCCGAATAACGCTACCTTTAAAGAGCTTTCAGCCCGTCCATCAGATGGGCTGAAACCGAAATAGCCTGACCCAGATTGCCTTCCATTATCTGTCTCGTAGTGTCCGATCGGGCCGCGTGGTTTGACGAGCTCCATGGCAGGAGATCATCCACTCGGGTGATACTGTAGTCGGGGATGTATACCAGCGTATCGGCGGACCGTTTCTGCGGGTTTCCATGTGCTCGGCAATGCGCGCTGATTGAAGCCCAGCTTTGGTTAATCGCAAGCTGACAAGCACACAGATGCATAGTTGGAGAACGTCAGGAAACGGGTACCACTGCCCTCCTTGACCTTGCCGAACTGGCTTGGCGTAGAATCTTTTCACTGCGCCGCAGGATAAAGCCAGAGGTCCCGGATAGGTACGCGGGAGGAAAGTGAGTGTGGCAAGCTCAATGAAGCTTCAGTTTGACCAAATCCGCGCAACGGCCAACCACCTGCATGCCACTGCCCGCTTATGCGTGCAGGTGCTGTCTTTCTGTTGCGGTGTTGATGTGGCGTTGATGTAGACTGAAAACGCAAAAACCAGACTGATTAAGTCGGGCTCTAAGCTTCTGATTTAGCGGTATAATTTGGTTGCGGGAGTAGGATTTGAACCTACGACCTTCAGGTTATGAGCCTGACGAGCTACCGGGCTGCTCCATCCCGCGACAGGGTGTTTTAAATCGTTTGAGAGATACAGGTTGAACGTTTGGGTTCAACCACGGGTGTTTCTTACTAGGTGTGGCAATGACTTACTCTCCCACGTCTTAAGACGCAGTACCATCAGCGCTGTGGCACTTAACGGCCGAGTTCGGGATGGGATCGGGTGTTTTGCTCACGCTATGATCACCACACCAAGAAAGAAACACCGGCGGACGCACCCGTGTGCGTCCGCCGGGTGGCAGAGCACGTTCGCAAAGCAAATGTGCAGCCACTCAGCAGAACACTTCGGTGCATCTACCTATGTTTGTCATCAGCGGCCTGCGTTTTCACGCGGACCGTCGTTCAAGCCAAGTACGGCTAATGTTGTGTATGTATTATGATTTGGGTCAGTCGAAGTCTCGCTTCTACTGGATCAAATCAAGCCTATCGGACCATTAGTACCAGTCAACTGAACACATTGCTGCGCTTACATCTCTGGCCTATCGACGAGGTGGTCTACCTCGGTCCTCAGGGATACCTTGTTTTGAGGGGGCTTCCCGCTTAGATGCCTTCAGCGGTTATCCTGTCCGATCATAGCTACCCTGCACTGCCGTTGGCACGACAACAGGTCCACCAGTGGATCGTTCACCCCGGTCCTCTCGTACTAGGGGCAACTCCTCTCAAGTATCCTACACCCACGGAAGATAGGGACCGAACTGTCTCACGACGTTCTAAACCCAGCTCACGTACCTCTTTAAACGGCGAACAGCCGTACCCTTGGGACCTGCCCCAGCCCCGGGGATGAGATGAGCCGACATCGAGGTGCCAAACGGTGCCGTCGATATGGACTCTTGGGCACCATCAGCCTGTTATCCCCAGCGTACCTTTTATCCGTTGAGCGATGGCCCTTCCACGCGGGACCACCGGATCACTATGGCCGTCTTTCGACTCTGCTCGACTTGTCAGTCTTGCAGTCAGGCTGGCTTCTGCCATTGCACTCAACGAGCGATTTCCGACCGCTCTGAGCCAACCTTCGCGCGCCTCCGTTACAATTTGGGAGGCGACCGCCCCAGTCAAACTACCCACCACACAGGGTCCCGGATCCGGATAACGGACCGCGGTTAGACATCAAGCAGAGCAAGGGTGGTATCTCAAGGGAGGCTCCACCAGGACCAGAGTCCCGGCTTCAAAGCCTACCACCTATCCTGCGCATGCTGTACCTGATGCCAGTGTGAAGCTATAGTAAAGGTGCATGGGGTCTTTCCGTCTAACCGCGGGTAGCCTGCATCTTGACAGGCAATTCAATTTCGCTGAGTCCACATTTGAGACAGCGGGGAAGTCGTTACGCCATTCGTGCAGGTCGGAACTTACCCGACAAGGAATTTCGCTACCTTAGGACCGTTATAGTTACGGCCGCCGTTTACCTGGGCTTCAATTCGGAGCTTGCACTCCTCCTTTTAACCTTCAGGCACCGGGCAGGCGTCAGACCCTATACGTCGTCTTGCGACTTCGCAGAGCCCTGTGTTTTTAGTAAACAGTCGCCACCCCCTGGTTTGTGCCCCCGCCCAA